>NZ_JAATOU010000030.1:0-31816 GCF_011806445.1 Pseudoalteromonas sp. HF66
GGCTCCAAATTAAAGAAAGCCCGATTCGAAAGAGTCGGGCTTTTTTGCGTCTGGAGCTGTCAGCTTTCAGCCGTCAGCCGTCAGCTGAAATGTGGGGTTGTATAGTGCAGAGTCTCCCTCAGCAACAAAACCTTGTAGGAGGTACTTCAGTGCCGAATCTAGGCCATAACCAATATATTCATGGTTGATGCCATTCCTACAACGACACTCTTCCTAGAACCTAGAACCTAGCAATTCTTAGTGCCTCCGGCGGGATCTTATTGCTTAGGGGGGACTCTGACCAAAACACCTCCACCGAGCGGCTGAACGCTGAAAGCTGATAGCTCTGTGTTGGGTTTCACTTAGCTCTACCCAATCTACCAGACCTTAAAACGTTACCCTTTTTAACTTTACTCTCGAAACTCGCGAACTAAAAAAGCCCAGCAGGCTTCCCTGCTGGGCTTCTTAATGTATAAGCAGTTGTTGACTATTGAATCATGCTGTAAATAAGCGCAAATACAGCAAGAGAGCCAACTGTTAATACGAACAGTGTGCTCAAGCGGTTTCTGTATTTGTGTAAGCTAGGTACTTTATAAACGGCAATCATTGGCATGATGAAAAGTATCATGGCAATGATTGGGCCTGATAACTGATCCATCATGTCTAAAATACTTGGGTTGATCACTGAGCAATACCAAATAGCGAAGAACATGATAACAGTGCCAATCTTATCAACGAGTTTAGGGTTCATATGTGCTTGCTTACTAACAAGACCGTTGAAGCTTTCACGGGCACCTAAGAAGTGACCTAAGAATGAAGACGTAATCGCAATAAAAGCAACTAATGGTCCTAAGGTCGCAATAAATGAGTTATCAGTGATATTGGCAAGGAATGACAAGATAGACACGTTATCAGCTTTTGCTTGTACCATTTGTTCAGTAGATAGTGACAGCACACACGAGAATACAAACAGTAAAACAAACACAATTAATAGTAGGCTGGTACGCTTCAGAATTGCTTCTGACTTCATTTTAGCATTGTTGCCGTAGTGAGCACGCTGTACATGCACAAAGCTTGATATTGCAGCTGCATGGCTAAATGAAAATACAATGATAGGTATTGATAACCAAAGTGTTTTCATGAAGCCCGAAAACTCAGGTACAGATACATCTGGCATTTGCCAGCTTGGGATTAAATAAATCGATAAGAAAAACAAAATAGCGACAAGTGGATAAACAAGTATCGAAAAAGCACGTAACATCAATGCTTCGCCACCCAGCATTAAGCTGATCATACCGCCAACGAGTACGCCAGATAACAACACGCGTGGTGGCGACTCCATGCCTAACTGATTAACGATAAAGCTATCAACGGTATTTGTTAGGCCAACACCATAAATAAGTAAGATAGGGAAGATAGAGAGAAAATACAGTAAAGAGATCAAGCGCCCGGCATTTATGCCAAAGTGCTCTTCTACTACATCAGTAAAGTCAGCTTCAGGCTTTTTTGATGATAAAACAAATCGGGCTAAGCCTCTATGGGCTAAGTAGGTCATCGGAAAAGCAAGGCATGCCATGATAATCAATGGCCAAAATCCGCCGATGCCGATATTAATTGGTAAGAATAAAATCCCAGCACCGACTGCGGTGCCAAATAAACTTAACACCCATTGGGTGTCATGAAGATTCCATTTTGAGTTACTACTTGTTGTCGATGCATCATACGGCATAGCATCTTGATGTGTGTTCATTAGCACTCCACTATTAGAATAATAATTGTCGCGCAGCATATAGAAAAGCGACTAAGAATGCATGTTTTAGCGTTGTATTTAGATAACTATGCTGTAAGGAGAGACTTACAAAGGAAGAGAACTGGGCTCATTTAGAAAAGCCCAGTTGTGGTATTTATTCTGCTGCTGCAAGTGCGCGAGCTTTAATGTCTGCGGCGAATGCTAAACCTTTCTTAAAACGTGCCTCAGCTGCAGTGATTTCACTTTCATCGCCATTAGCGGCAAGCACCCCTTGTGAAAGCGCTTTATAAAGTGCGCTAATTTGTGCCTCATAGCCGGCTTCAATTGCTTTTTCAACAGTCGTCATGGTTATTCCTTTAATAGATAAGATAGCAAAATACTATAGGAACAAGGACTTATTGGCTAGATAGAAGTGCCTATAAAGTAGGGAATATTAAAGTTTATGGCTCAATGCTGGGTTTCGCTGCGCTCTACCCAGCCTACGATATTTAACGGAAATCTTTTTAGTTCTGTAATGCTGATACGACAAAAAACGGATTCAGATACTCTTCTTTACTGTTATACAGTAGTGGGCTGCCATCGAGTTTGCTAACCGTTGCGCCGGCTATTTCGGCAATCGCATGACCTGCTCCCGTATCCCACTCACAGGTTGGGCCAAGGCGTGGGTATATATCAGCACTACCTTCGGCAACAAGACAAAGTTTTAGCGAGCTGCCTTTTGAAACCATTTCTACATCTTCAAACTGTTTTACGAATTCTGCTAAATCAGGAGAAGGGTGCGAGCGGCTTCCGACAACACGGATCAGCCCTTTATTTGGCTTACGGGTTACCTTAAGTTCGATACGCTCATCACCTTTATCTTTAAAGGCACCAATTGCTTCAGCAGCAATATACGACACACCTAATGCCGGTGCATCGACAACTGCCAATACTGGTTTACCTTTTTCAATCAAGGCAATATTCACGGTGAACTCGCCATTCTTTTTAATGAACTCTTTGGTGCCATCAATTGGGTCTACTAACCAGTAGCGTTGCCAAGTTTGACGGATATCCCAGCTAATATCAGCGCTTTCTTCGCTTAGAATTGGTACATCAGGGGTGAGGTGTTGTAAGCCATTCACAATCACTTTGTGAGCTGCTAGGTCGGCGTCGGTAACTGGGCTTTCATCAGCTTTGTACTCAACATTAAAGTCCTTTTCGTAAATCCCCATTATTGCACTACCTGCTTGGCGTGCGAGGAGTAATATTTCTTCTAGCAGTTCCGTTTGATTCATGACTTAACCTATAATTTGCTGTTGTTTTAAATACGCTACCAGTTCTTGCACCGATTGGTCTAGGGTGTTTTTGCTGGTATCGATTTTAATTTCTGGCGATGCAGGGATTTGGTAGTCTGAGTCTATACCGGTGAAGTGCTTAATTTCACCTGCACGGGCTTTTTTATAAAGCCCTTTAGGGTCGCGGGTTTCACACACTTCAAGCGGGGTATCTAAAAATACCTCAATAAACTCACCATCCTCTACTAAGTTTCTTACCATATCGCGTTCGCTTTGGAACGGCGAAATAAATGCGGTTAATACCACAAGACCGGCATCGACCATCAACTTTGCGGTTTCGCCTACGCGACGAATGTTTTCAACGCGGTCTTCATCAGTAAAGCCAAGATCTTTACACAAGCCATGACGCACATTGTCGCCATCGAGTAGGTAGGTGTGAACGCCTAATTGGTTTAATGCGCTTTCTAGTGCGTTTGCAACAGTGCTTTTACCTGAACCTGAAAAACCAGTGAACCATAGAATGGTTGGCTTATGCTTTTTTTGCTCACTACGCTGTGATTTGCTAATGGCGTAATTATGCCAAACGATATTTTCATCCATTTTCTTTACTCTCGTTATTGAAATGGGAATACCAGTGGTATGAGTGTTAAAACCGTAATCGAGTAAATAATCGATAAAGGTAAGCCCATGGCAATATAATCTTTAAGGCGGTAGTTTCCCGCGCTGTAAACCATCAAGTTAGTTTGATAACCAAATGGCGAAATGAAGCTAGCCGATGCACCAAATGCGACAGCCATAATAAAAGGCAACGGTGATACATCAAAACCAACGGCTAGTGCATACGCTACCGGAAACGAAAGCGCAGCAGCGGCATTATTGGTAATGAGTTCGGTAAACAAAACCGTCATTAAAAATATTGCGATAAATGCTCCGTAGGGCCCAAAGTCACCTAAAACGTATAACATGGCTGATGAAATTTCACCGGCAAGCCCTGTGCCTATCATGAGTTTGGCAAGGCCAATAGCACTACCCACTACTGCGAGTAACTCAATCGGAAAACGACGTTTTACTTCACTTAGCTTGATTGTGCCCGTTAGCATTAAACCGATAAGAAGAACGAGTAGGCCTTTCACTAAGGGAACAAGACCAATAATACTTAACCCCAATACGGTTGCAAAACTCGCTAACACAATATTTGATTGCTTAGGTTTTAAATGGGTTTGTAAATCAAGACCTGAAATATAAACAAACTCGCGCTTTAAATTGGGTAGCGAGTAAAACTCTTTGCCAGGCGCAAGGATCAATAAGTCACCCGCTTGCAATTGAACTTTACCTAAACCGCCTTGTAAACGGTCATGGCCGCGACGAATAGCAATAACGGCAGCATGAAACTGCTCACGAAAGCGAACTTCTTTAATTGTTTTACCAATGTATTTTGAAGAATGGCTAACAACAACTTCAACTAGGTGCTCAACGTCTTTCTCATGTTTGTCGTGCACAACTTTTAAGCCATCAAATTGGGTAAGCAGAGGCACTGACTTTATGTCACCTACAAACAGCAGTACGTCACCTTCTTTGATAACTTGTTTTGGTGTAACCGCGCAAATTCGTTTATCACCACGGATTCTTTCTGCTAAGAACAAGTCTTTTAATTCACGAAGGCCATTCTCTTCAACACTTTTACCAATTAATTTCGAACCTGTTTCTACTTTACCTTCAAGGTAAAAGGGCACCACTTCTTGGTCGTTTTTACCGTTATCTGGTAAATACTTGAGCATCACCAAAATAGTGATAAGTCCGACGCTCAATGCGCCTAAACCAATCAAGGTAAAATCAAAAAAACCAAGGGGCTCCATTCCTGCTTCAACGGCAAAGCCATTAACAATTAAATTGGTTGAAGTGCCAATCAGTGTAATTGTGCCACCTAAAATGGCGGTATACGATAAAGGTAATAAAAGCTTAGACGGTGAATGGGTCGGGCTTTCTTTTATTGCACTAATCAGTGATGCCACTACCGCAGTATTATTAGTAAATGATGATAAAAAGGCAGTTGATAAACCTAGTTTTGTCACCGAACTTGTCAGGCTGCCTTTCGAAAGAGACTGAGCAAGCTTTTGCACTAGCGTGGTTTTTTCTACAGCTATCGAAACGAGTACAAGTAGAATAAGCGTAATTAAAGAAGGGTTTGCATAGTTAATTAGCATATCTTCAAGACTGATCAGCCCTGCTAAATAACTAATACCAATAGCACCGACAAATAACCATGCTGGTTTTAGTCGAGTGCCAAAAAGACACCCCACTAATACCAGCATAATGCCTGTTAATACCAGCTGTTGATACATGCTTTTTACTTCCTATAACAGGCGAATAATGATTATTTAAGCTTAGTTATATCAAGCGCTTGCCAATGAGGGAAGTGCTTGCGTACTAAAGCATTAAATTCAACTTCAAAGTCGCTAAAGCTACTTTGCTGCTCTTCAGTGCTAAGTAATTGTTCAATCATACCTGCCGCAACGGTTAAGTTTGATAGGCGATCAATTAAAATAAACGCACCTGTTTCATGGTTGTTGTGGTACTCATCGGCCAAAATTGTTTCAGTAAGCTCTAAGGTTACAATAGCAATTTCGTTAAGTTGTAATGAGTCAGCTTGACCATGCTCAAGGGTATTTACATCAATGGTGTGATCGATCTTTCTAACCACTGCTGAGGTGTTTTTGCTGCCTAACTTAAAGTTGTAGCTTTTACCTAATACTAACGGTGCTTCATGCATCCATACTAATTTAGCTTGAATACGGTTAGTAACAGCCGCTTTTGAAGCTGCTGGCACAATAACATCACCACGACTGATATCAATTTCATCATTTAACGTTAAAGTGATTGCTTGACCTGCTTCAGCCGTATCTAGGTTACCATCGAAAGTCACAATTTCTTTAATGCTTGAGCTTTTACCAGATGGTAAAACTTTTACTGCATCACCAACACTGAACTTGCCAGACGTTAAAGTGCCTTGGAAGCCACGGAAATCTAAGTTAGGGCGCACAACATATTGCACAGGAAGACGTGCTTCAAAACCGCTATCAATTTCAGCCGCTGGTGAGTCTTCAAGTAACTCAAGCAGTGGTTTATCTGCGTAGTAAGGTGTGTGTAGAGAGCGTGTTACTACGTTGTCACCCTTGAGCGCTGACATAGGTACAAACTTGATATTAGTAACATTTAGCTGCTCTGCAAATTTTAGATAATCCGCTTTAATTTTCTCATACACGGTTTCATCGAAATCGACGATATCCATCTTGTTGATTGCAACAACAAACTGCTTAATGCCGAGCGAATCGCAGATAAAGCTATGACGTTTAGTCTGCACTTGTACACCGTAACGAGCGTCGACTAAGATAATCGCTACATCGCTGGTTGATGCGCCGGTAACCATGTTGCGCGTGTACTGCTCATGTCCTGGCGTATCAGCAATGATGAATTTACGTTTTGCTGTTGAAAAGTAACGATAAGCAACGTCAATCGTAATACCTTGCTCACGCTCAGCTTGAAGGCCATCTACAAGTAGTGCTAAATCAAGCTCTTCACCCGCATTACCGACTTTTTCATTGTCTTTATGTAGTGCAGCAAGTTGGTCTTCATAAATTTGATGGCTGTCATGTAAAAGGCGGCCAATCAGGGTCGACTTACCGTCATCTACACTACCACAGGTAAGCATGCGTAAAAGGCTTTTGTCTTGCTGACGCGCAAGGTAGGCGTCGATGCCTAACTCTCTTACTTCATTAATTGTGTCGTTTGTTTTAGACATTAGAAATAGCCCTCACGTTTTTTCTTTTCCATTGAACCCGCAGAGTCGTGATCAATCACGCGGCCTTCACGCTCAGAAGAGGTTGAAAGCAGCATCTCTTCAATAATTTCAGTTAAGGTTCCTGCCGTTGATTCCACTGCACCTGTTAGCGGGTAACAACCAAGGGTACGAAAACGGACAGATTTCATTTGTGGTACTTCACCTTCTTCCAATGGCATGCGCTCGTCATCAACCATGATTAGCGTGCCGTTACGCTCTACAACAGGGCGTTCTTTAGCAAGGTAAAGTGGAACCATTTCAATGTTTTCTTGGTAGATATACTGCCAAATATCAAGTTCAGTCCAGTTAGATAATGGAAATACACGAATGCTTTCACCCGGGTTAACTTGGCTGTTGTACGTATTCCAAAGCTCTGGACGTTGGTTTTTTGGATCCCATCTGTGGTGCTTATCACGGAATGAGTAAACACGTTCTTTAGCACGAGATTTCTCTTCGTCACGACGTGCACCACCAAATGCAGCATCGAAGCCGTATTTGTCTAACGCTTGCTTTAAGCCTTGCGTTTTCATGATATCGGTGTGCTTTGCTGAGCCGTGTACAAATGGATTAATATCAATCTCTAACCCTTCAGGGTTTTTGTGGACGATTAAATCAAAACCATACTCTTTAGCTAGACGGTCACGAAACTCAATCATTTCCTTAAATTTCCAGTTGGTATCAACGTGTAAAAGTGGAAATGGAATTTTTGCTGGATAAAACGCTTTACGTGCTAAGTGTAATAACACTGATGAATCTTTACCGATTGAGTAAAGCATCACCGGGTTTTCAAACTCAGCAGCTACTTCGCGCATGATTTTGATACTTTCAGCTTCTAATTGCTGAAGGTGTGTTAAAGCCATTGTTAGTCGTCCTACTAAAATGATTAAAAGTTAAATTAAGCTACGCCAGTGATTGGCTGGGCAAAGCTGCTGGTTTGCTCGGTTTTACCAAACCATGCAAGCTGATGGTGCAATGATGCAACTTCGCCAATAATTAATAAGGCTGGTGAAATAATGCTATGGCGCGAAATCAAATCGGCCAGCTCACCTAATTGCCCTGTAACCACTCGTTGTTCTTTACGTGTGCCGTTTTCGATTATGGCAACAGGGGTGTCTGCACCGCGGCCGTGTTTCAATAATTGTGCTTGAATATGCGGTGATTTAATCACTCCCATATAAATTGCTAATGTCTGATTTGGCTTTGCGAGTGACTGCCAATCTAATTCTTGACCATCTTTTTTACAGTGACCTGTTACAAACTGAATGGCTTGCGCATGATCTCTGTGGGTAAGTGGAATACCAGCATATGCACTACAACCTGCAGCAGCAGTAATACCCGGTACAATTTGGTAACGTACTTGATTAGCGGCTAGCACTTGCACTTCCTCACCACCACGACCATAAATAAACGGGTCGCCACCTTTAATACGGCATACTTTTTTGCCTTGTTTGGCAAAATCGACCAGCATCTGATTAGTATCTTCTTGTGCAACACTATGATCGCCTAAACGTTTACCTACGCAAACTAAGTCGGCATCACGGCGTACTAAATCCATAATTTCATCAGAAACCAAGTAGTCATAAACAACGACGTCGGCTTGTTGCATTAATTGCAGTGCTTTTAGTGTTAATAACTCTGGGTCACCTGGGCCTGCACCAACAACATATACTTCGCCTTCAGGCTCTGGCTTAGCATCTAATAGTTGCTCTAATTGCGCTGAAGCAGCTTCGGTATTACCCGCTTGTACTTTGCTTACCACTGATGAATCAAATACGCCCTCCCAAAACTGGCGACGATCAGCAAAGTGTTTAAAGCGCTGTTTTACTTTATTACGGAAGCTACCTACTAATGTAGCGAGAGGACCAATATGTTGTGGAATAAGTGTTTCTAGTTTTTCACGTAAACGACGTGCTAAAACTGGTGCTGTGCCTGCACTTGAAATCGCAATTGTGATTGGATCACGGTCAACAATTGATGGAAAAATAAAGCTGCACTTAGGTTGGTCATCCACCACGTTAACGAAAATATTGCGCGCATTCGCAAGTTCGAAAACATCTTTGTTAACACTGTCTATATCAGTTGCGGCGATTACCAGCATTTGCTGATCCAGATACTGCTCTTTAAAAGTATCAGAAATCAGGTTTACTTCACCTTGCTTAGCAAGAGCGAGCAGCTCATCGCAAAACTCAGGGGCGACTAGTGTCACATTGGCACGTGCTTTTAAAAACGCACGGCATTTGCGTAACGCGACATCTCCACCGCCGACTACCAGTACTGGTTTGTCGTCTAATTTGGTAAAGATTGGTAAATATTGCACTTTGTTCTCACCCCTAAAACACATCAACGAAACTGCTTATTGCAGGCAAGCAGAATATAGTGCTCTAAAAAAAGTAAAAAATAATTAAAACCAAGTTTATATAACTAAAAGTTATACCAGGTGGTTTGTTTTGGCTTAAGACTTAGTTAACAAGGGATTGCGACGAGTTACAAGTAAATAAGTAGCCTTATGGTGATTAGTTATGATTTATAGCCGAATGATAAAAATTTGCTACTATAGGTCACTAATATGGCAACACAAATATAAGAGCTATGACTAAAATGCAAACAAGCGCTGCCCAAGCGGTGGCACTGATGGACTTAACAACTCTGAACGACAGCGACACAACAGAAACCATTAATAACTTGGTTGCCAGTATTGAGCCAAAGTTAGGTATTCCTGCTGCGGTCTGTGTATATAGCCAGTTTGTAAGCGACGCAAAGCTTGCACTCGCTGAGCGTGAACTACAGCAAGTCAAAGTAGCTACAGTTACTAACTTTCCTAGTGGGGAGCAATCGTTAGAACAAGTGATAAATGAAACGCTATTTGCTATTGAGCGCGGAGCTGATGAAATTGATTTAGTGATCCCCTATAAAGCACTAATCGCCGGTGATGAGCGCAAAGTTTTTGAGTATGTCAAAGCGTCAAAAGAGGCATGTAGCAATAAAGCGCAACTCAAAGTGATTATAGAAAGTGGCGAATTAAGCGATGATCTCATCTCAACGGCCACTAAACTGGCAATTGAAGGCGGTGCTGATTTCGTTAAAACTAGTACCGGTAAAGTGGCTGTTAATGCAACTCTAGCTGCAACAGATATCATGTTAAACACCATAAAAGCGAGTGGTAAAAAAATTGGTTTTAAGGCTGCGGGCGGAGTCAGAACAGTCACCGATGCTGCTGAGTATTTAGCCCTCGCTGAATCAATTATGGGTGAAGCGTACTTACAACCCGAGCTATTTCGTTTTGGCGCTTCTGGGTTATTAAAAGATGTGTATGCAACATTAAATGAATCGTGAAAGTGAACAAGAGAAAATAGCGCTCGAGCATGGCGCAGCAAAGCTGTTTTTACGCTGTTACGAAAAGCAGTTTGGCGTAAGTATGCGTAATATTTGGCATAACACACCGAGTAAGCCAGACGTGAGTTGTTATAAAGGTGATGAGCGGCTCGATATTGAAGTCGCTCATTTATATGCCAGTGAAACAGAAGCAATGGCGGTGTTAGGTAGGCCGCTGTCTATCTCAATGCAACGAGATCTCGCTGAAATGGCTTTAGCTCCAAGTAACGAGCGTCTGCACTGTGCTTTGCATCGGTTGTTGGCACAAAAAGCCAAGAAACATTACGAATCTACGCAGCCTTGGTTATTAATTCGAAATGCCAGTACTATATGGCATCTTGATGATTTTAAGTCAGTACTTACTCACCTTGATGTGCCTAAGCACCATCCATTTCAACAAATTTGGTTGTTATGTGATTTTTATCGCGGTGAGCTATTACAAATTTTATAACTAAGGTTTTAAACAGCCAGTGCTGGTACTGGCTGTTAGTTTGCTTAATTAAATTTAAAAATACTGCCAAGGCTTTCTAAACTTGATTTGTTCGTTTTGGCAATACACCCTGAATCATCAAGAGATTTTTTAGTCGTCTCATCCGCAAGGCCTGTCACTTTCAGCTTATTTTCTTGCTGATACTCAGTGAGTGCAATCACCGTTGCTTCATCGTACTCTACGTCTTCTACTTCATATTCTTCGTAGTGAGGCTGCCTTTTTAAATAACCTAAACAAACCAAGTTCAGTCGTGACATGGCTAAGTCTGTTTTTTCGTAGTAAGGCATTCTGTGAGTTGGAACATTAACCGATGCAACTGGCGCTTTAGCTGGTGCTGCAGCTGCGGTTACTTTTAGTGGTGCAGGTGCGGTATGGCCTGCTGCAATGGTGTTATCGCTATTATAGCGATAATAAGTTGTTGGTACTTTTGATTCCAAAAACTCAACGGCTTTGACGATGACTTCACGCAGTGCTTTTTCTTTTGGCGTGTTTGACCAGCTACTTAAGTTACCACCAACGAGTGCACCACCAAAATTGGTAGCAGCTGATGTAAAGTCAAAATCTTTACTGCCACCCTCAACACTGGTAGCGGCTAAAATACGTGAAGTTCGCGTGTCGATTAAGCGCAAATCTATCGCCATGTGCGAACTTGAAAAACCCGCCGACACTGAGCTAAATACGTCACCGATAAAGCCACCACTGCCTACGCGGGTGCCAGAATTGTCATCATCGAATTCTGTAACAGCGGCAACTACGACAATTTCGGCACCTTCAATTTCACCATAAGCAGCACCTGAAGCTGCACTCACACGGCCTGATACAGCAAGGTCTTGTTCTGATAATACGGCATCAAGTGCTTGTCGTTCTAAGACAATAAAGCGATTGGTGCTAACTAATGCGGTTGTTAGTTGATCAGCCATACCTTCACCAATTTCTTTACGCCACCAACGTGAATCGTTTGATTTGTCAGTAAAGCGGGCAACAGCGATCCGAGCTTTTGGGCCATTGTATTGCTGCTGTGCCACTTCGTTTATATCTGGGCTATTGTTATTGCTTGTGGTGGTTGAAGTACTTTGGCATGCAGTCAGTGCCGCAGCAAGTAACGTAATCGAAATCGCTTTGTGTGTTTTGGTGAGCATATGACTTTCCTTAACTTATATCTCATGCAGTAAATAACGCCGCAATATGGGCTTTGTTGTTATTAATGTTTATATGGATAAGCTATAAAAATCAGTGTTTTATTGATAGCACTCAGACGAAAAGTTTATTCACTGATGCGAAATTCAACGCGCTTTTGATATTTTTCTCGGTACTGTTTTGGTGATAAGCCAACATAGCTCTTAAAGCTTCGCGCAAAATAGCTTTGCGAACTAAAGCCCGCTTGCTCTGCTACTTTACCAATCGCTAAATGGCCATCGACTAGCTGTTTCTTTGCAAACTCTAAGCGAGTATTGCGTAAATAGTCAGAGGGAGTTTGTGAATACAAGGCTTTCATTTTTAGTTGCAGAGCACGGGAGCTTAAACATAAGGCTGAGGCTAATTGCTCAACCGAAAAGTTTTCATCTTGATAATGGGCTTGTACTACTTGCTTGAGTTTTTCAGTGAAGGAATAATCTTTATTTTGTACTGTTACAGCGGCTGTATCACTATTCAGAGGAGCTGCCAGTTGTGCTGTTAGATGCTGGTTTAAAATTTGTCTAAGATTAAGCAATCCTTTTACTCTGCTTACTAATAAAGTGGGCTCAAAAGGTTTGCTCAAAAAGTCATCGGCTAATAAATCAAGTCCTTTCAAGCGGCTGTGGGTATCTGCTTTAGCTGAAAGTAATAACACCGGAATATGGCTGGTGGCCGGGTTTGCTCTGAGTGCTGCTAACAGTTGATAGCCATTCATATTCGGCATCATTACATCACTGATAATGAGCTCTGGTAGGTCTGATTGGCATAAATCAAGCGCTTGCTGACCATCAGCTGCACAGATGCAGTTAAATTCTGCATTAAACAAAGCAAGTAGTAGTTCAGCCATTTCCTTATTATCTTCAACAATCAGTAATGTCTGTTGTGAGTTGCGTAGTTGCGTAATGCTATTAACCTGATTTTCAGCACACTCAACCATAGGCAATGACACAGTAAAGCAACTTCCCTCAGCAATTTTACTGCTTACGCTGATAGACCCACCGTATTGTTCTACAAGCTGCTTTACTAAGCTCAGTCCAATACCACTGCCAGGCTCTGATGATGCTACGCGGGTAAAGCGCTGAAAAATCGACTGTTGATGTTCACTGGCAATACCCACACCTGTATCAGTAATTTTAAAAATCAGTTGTTGCTGCACTTCATCAAGTTGAATATCGACTTTACCGCCGTTAGGCGTGTACTTAAGCGCATTACTTATCAGGTTACTGAAAATAGAATGAGCATGTTCGGGAGCAAGGTTAATCTTACATGTTGTTGAGGTAGTATCATCAAAGCTAAATTGCAGTTGTTTTTGCTCAAACAGAGCACTGAAATCTGCCACTAATTCTGTTAAAAAGGTTGTAATGGAATAAGGGCTAACAGTGTTAATAGCTGTACTAGGGCGTTGACTCAATTGTAAAAGTTGATTGATCAGTTCAAGTAAGCGTTGGCAGTTACGTTTTATACTAGCCAGTTGATTTTGAGCTTGGGGGTCTGTATTACTTCGCTGTAACTGGCTGATCGGGGCAAGTATTAAACTCAATGGTGTTTTTAGCTCATGGCTAATGTTATCTAAAAATTGATCTTTTAATTTGTTTAGCTCAATCTCGGTTTGTTTTTCTTGCTCTGCGAGTTTGCGTTTGTACAAAGAATTTAAAAGAAGCCAGGTCAGTGCTAAAGCACAAATAAAGTAAATAGCATAGGCTAATTTACTTTGCCACCAAGGAGGCACAACAGTTAATGTTAGTAGCTTTTTGCTGTCACTCCATTGCCCATATTGATCTTTCACTTTTATTAATAATTTGTAGTTCCCAGCAGGGAGCTGAGGGTAATTAATTTGTCTAAGGGATGCATCTGTATATAAAAATTGTTCATCAAAGCCAGCAAGCTTGTAGCCGTATTGGTAGTGCTTTGGTGTCGATCCGTTTTTTAATGCACTAAATTTAAAGCCGATAACGCCAGCAGATTTTGCAAACGCAAATGTCTGAGTTGCACTCGCAAGGGTATTTGCTTGCTTATCGAAGTGATTACTCTTAATGACTCTGTTGTTTAATAATAATTCGGTTAAAACAGGGGTAGGGGGAGAGTGCGATAACTTTAGTTGCTCAGGGTAAAAATGATTATAACCATTGATGCCACCAAAAAATAACTCGCCATCGTCTGCTTGAAAGCTCGCACCCAGTATAAAAGATTGGTGCTGAATGCCATCTTCTGGCAAAAACTGCTGCATTTGCTCTGTGGTGGGGTTATAGCGAGTGAGTCCGCCATTGGTTGCTAGCCAAAGCATACCTTGCTTATCGGCGAGAATGTCAAAAATGTTATCGTTCGCCAAACCTTGTTGCTCAGTAATTTGTTTCACCCTGAAGTTATGCTTATTAACTTGATTCAAGCCTTGCATGGTGCCAACCCAAACACTATCGCCATTCAATAATAAAGAGGTGACCATGTTATGGCTGAGCCCAGCTCCGTTAGAGCCTTGCTCATCTAATAAACTAAATTGCTTAGTAGTGATATCCAGTTTATTGAGCCCTGCTCGAGTGCCGACCCAAAGTGAGTGCTCTTCACTATCGTAAGCAAGAGTAAATACAGTGTTATTGGCAAGACTGTTTTGAGAATCACTATGTTTATAGTGAGTAACTTTGCCTGATTTTGGCTCAAAGCGAGTTAACCCTTGGTTACTCCCAAGCCAAAGAGCACCAACTTTGTCGCTAGTTATTGCATATACACGGTCACTGGCTAGCTGGTGGCTTTGCATAGTGAAGGCTTTAAATTCATCACGACTATCTTGATACTTAATTAAGCCACCACCGTAAGTACCTATCCATAACTGCTTGTTAGCATCTTCATGAAGGGCAAATATATTATTATTTGGCAGGGCATTTTTATAATGTTGGTAACCAAACGCTGTTTGACGGTTGAGTCCGTCACGGGTGCCAATCCATACCTCGCCATTGGCTCTTTTTATTATTGAGCGAACAAAATTATGACTTAGTGAATTTGGCTGTGAGGTTTGTAACTGATGAGAAAACTGCTGTTGCTTAGGATCATAGCGATGCACACCATAACCATCGGTGCCCAACCAAATAATGCCTTGTGAATCTTGATAAAGAGATAGGAGAAAGTCGCTAGTCAAGCCATTGGGGTTTTGCTTGTCATGGTCGTATCGAATGTATTGGTCTTGTAAGTCAGCATCTGCAGGTAAAAAGTATAGACCTCGCCCGTAGCTTGTAAGCCAAAGGTTTTGCTGTTGGTCAATAAGGCTGTCAGTGATCCAGACACCATTTAACTGTTCGATTTGCTCACTGGTTTGCGTAAGTAAATCTAATGAATATAAGCCTTGCTTTGCACCAATAAGCAGTTTTTCATGATTCAACAATTTTAGATGCCAGAGCGGTGAAGTGATTTGAGTATGTTGAGTAAATTGCTCTGTGCTTGGGTTAAATGAAATAAGTCCCATATCAGTGGCAAGCCAAATGAGTTCATCGGTAATAACAATGTCACGTACAAGCGGCAACTGTTGATCTATTTTGTATTGGAAATGTTCAAATTCTTGGTTTGATATATCAAAACGAGTTAACTTACCATGTTCGTGACCTAGCCAAAGAACATCACCTTTAGCCAGTACCATTGACCAAATTTTATCTTCACTTAGTCCTGCCTCATTAGAAGTCGAATAAACCTCAAATTGGCCAGTCTCAGGATTGAGTTTATTGAGTCCTTTGCTGGCGGTCGAAAACCACAGCTGATTATTACTGTCCTTGGCACAGCCTGTGATCCAATTTCCAGAAATACTTTTATTATTGCTGTTAGCTTTGAAGCGTTTAAATTCATAACCATCAAAGCGGTTCAAACCTCCCTGTGTGGCAAACCATAAAAAGCCTTGCTGATCAGTTATGCTGCAAGTGATAGAGTTTTGACTTAGACCTTGTTGGCTATTAAAAGTAGCTAGGTGTAACGAGCGAGCATTAGCCTGCTTACATATCAAGGTGACGAGGCATAACAGTACAATATTAAAAGAGAGTTTAAATGGCAGCACACTGATCCATGTAGTTTTTAGTTCCTATATCGGGTTTATAATAAACTGCTTTTTAATCAATGTTAATATTGATTTTTAAACGAACTGATGAGATTTTAACTAATGGGTATCTTTTACTCTTGTGTTAATGAATTGCGTAAGTATAATAGGCATCCACTTTGCAGGGGCGTAGTTCCAATTGGTAGAACAGCGGTCTCCAAAACCGACGGTTGGGAGTTCGAATCTCTCCGCCCCTGCCACTTTTTAAACAATGTGTGTTGAGTCTGAATTTAAAAATCGGTTTAAACAAGTCAGTTTTTAAGTTTAGATTTTAATGGATTAACCCTGCCAGAGCGCAGGGTTGTTGTGTCTGTAGTTAAGGTAAAAATATTATGAGCACGAATGTAGAAACACCATCAAGTGCGATGGATTCAGTAAAGTGGATTGTAGCAATTGCGCTACTAGCAGGCGCAGTCGTTGGTAACCACATGTTTGCAGACCAATCTGTATTATTACGTGCTATTGGTGTAGTGGTTGCTGTTGCAGCTGGTTTAGGCATTGCCTCACTAACTGAAAAAGGTCGTACTTTTCTTGCGTTTGCAAAAGAGTCACGTATCGAAGTACGTAAAGTTGTGTGGCCAACTCGCCAAGAAACAACACATACGACATTAATTGTAATGGTTGCAACTGTGATTATGGCACTTATCCTTTGGGGATTAGATGGCATTTTGTTCCGCGCAGTAGGCTTTTTAACTGGATTGGAGATCTAATCCCATGTCGGATGAGAAGAACGAAAAGAAACTACGTTGGTACGTAGTGCAAGCTTTCTCTGGTTACGAGAAGCGTGTAGCACAAACTATTCTTGAGCACATCAAGATTGAAGGTTTGGAAGATAGTTTTGGTGAAGTATTAGTACCAACTGAAGAAGTTGTTGAGATGCGCGCTGGTCAAAAGCGTAAATCTGAGCGCAAATTCTTCCCAGGTTATGTACTAGTTCAAATGGACATGAACGATGCAAGCTGGCACTTAGTGAACAGCACAGCACGTGTTATGGGCTTCATTGGTGGTACGTCTGATCGTCCAGCTCCAATCACCCAAAAAGAAGCTGATCGCATCTTGAACCGTCTGCAAGAGAACTCTGAAGCGCCTAAGCCTGCAACATTATTTGAACCAGGTGAAGTTGTTCGTGTTATCGATGGTCCATTTGCTGACTTCAGCGGTGTTGTGGAAGAAGTTGATTACGAGAAGAGCCGCGTAAAAGTGTCTGTTCTTATCTTCGGTCGTTCGACACCTGTTGACCTTGAATTCGGTCAAGTTGAGCAAGACAAGTAAGTAAGAAATTAAAGCTGCCAAAATTGTTTAATATTTTGGCAATAAGCTTGAAAAAGGCCGCTGATTAACTTATAATCAGCGGCCTTTTTGTGTTAGGGCAAGTTATAACTTGTTTTATCACTAAAAAGTGAGAACCAATTTTTAAACTGGGAAGCCGTTAGAGTACGCGTCCTCGCGCGCACAAGGCTATGACCCACCAAATGAGGTATTTATTATGGCTAAAAAAGTTGAAGCTATTATCAAGCTACAAGTTGCCGCTGGTATGGCTAACCCTAGTCCTCCAGTAGGTCCAGCACTAGGTCAACACGGTGTAAACATCATGGAATTCTGTAAAGCGTTCAACGCACGTACAGAGTCTATCGAAAAAGGCGCTCCAGTTCCTGTAGTGATCTCTGTTTACGGTGACCGTTCTTTCACGTTCGACATGAAAACTCCACCGGCTGCTTACTTACTTAAGAAAGCTGCAGGTATCAAATCAGGTTCTGGCCGTCCTAACACTGAAAAAGTGGGTACAGTAACTCGTGCTCAACTTGAAGAAATCGTTGAGACAAAACGACCTGACCTTACAGCGGCTGATATGGACGCTGCAGTTCGCACTATCGCAGGTTCTGCGCGTGCGATGGGCTTGAACGTAGAGGACTAAGATAATGGCAAAATTAACTAAACGTATGCGTACAATCCGCGAAAAAGTGGATGCGACTAAAGATTACGAAATCAACGAAGCAGTTGCTCTTTTAAAAGAGTTAGCGACAGCTAAATTCGTAGAAAGTGTTGACGTTGCTGTTAACCTTGGTATCGATGCTCGTAAATCTGACCAAAACGTACGTGGTGCAACTGTACTACCTAACGGTACTGGTCGTGAAGTTCGTGTTGCTGTATTCACACAAGGCGCTAACGCAGATGCTGCGAAAGAAGCTGGTGCTGAATTAGTGGGCATGGAAGATCTTGCTGAACAAGTTAAGAAAGGCGAGATGAACTTTGACGTTGTTGTTGCATCTCCAGACGCTATGCGTGTTGTTGGTCAACTAGGTCAAATCTTAGGTCCACGTGGTCTAATGCCAAACCCTAAAACTGGTACTGTAACGCCTAACGTTGCAGAAGCAGTTAAAAATGCGAAAGCAGGTCAAGTTCGTTACCGTAACGACAAGAACGGTATCATCCATACTACTATCGGTAAGGTTGATTTCACTGCTGAGCAACTTCAACAAAACCTTGAAGCTCTTATTGTTGCGCTTAAGAAGGCTAAACCTTCTCAAGCAAAAGGTACTTACGTGAAGAAAGTAACTATCTCTACAACAATGGGCGCAGGTGTTGCTGTTGACCAAAACTCTCTAAGCACAGTTGTTGCTTAATTAAGAGTTTACATGGCGCGAAATTTGAACTATAATTTTGCGCCATTTTGTTGAGAAAGTTAATTTCAAAACAAGTAAAGAATTCGGGTTGAAGTCCATAATTTCGTAATGCTCTCGGGTAAAAACGATAAATTGGGCTTCCGTCCAAGACCGTAGGCGGCTTCGGCCTTAATATTTTACCTACGTAGACGGTGTGAATCCCCAGATAGATTTTTCCTAATCTTCTGGCTCTCGCCGTAAAAAGCATCTCCATCTTAGATGGGGAAGAGTAGAACAGGGAAGCCAATTTCGGCAACCCATTAAACCAGGAGTAACACCCATGGCTTTAAATCTTCAAGGCAAAAAAGCAATTGTTGCTGAAGTCAACGAAGCAGCCACTGGTGCTCTTTCTGCAGTTGTTGCAGATTCTCGTGGTGTAACAGTTGGTGCTATCACTGCCCTTCGTAAAGAAGCTCGTGAAGCTGGTGTATGGATGAAAGTTGTTCGTAACACTTTAGCTAAACGTGCTATTGAAGGTACAGATTTTGAGTGCCTTTCTGACTCACTTGTTGGTCCAAGCTTAATCGCTTTCTCTTCAGAGCACCCAGGTGCTGCTGCGCGTATCTTCAAAGATTTCGCGAAGAAGAACGAGAAATTCGAAGTTAAGACGGCTGCATTTGAAGGTAACGTAGTAGACGCAGCTATGCTAGCAACTCTACCTACTTACGACGAAGCTGTTGCACGCTTAATGAGCGCTATGAAAGAAGCGTCTGCAGGTAAATTGTGTAAAACAATTGAAGCAGTACGTGTACAGAAAGAAGAGCAAGCTGCTTAATTTTAAGCTGTTTTTTTGTTCACTTTCGGTGTAATATTTTTTTTGGGCTATATTTAGTCCGTAATAATTAGGAAATTTGTAATGTCTGTAACTAAAGACCAAATCCTTGATGCTATTGCTGAAATGTCAGTAATGGACGTTGTTGCTCTAGTTGAAGCAATGGAAGAAAAATTCGGCGTAACTGCAGCAGCTGCTGTTGTTGCTGGTCCTGCTGCTGAAGCAGCTGAAGAAAAGACTGAGTTCGACGTAATCCTTACTGGCGCTGGCGCTAACAAGGTTGCAGCTATCAAAGCTGTACGTGGTGCTACTGGTCTTGGCCTTAAAGAAGCTAAAGCACTTGTTGAAGCAGCTCCTGCACCTATCAAAGAAGGTGTATCTAAAGAAGAAGCTGAAGCACTTGCAAAAGACCTTACTGAAGCTGGTGCTGAAGTTGAGGTTAAGTAATCTAGCTTACGCTAGGTTCGCTGCCTGAGTAATCAGGCAAGGGCTGGTGATTATTTAATCACCGGCCTTTTTGCGCTATGGAGCGATGCAATCCTGTAACGCAAATAAAATCTAATTTTCTCTTTACTTTCAAGTTGTTACCTTAATCGGTGTTGAAAGTGGCAGAGCAAAATAGAACAACAATTTAATGTTGTACATCTTGGCATAGATGCCAGTTAAGTCTGTTCTTACAAGAACAGGTCGGGTCAAAGATCAGCAAGCTGAGGAACCCCATGGCTTACTCTTATTCTGAAAAGAAACGTATCCGTAAGGATTTTGGTAAACGTCCACAAGTTTTGGATATACCTTTCTTACTGTCGACGCAGTTAGAATCGTTTAAAAAATTCTTAGTCCCTGACGCTGATGGCGATCACGGTTTGGAAGCTGCATTCCGTTCTGTGTTTCCTATCAAAAGCTACTCGGGAAATTCTGAGCTTCAATACGTAAGTTATCGTATTGGTGAGCCAGTATTCGATGTAAAAGAATGTCAAATTCGCGGTGTGACTTATTCTGCTCCACTTCGCGTAAAATTGCGTCTTGTGGTGATGGACAAAGAAGCACCAGGCACAGTTAAAGACATTAAAGAGCAAGAAGTTTACATGGGCGAAATTCCGCTCATGACTGATACCGGTACCTTTGTTATCAATGGTACAGAGCGTGTTATCGTTTCTCAGCTACACCGTAGCCCTGGTGTATTCTTTGATAACGACCGCGGTAAAACTCACTCGTCAGGTAAAGTGCTTTATAACGCGCGTGTAATTCCTTACCGTGGTTCATGGTTAGACTTCGAGTTTGATGCAAAAGATAACCTTTATGTACGTATTGACCGTCGTCGTAAATTACCGGCGTCAATCATCTTACGTGCACTAGAGTACTCAACGGATGAAATCCTAGAGATATTCTTCGATACAACTACGTTTGAAGTTACTGACGGTAAAGTTCTTATGGAACTTGTTCCTTCGCGCTTACGTGGTGAAACTGCCGCTTTTGATATCAAAGGCGAAGACGGTGAAGTCCTTGTTGAAGCGGGTCGTCGTATTACTGCGCGTCACATCAAGAACATCGAGAAAAAAGGTATTAACCAATTAGAAGTACCGCATGAGTACATCATTGGTCGTGTTGTAGCTAAAAACTATGTTGATGAGTCAACAGGTGAGATCATCGCAAACGCGAATGACGAGCTATCACTTGAGCTAATGGCTGAATTGGTTAAAGCAGGTCACACTAAGATTGATACTCTATATATCAACGAAGTTGACAGCGGCGCCTACATGTCAGATACATTACGTATCGACACAACAAGCAACCGTTTAGAAGCATTAGTAGAAATTTATCGCATGATGCGCCCAGGCGAGCCACCGACGAAAGACGCGGCTGAAGCCTTATTTGATAACTTGTTCTTCTCTGACGAGCGTTACGATTTATCAACAGTTGGTCGTATGAAGTTCAATAGCCGTGTAGGTTATGACTCAGATACTGGCCCTGGCACATTATCGAAAGAAGACATCGTAGCTGTTATGAAAGTGCTTATCGCTATTCGTAACGGTGTTGGCGATGTTGATGATATCGACCACTTAGGCAACCGTCGTATCCGTAGTGTTGGCGAAATGGCTGAGAACCAATTCCGCGTTGGTCTAGTACGTGTTGAGCGTGCTGTACGTGAGCGTTTAAGCTTAGGTGACCTTGACGCTGTAATGCCACAAGATCTTATTAACGCTAAGCCTATTTCGGCAGCGGTTAAAGAGTTCTTTGGTTCATCTCAGTTATCACAGTTCATGGACCAAAATAACCCGCTTTCAGAAGTAACGCATAAGCGTCGTATTTCTGCATTAGGTCCGGGTGGTTTAACACGTGAACGCGCTGGCTTCGAAGTTCGAGACGTTCACGTAACTCACTATGGTCGTGTATGTCCAATCGAAACGCCTGAGGGTCCAAACATCGGTCTAATTAACTCACTGTCTACGTACGCACGTACTAATGACTATGGTTTCTTAGAAACACCTTACCGTAAAGTGGTAAACGGTGTAGTTACTGATGAAGTAGATTACTTATCAGCCATTGAAGAAGGTCAGTTTGTTATCGCTCAGGCGAACTCAAACTTGAACGAAAACAATGAGTTTGTTGATGAACTAATTCCATGTCGTCACAAAGGTGAATCAACCTTTATGGGCAAAATGGACCAACAATATATGGACGTATCACCACAACAGGTGATCTCTGTAGCGGCAGCACTTATCCCGTTCCTAGAACACGATGATGCTAACCGTGCATTGATGGGTTCAAACATGCAACGTCAAGCCGTACCAACTCTTATCGCGGACAAACCGCTGGTAGGTACAGGTATCGAGCTTACACTAGCGAAAGACTCTGGTGTAACTATCGTTGCTAAGCGTGGTGGTGAAGTAATGTATGCGGATGCAAGCCGCATCGTTGTAAATGTACATGAAGATGAGCGTGTCCCTGGTGAAGCGGGCATCGATATTTACAACCTTACTAAATACACTCGCTCAAACCAAAATACATGTATTAACCAAAAACCAACTTGTATGGTTGGTGAGCCGGTAACACGTGGTGACGTATTAGCAGATGGTCCTTCGACTGACCTTGGTGACTTAGCACTTGGTCAAAACCTTCGCGTGGCATTCATGCCATGGAACGGTTATAACTTCGAGGATTCAATCCTACTATCAGAGCGAGTAGTTCAAGAAGATCGTCTAACGACTATCCACATTCAAGAACTACAATGTATCGCACGTGATACTAAATTAGGTCCAGAAGAGATCACAGCAGATATTCCTAACGTAGGTGAATCTGCACTAGGCAAGCTTGATGAGTCAGGCGTTGTTTATATCGGTGCTGAAGTTAAAGGCGGCGATATCCTAGTAGGTAAAGTGACTCCGAAAGGCGAAACGCAATTAACACCAGAAGAAAAGCTACTACGTGCTATCTTCGGTGAGAAAGCGTCAGACGTTAAAGACAGCTCTTTACGCGTACCAAACTCTGTAACTGGTACTGTAATCGACGTACAAGTTTTCACCCGTGACGGTGTTGAAAAAGATAAGCGTGCGTTAGAAGTTGAAGACATGCAGCTTCGCGAAGCGAAGAAAGACTTCAACGAAGAGTTCCGTATCTTAGAAGCAGGCGTATTAGAGCGTGCTCGTAAGTTACTTGTTGACGCTGGTCTGAACGCAGATTCAATTGCATCACTAAATGCTGAAAAGCTGCTTACTCAAAGCCTTGCTGAAGAAGATAAGCAAGCTGAACTTGAGCAACTAGCCGCTCAGTACGATGAGCTTAAAGCTGAATACGATAAGAAGTTTGAAAACAAACGTCGTAAGATCACTCAAGGTGACGACTTAGCACCAGGCGTACTTAAGATTGTTAAAGTATACCTAGCTGTTAAACGTCGTATCCAACCGGGTGATAAGATGGCGGGTCGTCACGGTAACAAAGGTGTTATCTCGACTATCGTACCAGTAGAAGATATGCCATACGATGACAAAGGTCGTACGGTAGACATCGTTCTGAACCCGCTAGGTGTACCATCACGTATGAACATCGGTCAGATCCTAGAAACTCATATGGGTCTTGCTGCACGTGGTGTGGGTGAGCGCTTAGAAGAAATGATGAAAGAGCAGCGTGAACTGCACGAAATCCGTAGCTTCGTTAAGAAAGTTTACGAATTAGGTGATTGTCGTCAGAAAGTCGATATCGACTCGTTCTCTGATGATGAAGTTCGTCGCTTAGCTGAAAACTTGAAAGGTGGTTTACCGATCGCAACTCCAGCCTTTGATGGTGCTCGTGAAAGCGAAATCAAAGACTTACTTGAGCTTGGTGGTTATCCAAGAAGCGGTCAAGTTACACTTTATGATGGCCGTACTGGCGATCAGTTCGAACGTCAAGTAACTGTTGGTTACATGTACATGTTGAAACTTAACCACTTGGTTGATGACAAGATGCACGCACGTTCAACTGGTTCTTACAGCCTTGTTACTCAGCAGCCGCTGGGTGGTAAAGCTCAGTTCGGTGGCCAGCGTTTCGGTGAGATGGAGGTGTGGGCACTAGAAGCTTACGGTGCTGCATATACTCTACAAGAAATGCTAACAGTGAAATCGGATGACGTGAATGGTCGTACTAAGATGTATAAGAACATCGTAGATGGTAACCATAAGATGGAACCAGGTATGCCAGAATCGTTCAACGTATTGTTGAAAGAAATCCGCTCACTGGGTATCAACATCGAGTTGGAAGAAAATTAAGCCATTTAGGTGCGGCGTAAGCCGCACCTGTTAGGCCGAATAGAATGTAGGGGCGATTGTTTCGCCCTCAAGATTAACCTCCGACAGGAGAGCTAAGGTGAAAGACTTACTTAAGTTTCTGAAGCAACAAAATAAGACCGAAGAATTCGATGCAATTCGCATTGGTCTTGCTTCGCCAGATATGGTTCGTTCATGGTCATACGGTGAAGTAAAGAAACCTGAGACAATCAACTACCGTACTTTCAAGCCTGAGCGCGACGGCTTATTCTGTGCCCGTATTTTCGGCCCAGTGAAAGATTATGAGTGTTTATGTGGTAAATATAAGCGCCTTAAGCACCGTGGTGTTATTTGTGAAAAGTGTGGCGTTGAAGTAACGCTAACTAAAGTGCGTCGTGACCGTATGGGTCATATTGAGCTTGCGAGCCCAGTTGCGCACATTTGGTTCTTAAAATCATTACCGTCACGTATCGGCTTAATGCTAGACATGACACTTCGTGACATCGAGCGCGTACTTTACTTCGAATCATTCGTAGTAACTGAGCCTGGTATGACAACGCTTGAGCGTGGTCAGCTTTTAGGTGAAGAAGAGTACTTAGATGCACTTGAAGAGCACGGTGATGAGTTTGAAGCGAAGATGGGTGCTGAAGCAGTATTAGACTTGCTTCGTGAACTTGATCTTGGCCAATTAATTGCTGAAATGCGTGAAGAGTTACCAACAATTAACTCTGAAACTAAGCGTAAGAAGATCACTAAACGTCTTAAATTAATGGAATCTTTCCACCAATCAGGTAACAACCCTGAGTGGATGATCATGACAGTACTTCCAGTACTTCCGCCTGATCTACGTCCATTAGTACCACTAGACGGTGGTCGTTTTGCGACTTCTGATCTGAATGACCTTTACCGTCGTGTTATTAACCGTAATAACCGTCTTAAACGTCTATTAGATCTAGCAGCACCAGACATTATCGTACGCAACGAAAAACGTATGTTACAAGAAGCGGTAGATGCGCTACTTGATAACGGTCGTCGCGGTCGTGCGATTACAGGTTCTAACAAACGTCCTCTGAAATCGCTTGCTGATATGATCAAAGGTAAGCAAGGTCGTTTCCGTCAGAACTTACTTGGTAAACGTGTAGATTACTCTGGCCGTTCTGTAATCACAGTAGGTCCTACGCTTAAACTACACCAGTGTGGTCTTCCTAAGAAGATGGCACTTGAGCTATTCAAACCATTTATCTACGGTAAACTAGAGCGTCGTGGCATGGCTACGACTATCAAAGCTGCTAAGAAGATGGTTGAGCGTGAAGTAGCAGAAGTATGGGATGTATTAGACGAAGTAATTCGTGAGCATCCAGTATTACTGAACCGTGCACCAACACTTCACCGTTTGGGTATCCAAGCGTTCGAACCTGTGCTTATCGAAGGTAAAGCGATTCATTTACACCCATTAGTTTGTGCGGCATACAACGCTGACTTCGATGGTGACCAAATGGCGGTACACGTACCGTTAACGCTTGAAGCACAATTAGAAGCACGTGCTCTAATGATGTCTACTAACAACATCCTATCTCCAGCGAATGGTGAGCCAATCATCGTTCCTTCACAGGACGTTGTATTAGGTCTTTACTACATGACTCGTGATCGCATCAATGCGAAAGGCGAAGGTATTGTATTTAAAGATCCTAAAGAAGCTGAAAAAGCATACCGCAGCGGTAACGCTGAGTTACATGCACGCGTAAAAGTACGTATCAGCGAGACAATCAGTAATGAAGATGGTGAAACAGTTGAGCAAGTATCTATTGTTGAAACAACAGTAGGTCGTGCGATCCTTTCACTAATCCTACCTAAAGGCATGCCGTTTGAGTTAATCAACCAAGCCCTAGGTAAGAAACAAATTTCTGGCTTATTAAACGAGTGTTACCGTCGTCTAGGTCTTAAAGATACAGTTATCTTTGCTGACCAAGTAATGTACACCGGTTTCCACTACGCAATGAAGTCAGGTGTTTCAATCGGTATCGATGACTTAGTTATCCCACCGGTTAAAGCAGAAATCATTGAATCAGCGGAAGCTGAAGTAACTGAAATCAACCAACAATTCCAATCAGGTCTTGTAACGGCTGGTGAAAAGTACAATAAAGTTATCGATATCTGGTCACGTGTAAATGAAAACTTATCACGTGAGATGATGGCGAACTTATCAAAAGACACTGTAATCAACGCTAAAGGCGAAGAAGAAGAGCAATCTTCATTCAACTCAGTGTTTATGATGGCAGACTCAGGTGCACGTGGTAGCGCCGCTCAGATCCGTCAGTTAGCGGGTATGCGTGGTCTAATGGCACGTCCAGATGGTTCAATCATCGAGACACCAATCACGGCGAACTTCCGTGAAGGTCTAAACGTACTACAGTACTTCATCTCAACGCACGGTGCGCGTAAAGGTCTTGCCGATACAGCACTTAAAACAGCAAACTCGGGTTACTTAACGCGTCGTCTAGTAGACGTTGCACAAGATTTAGTAATCAATGAAGACGATTGTGGCACAGAAGATGGCTTAACAATGAAACCGCTTATCGAGGGTGGTGACGTTGTAGAAGCGCTTCGCGAACGTGTTCTTGGTCGTGTTGTAGCTGAAGATGTATTAATTCCAAATACTAACGAAGTACTTGTTGAGCGTAATATCATGCTTGACGAAAAACTGTGTGACCTTCTAGAAGAGCATTCAGTAGATGAAGTACGCGTTCGTTCAGTAATCACTTGTGATAATGACTTTGGTGTATGTGCTAAGTGTTACGGTCGTGACCTTGCACGTGGCCATATCATTAATCCAGGTGAGTCAGTAGGTGTTATCGCGGCGCAATCAATCGGTGAGCCGGGTACACAGCTTACGATGCGTACCTTCCACATCGGTGGTGCAGCATCTCGAGCGTCTGCTGAAAACAGTGTACAAGTTAAAACTAACGGTACATTGAAGTTACACAACGCGAAGTACGTATTAAACACAGACGGTAAGATTGTTATCACGTCTCGTTCAACAGAGATCACTATCATCGATAGCTTTGGTCGTGAGAAAGAGCGTTATAAAGTACCTTACGGTGCGGTGTTATCTGTACAAGATAATGCAGAAGTTCAAGGTAACGATATCGTTGCAACTTGGGATCCGCATAGTCACCCAATCGTTCTTGAGCATAAGTCAAAAATCTCGTTCAGCGACATTGATGACTCAAATACCGAAGCACAAACAGATGAGTTAACTGGTTTAACTCGTGTGGTTGTTAAAGACTTAGGTAAAGCAAATGCGAAAGAACCTAAACTAATCATCGAAAGCGATGAGCGTGGTCTGCAAGAAACACGTCTACCTTCATTCACAACGATTGAAGTAACCGACGGTGCAACTGCAAACCCAGGTGACGTACTTGCACGTATTCCGCAAGAAGGTTCGAAGACTCGTGATATCACGGGTGGTCTACCTCGCGTAGCTGACTTATTCGAAGCACGTAAACCGAAAGATCCTGCAATCCTTGCAGAAATCACAGGTACTATCAGCTTCGGTAAAGAAACAAAAGGTAAGAAGCGTCTTGTAATCACTCCAGCTGAGGGTGACGCATACGAAGAGATGATTCCTAAATGGCGTCAACTTAACGTGTTCGAAGGTGAGCAAGTGTCTAAAGGTGAGGTTATCGCCGATGGTCCAGAGTCACCACATGACATCTTACGCTTACGTGGTGTAACTCATGTAGCTAACTACATCGTTAACGAAGTGCAAGAGGTTTACCGCTTGCAGGGCGTTAAGATCAATGACAAGCACATTGAGACAATTATTCGTCAGATGCTACGTAAATGTATCATCCTTGACGGCGGTGACACTGAGTTCTTAGCCGGTGAACAAGTTGAAGTGGCACGCGTTAACATCGCGAACCGTGAACTTGAGAAACAAGGTAAGATCCCAGCGAAGTTTGAAATCCAGTTAATGGGTATCACTAAAGCGTCACTTGCAACAGAATCTTTCATTTCTGCAGCATCATTCCAGGAGACAACTCGTGTCCTAACTGAAGCAGCTGTAAATGGGAAGAGCGATGAACTTCGTGGTCTGAAAGAGAACGTAATCGTGGGTCGTCTGATCCCAGCTGGTACAGGCTTTGCGTATCACCAAGACCGTTTGAATCGTCGCAAGCAAGGTGAAATCGTTGAAGAGCAAACAGTAAGTGCTGAAGAGGCGACTCAAGCACTAACTGACGCACTTAACGCAGATATCTCTGGAAACCAATAATCTCAGCTTAATCAATAGATTAAGAAATCGTAAGGCAGTTATCTTCTGCCTTACGATGAGTTAAGGTTGACAGGTTAAACTTTGCTCATTAAAATTCCGC
This sequence comes from Pseudoalteromonas sp. HF66, assembly GCF_011806445.1. NCBI lineage: Bacteria > Pseudomonadati > Pseudomonadota > Gammaproteobacteria > Alteromonadales > Pseudoalteromonadaceae > Pseudoalteromonas > Pseudoalteromonas sp. HF66. Next base: position 28,502 of record NZ_JAATOU010000030.1, read on the forward strand.
CACCCATTTGCCTGCACGTTTTGTAACGAGCATGTAAACAGGGCGGATTTTTTTATTTTTTCAGTAGTAATTTTAATTTCAGGAGCTATTTAAATGGCAACTATTAACCAGCTAGTGCGTAAGCCACGTCGTAGCAAAGTTACTAAAAGTAACTCAGCTGCACTTAAAGCTTGTCCGCAAAAGCGTGGTGTATGTACTCGTGTATATACAACTACACCTAAGAAACCAAACTCTGCATTACGTAAAGTAGCGCGTGTTCGTTTAACTAACGGTTTCGAAGTAACATCTTACATCGGTGGTGAAGGCCACAACTTACAAGAGCACAGTGTAATCCTTATCCGTGGTGGTCGTGTTAAAGACTTACCAGGTGTGCGTTTCCACACTGTACGTGGTGCACTTGACTGTGCAGGCGTTAGCGACCGTCGTCAAGCTCGTTCTAAATACGGTGCTAAACGCCCTAAGGGCTAATGGTTCTCCGTTAGTAAGGCCAAGCACTAAATTTTTAAATTAATTGTTTTGGGTATTGACTCTAAAAGAGCAAACCTGAAGATACCGGAGATACAAAATGCCTAGAAGACGCGTAATAGGTCAACGTAAAATTCTTCCAGATCCTAAGTTCGGATCGGAACTTCTTGCTAAATTCGTTAACGTAGTAATGTTAGACGGCAAGAAATCTACTGCTGAAAAAATCGTTTATGGTGCGTTAGACGTGGCTGCTGAGAAATCAGGCAAGTCGCACCTTGAAATCTTTGAAGCTGCACTTGAAAACGTTCGCCCACAGGTAGAGGTTAAATCTCGCCGTGTTGGTGGTTCAACGTACCAAGTACCAGTTGAAGTACGTCCAGTACGTCGCAACGCATTAGGTATGCGTTGGTTAGTAGACGCTGCACGTAAGCGTGGCGAAAAATCTATGGGCTTACGTTTAGCTCAAGAAATCGTAGACGCTGCTGACAACAAAGGCACTGCGGTTAAGAAACGTGAAGACGTTCACCGTATGGCTGAAGCGAATAAAGCATTCGCTCATTACCGTTGGTAATCTGCCCTTAACCTTTAAGAGGATCATATGGCACGTACAACTCCACTTGAGCGCTATCGCAATATCGGTATTTGCGCTCACGTAGATGCAGGTAAAACCACCACAACAGAACGTGTTCTGTTCTACACAGGTCTTTCTCATAAGATCGGTGAAGTACATGATGGTGCTGCAACTATGGATTGGATGGAGCAGGAACAAGAGCGTGGTATCACAATCACTTCTGCTGCAACAACGTGTTTCTGGAAAGGGATGGACGCTCAATTTGACGACCATCGCATCAATATCATTGATACTCCAGGACACGTAGATTTCACTATCGAAGTAGAGCGTTCTTTACGCGTACTAGATGGTGCGGTAGTTGTTCTTTGTGCTTCATCTGGTGTACAGCCGCAAACTGAGACAGTTTGGCGTCAAGCGAACAAATACGAAGTTCCTCGCATGATCTTCGTAAATAAAATGGATCGCACAGGCGCTGACTTCTTAACTGTTGTGGACCAGGTGAAATCTCGTCTTGGAGCAACGCCTGTTCCAATTCAGCTACCAATTGGTGCTGAAGACGACTTTAAAGGTGTTATTGACCTTATTAAGATGAAAGCCATTAACTGGAATGCCGAAGATCAAGGCATGACTTTCTCTTATGAGGCCATTCCGGCAGAGCTTCTGGAGCTTGCAGAAGAATGGCGTTCTCACATGGTTGAGAGCGCTGCTGAAGCATCAGAAGAACTAATGGACAAATATCTAGAAGGTGAAGACCTGACTGAAGCTGAAATTAAAGCAGCTTTACGTCAGCGCACATTAGCTAACGAAATTGTTCCAATGACGTGTGGTAGTGCATTTAAGAATAAGGGCGTTCAAGCTGTGCTTGATGCTGTTATCGAATATATGCCTGCTCCAACACAAGTGAAACAAATCCAAGGTATCGTTGAAGATGGTACTGAGGAAGAACGTCCTGCTGATGACAACGCACCGTTTGCCGCACTTGCTTTTAAGATTGCGACAGACCCGTTCGTTGGCACCTTGACCTTCTTCCGTGTTTACTCTGGTACTGTTAAACAGGGTGACGCGGTATACAACCCAGTTAAAAGTAAGCGTGAGCGACTTGGTCGTATCGTTCAGATGCATTCAAACTCACGTGAAGAGATCAAAGTAGTCTACGCAGGCGACATCGCAGCGGCTATTGGTCTTAAAGACGTAACAACAGGTGAGACACTGTGTGATCCGAACTCAGTCATTACGCTTGAGCGTATGGAGTTCCCTGAGCCAGTTATCTCTGTTGCGGTAGAGCCTCGCACAGTAGCTGACCAAGATAAGATGGGAATCGCGCTAGGTAAACTAGCGGCAGAAGATCCATCTTTCCGAGTACAAACTGACGAAGAATCAGGCCAGACTATTATTTCTGGCATGGGTGAACTTCACCTTGATATCATTGTCGACCGTATGAAGCGTGAATTCAGTGTTGAATGTAACGTTGGTAAGCCACAGGTAGCATACCGTGAAGCTATCCGTTCAGCTGTTGAAGTTGAAGGGAAGTTCGTACGTCAATCAGGTGGTCGTGGTCAATATGGTCACGTCTGGCTTAAACTTGAACCGATGGATATTTCGGAAGATGATGCGCCAATTTATGAGTTCGTTAACGAAATCGTTGGTGGTTCTGTTCCTAAAGAATACATCCCTGCGGTAGACAAAGGTATCCAAGAGCAAATGACTCAAGGTGTACTGGCAGGCTACCCATTACTTGGCGTTAAAGCGACTCTGTTTGATGGTTCATTCCATGATGTAGATTCGAATGAAATGGCATTTAAGATTGCAGGTTCAATGGCGATGAAGAAAGGTGCGCTTGAAGCAAACCCAGCTCTTCTAGAACCAGTAATGAAGGTTGAAGTTATCACTCCTGAAGAAAACATGGGTGATGTAGTTGGTGACTTAAACCGTCGCCGCGGCATGATCGAAGGCATGGAAGAAGCATTCGGTGGTCTTAAGCAAATTAATGCGCAAGTACCACTTTCTGAAATGTTTGGTTATGCAACTGATCTGCGATCTGCAACACAAGGCCGTGCATCATACTCTATGGAGTTTTTGAAGTATGCAGAAGCCTCTAAGAATGTTGCAGATGCAATAATTGCAGCTCGCGCTGTTATATGATTTAGCTTGTCTGGCCCAATAGTGGGTCAGGCGTTAATTTCTTTATAGGAATTTTTTAAGATGGCAAAAGAAAAGTTTGAACGCGTAAAACCGCACGTAAACGTTGGTACAATCGGCCACGTTGACCACGGTAAAAC
>NZ_JAATOU010000031.1:0-24588 GCF_011806445.1 Pseudoalteromonas sp. HF66
AATAACGAAATTTTTGCCTTGCTATCAACGAGGTTTTATTGCCTCAAAATAGATCACTTAATTAAGCGAATTGGTATTAAGCTTTTGGACCTGCTGATTTGATTGCTTCTGAAACATCGTATTTTGCAAAGTTTTCAGTGAAGTCAGATGCTAGTTTGTTTGCGTATTCTGCGTACTTCTCTTTATCTTCCCATGTGTTGATTGGGTTAAGAAGCTTACTGTCTACACCAGGAACTGAAACTGGCACATCTAGGTTTAGAACATCTATGTGTTGAGTTTCAACATCAGCTAGTTTACCTGATACGATTGCATCAACTACAGCACGTGTAGTTGGGATATCGAAACGTTGACCAGTACCGTAAGGGCCACCTGTCCAACCTGTGTTAACTAGGTAAACTTTAGCGCCGAATTCACGTACACGCTTCATTAGAAGCTCTGCATAAACGCCTGCAGGGCGTGGGAAGAATGGAGCACCGAAACATGTTGAGAATGTAGACTCAATGTCGCTTGTTGAACCGATTTCAGTTGAACCTACTTTTGCAGTGTAACCGCTTAGGAAGTGGTAAGCTGCAGCTTCTTCAGTTAGTACTGAAACTGGTGGTAATACACCGCTCACGTCACACGTTAAGAATACAACCGCTTTTGGCTCGCCAGCACGGTTTTCTACTTTACGTTTTTCAACGTGCTCTAGAGGATAAGCTGCGCGGCTATTTTGTGTAAGGCTTGTATCATGGAAATCTGGTACACGGTTTTCGTCAAGTACCACGTTTTCTAAGATTGTACCGAAGCGAATTGCATTCCAAATAACAGGTTCGTTCTTTTGCGATAGGTCGATACATTTAGCGTAACAACCACCTTCGATATTAAATACGCTACCAGGTGCCCAACCGTGTTCGTCATCACCGATAAGGAAACGAGTAGGATCCGCAGATAATGTTGTTTTACCTGTTCCAGATAGACCGAAGAATAAAGCTGTGTCGCCTGCTTCACCTACGTTTGCAGAGCAGTGCATTGGTAATACACCTTTTGCAGGAAGTAGGAAGTTTTGTACAGAGAACATTGATTTTTTCATTTCGCCTGCGTAGCGCATACCAGCTAGTAGTACTTTACGTTGTGCGAAGTTGATGATTACAGTGCCATCACTGTTTGTGCCATCACGCTCTGGGTCACATACAAATGAAGGTACGTTCATTACCTGCCACTCTGGGAAGTCGGCAGTATTGTATGTTAGTGGTTCGATAAACATGTTTTTGGCAAAAATATGATGCCATGCAGTTTCTGTTGTAACTACAACTGGTAAATAGTGCTCAGGATCAGCGCCAACTTCTAGGTGAGAGATGAAGTGGTCTTTGCTTTTCACGTGTTCTTCTACACGTGCCCATAACGCATCAAACTTGTCTGCATCGAATGGGCGGTTTACGTTGCCCCATTGGATTTCGTTTTCAGTGCTTGGCTCTTGAACAATAAAACGATCTTTTGGAGAGCGGCCAGTGCGTACACCGGTTTTAGCAACAAAAGCACCATTAGCGGCTAAAGTCCCTTCGCCACGACGAATAGCGTGTTCGACAAGTTCAGCTGCTGTAAGATCAACAAAACTAGTAGCGTTTGCAGTCATGTTTATACCTAAATTGTGAGAGATTGAACGGGATAGCTCTGGGGTTCTTAGTTTTCCCTTTTGCTAAAAGAATAGTAACAGAAGGATTAGGGATATTCGAGTGTCTGAAGGGCCTAAAAAGGCATATATTTGGCAAAAAACATGAATAATTTCAATGATACCGGTGTCATAAAATGGCGCTTTTTCATGACACCGGTATCATTATTTTTGATAATTTTTTTTAATAAAAAAGCCGCATCGAATGCGGCTTTAATACAATAATATTTTTAATTGGGTGTATCAGTTAAAAATAGCTTTAATATCCTGTTCGTTAAAAATGTAATCTTTTAAGCAGTAATGGCAGCTAATTTTTACTTCGCCGTTTGCTTTTACATCGGCAAGTAACTCTTCTTGACCTACATTCACTAACGCAGCAATTGTTTTATCTCTGCTACAGCCACAACGGAAACTAATAGATTGTGGCTCGAATAATTGAGGGTTATCTTCGTGGTAAAGTCTGGTTAAAACTGTATTTGCATCTAAACCTAGTAACTCTTCATCTTTAATAGTGTTGCTGATAGCTTCAAGATGAGTGAAGTCTTCAACAGATTTTTCCTTATTCACAGGTAATACTTGTAAGAATAAGCCAGCTGCTTTTGCTGTGTCTGCTGTTACTTCAGTTGCAAACCAAAGACGTGTTTTTAACTGTTCTGATTGCTCAAAATAGTTCTCTAGGCATTTATCTAAGCTATCGTGCTCTAAAGGTACAATACCTTGGTATCGCTCACCTTTAGTAGGCGTAATTGTAATAACCATATAGCCATTACCAATTAAGTCTTTTATTGTGCTTCCTGTCACTTCACCTTGTAGACGTGCTATGCCTCGCATGTTTTGTTTATCGTCACCATTAATTACCGCATATTTAACAGGGCCATCGCCTTGTAGTTGAACGGCAATTTCACCTTCAAACTTTAAAGTAGCTGTTAATAAGCAGGTAGCAACAAGTAATTCACCTAATAAGGTTTGCACAGGTGCTGGGTAATTATGGTTTGCGATCATCTCTTGATAAGTGTTTTCAATTTGTACGAGTTCGCCACGTACATCGAGCTGATCAAATATATAACGATGAAGTAAATCTTGTTGCATGAGTTGCATTACCTAACTTGATTTCATTTTTAACAGTTCACGTCTTTGCTTTTTATCTGGTTTACGATCAGGATGTGGAGCAAAGAAGCTGTTGTTCTTACGGGCGATAGCATTTGCTTCGCGTTTCTCAATACTAGCTTGAGTTTCTTGATATAAGGTTTGTGCAATGGGGGCACCTTGACGTTTTTCAAGGATCTTTTCAATTGTCACGACCTTTTCGTCTACCCCTTGTAGCAGTTTAACTACAGCACCGACTTCAACAATTTTGCTGGGCTTGGTACGTTGTCCATTATAATGTACTTTGCCACCTTGCACCATGTCTCGTGCGATTGAGCGGGTTTTATAAAAACGTGCAGCCCATAACCACTTATCAAGGCGTACGTTTAATTCATCTTGCTTGTCTTGCGACTTATGAGTGTTACCTTTTGACACAATTGTGCTCTTTGAAAGCTGCTTATATATAGGCAAAATTTACCATGAAACTTAATCACAAATAAACAGTCGTAGTAATTCCTTGCAGCCCACTGTTCGTCGAATTTACCTTGTTTACAAAGTTTAATATAAGCGCGCTTGTTGAATGAAAAATGAAAAGGTACTATAGGCCAGCTATCAAGCAGTAAATTAAAATAAGAAATAGAGTTTATGGATCAACACTTACAACAAGTTAAACAGTTTTTGAACGGCTTACCTCATGCCAAGCTAAGTGCATTTGTAGTGCTGTTAGTTGTTGTTTATATTGCTTTTTTATCATCCAAGGTATTTTGGCTTGTATGGCCGGAGCCCGATACAAGAGCACTGCCTGTAACAGGTGTTAACACCATGGCAAAGCGAGCAGAGACTGTAAGCTCACGTCAAATTATCGAACAGAATTTATTCGGCAAAGTTGTTGTCGAAGCTAAAAAACCTACCTCAAAACAAAATCAAGTTATTAACAACGCCCCTGAAACTCGCCTAAGTATTAACCTAACCGGTATTGTTGCGGTAAGCCAAAATGACCAAGCTGGCCTTGCAATAATCGAATCTCAAGGCAAGCAAGAAACATATGTTGTTGATGATGCAATTAAAGGAACTCGCGCAAAGCTAGCTCAAGTATTACCCGATCGAGTGATTTTAGATGTTAGCGGTCGTTTTGAAACTTTGATGCTGGATGGACTCGACTTTACGAAAACAGTTTCTATGCCCGTATTGGCAGAGCGTAAAGAGTCAGAATTAACCGCAGGTCCGCAGCTTGTCGAAAATAGTGAAATAAATGCGACTGAAGATGAAGAAATAAAAGAAGCGCTTATCGAAACGCGTGAAGAAGTATTAGACGATCCCGGTAAATTATTTGACTATATTCGCGTCTCTCAAGCGATGGTTGATGGTGAGTTAGTGGGTTATCGTTTAAGCCCAGGTAAAGATCCTGCTTTATTCAAGCAGATGGGATTAATGAATAATGATTTAGCTATTGCGATTAATGGCTATCAATTAAATGATTTGAAACAGGCAATGTCAGCAATAAACGAATTACGAAATAGTACTGACGCAAGTATCACTATCGAACGCGATGGTGAACAAATTGATGTGCAATTTAGCCTGCAATAACTAGCTTTGGAGTTTTTATAGAATGGTTCACGCGCTACACCTCACAAAAATCAAAAAAGGGTTAGCTAAATATGCAGCGCTTTTTTTATTAACAGGATTATCGCTTTCAGTTTCAGCTGTTGAGTATGCAGCTAATTTTAAAGGCACTGATATTAATGAGTTCATTAATATCGTAGGTCGGAATTTAAATAAAACCGTTATTATTGACCCAAATGTGCGCGGTAAAGTAAACGTGCGCAGTTACGAGCTAATGGACGAGAAGCTTTATTATCAGTTTTTCTTAAATGTACTCGAAGTTTATGGTTATTCAGCTGTTGAGATGGATAACGGTATTATTAAAATTGAAAAAAGTTCTGATGCTAAAAAGTCGAATGTACCGCTGATCACTGAAGATAACCAAGCCCGTGGCGATATGATGGTGACACGTGTGGTACGTGTTAAAAACGTAAGTGTACAAGAGCTTGGTCCTCTAGTTCGTCAATTTAGTGACCAAAAAGATGGTGGTCACGTTGCAAACTTTAATGCTGCGAACGTGATGATGTTGACTGGTCATGCTGCTTCAGTTAACCGCTTAGTAGAAATTATTCGCTCTGTTGACCAAGCAGGTGATAAGCGTGTAGATATTGTACAGCTTAAATTTGCTACCGCAGACGATGTGGTATCTGTTGTTGAGAATATTTACAAAGATGGTGGCAAGGGAAGCGTTCCTGAGTTCTTAATTCCTAAGGTTGTTGCTGATGGTCGTACTAACAGTGTGATTGTCAGTGGAGAGGCGCAAGCACGTACTCGTGCTGTTGAATTAATTAGCCGCTTAGATGGTGAGTTAGAGAACCAAGGTAATACTAAGGTTATCTATTTAAACTACGCAAAAGCTGAAGACCTTGTAAAAGTACTGCAAGGTGTGAGCAAAACATTAGCCGAAGATGCGCAAGGTGGTGCGACTAAAACTCGTTCTCGCAACCAAAACGAAACAAGCATTGAAGCACACCCTGATTCAAACTCTCTGGTTATTACTGCGCAACCAGATACGATGCGCTCACTTGAACAAGTGATAGAACGTCTTGATGTACGTCGAGCACAGGTACTTGTTGAAGCTATCATCGTTGAAGTGTTAGAGGCTGATGGTATCAACTTAGGCTTGCAGTGGATTTCAGAGCAAGGCGGGATGATGCAGTTCAACAATGGTACAACAGTACCTGTTGGATCATTGGCTGTTGCTGCTGAGCAAGCTCGTGATAAAACGATACAAAAAACGATTACAGGTAATGAGACTGGTAATACGACTCCTTATGAAGAAACCGTTGAAGGTGATCTGGGGCCTCTCGGACAACTGCTCGGCGGTATCAATGGTTTAGCAATGGGTATTGTTAAGAACGACTGGGGTGCAATTATCCAAGCTGTTTCAACGGATACTAACTCTAATATTCTTGCTACGCCGTCTGTAACGACCATGGATAACGAAGAAGCGTCAATGATTGTTGGTCAAGAAGTACCGATTATCACAGGCTCGCAAACAGGCTCAAATAACGCTAACCCATTCCAAACAGTTGAACGTCAAGAAGTAGGTGTAAAGCTAAAAGTTACACCACAAATCAATGACGGTTCAGCGGTTCAGCTAACGATTGAACAAGAAGTTTCCAGCGTAAGTGGTGCTACTGCGGTAGATATCTCAGTGAATAAACGTGCAATTAAAACCACGGTTATGGCTGATGATGGTGGTATGGTTGTACTAGGTGGCCTGATTGATGAAGACGTGCAAGAAAGTGTCTCTAAAGTACCGTTATTAGGTGATATCCCGGTACTTGGTCATTTATTTCGCTCAACCAGCACTAATAAGCGTAAACGTAATCTGATTGTATTTATTCGTCCTACCATTGTGCGTGATGGCATTAGTATGAATAAGTTGAGCCACTCTAAATATAACTTTATCCGTGGCGAACAACACAAACAAAAAGAAGATGGTATTGATTTAATGCCGTTGACGGATGCACCAATTCTTCCTGAATGGAATGATGCCTTGGTATTACCGCCAACTTACGAAGAATATCTAAAGCAACAAAACGCGAATGAGCGCAACGATGACTAATGCAATTACAGAAATCAATGATGAGTTAGCACCCGATGTGCCAGCAAATCATGATGAGCTGCTAACAAGCGATGATCTTGTTAGCTTGCCAACCAAGCGTTTGCCATTCTCGTACGCGCGTCGTACAGGTGTATTATTAGGTAAAGATCAGGATAACTGGACTGTGTATTACCGCGGTGAGTTAGACGTTGATGCATTACTTGAGGTACGACGTATCGCGGGTCATGGTTTTTCACTAGAACAATTACCAGATGACAAATTTGAGTTGTTGCTAGAGGCCTCATATCAGCGTGATAGTTCTGAAACGCAGCAAATGATGGAAGATATCGGTAACGAAGTGGATTTATTCTCGCTTGCAGATGAGTTGCCGCAAACTGAAGATCTACTTGCTGGTGATGATGATGCGCCAATTATTAAACTAATTAACGCTATGCTGAGCGAAGCGATTAAAGAAGGTGCGTCGGATATTCATATCGAAACCTTTGAACAAGAGCTAGTGATTCGCTTTAGGGTTGATGGGGTATTAAAAGAAGTATTAAAGCCAAATCGTAAACTCGCCTCATTGTTGGTGTCGCGTATTAAGGTTATGGCAAAACTAGACATTGCCGAAAAACGTATACCTCAAGATGGCCGTATTAGTTTACGAATTGCTGGTCGTGCTGTTGATGTGCGTGTTTCTACTATGCCATCAAGCTTTGGTGAGCGTGTTGTACTGCGTCTACTTGATAAAAACAACGCACGGCTGAATCTTGAAGATTTAGGTATGACTGAGCGTAACCGTGAATTGTTTGCTGACTTAATCAGTAAGCCCCACGGCATTATCTTAGTAACCGGTCCAACGGGTTCTGGTAAAAGTACCACTTTGTATGCAGGCATGAGCCAAATTAACTCGCGGGATCGTAATATCCTCACTGTTGAAGATCCAATCGAGTACGAGATCCCAGGGATTGGTCAAACGCAAGTCAATACTAAGGTTGATATGACCTTTGCACGTGGCTTACGTGCCATCCTTCGTCAAGACCCTGATGTAGTAATGGTTGGTGAGATCCGTGACCTTGAAACGGCACAAATTGGTGTGCAAGCTTCATTAACTGGTCACTTGGTTATGTCGACACTGCACACTAATACGGCTGCTGGTGCTATCACACGTATGGAAGACATGGGCGTTGAGCCTTTCTTACTATCATCATCGTTATTAGGTGTGTTGTCACAACGTCTAGTACGTACTTTATGTAATAGCTGTAAAGAAGGTCACATTGCCGATGAGCGCGAATGTCAGTTATTGGGGGTCAACCCTGCTGAGCCGCCAACAATTTATCGTGCCGTAGGGTGTGAAGAGTGTAACTTTAATGGTTACCGTGGCCGTACTGGTATTCATGAATTGTTGGTTGTTGATGAAGCAATTCGTGAAATGATCCACAGTGGTAAAGGCGAGCAAAGTGTTGAAAAGTATATTCGCAAACACAGTCCAAGCATTCGTCAAGATGGTTGTAATCGTGTGTTAGCGGGTCGCACTACCTTAGAAGAAGTCTTGCGTGTAACACGTGAGGAAGGTTAATCATGGCAGCATTTGAATACCGTGCCCTTGATGGCAAAGGTAAAGAGAAAAAAGGCATTCTTGAAGCCGACACGGTAAAACAAATCCGCCAAACCCTACGTGATCAGGGTTTAATGCCGTTAGAGGTCGTGGCTGCTGCTGAAGGTGAAAAGCAAGCTAAAGGAGCGAAGAGCTCTTTATTGAGTAGTTTCTTTAAACCAAAAATTTCTACTTCAGATTTAGCTTTGATCACTCGCCAGCTTGCAACCTTAATACAGTCGGCATTGCCTGTTGAGGGAGCCGTAATGGCGGTAGCTGAACAATGTGAAAAGCCGCGTTTAAAGCGTATGTTAATGGCCGTTCGCTCTAAGGTAGTTGAAGGTTACACCCTAGCCGATGGCATGAGCGAGTTCCCGCATGTGTTTGATGATTTATATCGTGCTATGGTGGCCGCTGGTGAAAAATCGGGTCACCTTGATCAAGTTTTAAATCGTTTAGCTGATTACACGGAACAACGCCAGCATATGCGTAGTCAAATAACACAAGCGATGGTGTATCCAACTATCCTGGTTGTATTTGCTATTGCAATTGTGTCGGTACTGTTAGGTACTGTGGTACCAAAAATCTTGAAGACCTTTGAAAAGTCAAAACAGGTTTTACCATGGACAACCGAATGGGTAATGGCAGCTAGTAATTTTGTACAAAACTACTGGTTCATAAGTTTAGTCATTATAACCGCATTAGCTGTGGCAATTAAGCAAGCGCTTAAGCAGCCGCATATTCGTTACTGGTATGACGAAAAAGTGCTTCATTTACCGGGGATTGGTAAGGTTGCACGAGGTGTGAATACGGCGCGTTTTGCGCGTACTTTAAGTATTTTGTCGTCAAGCTCAGTACCACTACTTGAAGGGATGCGTATCTCGGGTGGTGTATTGGTTAACGAGAAAATGAAAAAGTCGGTGCAAGATGCTGCAACACGTGTAAGTGAAGGGGCTAGCCTTCGTGCTTCACTTCAGCAAACCAAACTTTTTCCACCTATGATGCTACACATGATAGCCAGTGGTGAAAAGTCAGGTGAACTTGAGCAGATGCTTGAGCGTGCGGCAAATAACCAAGATCGTGAGTTTGAGAGCATGGTAAACGTGTCTCTGAAACTATTAGAGCCTGCGATGATTGCCTCAATGGCGGTAATTGTATTGTTTATTGTTATGGCAATATTACAGCCGATTATGGCAATGAATAAGGCTGTAGGTCTTTAAATTAGGGAATACTAGAGCAATTAGCAGTTAACACTGTCGCTCTATAATAAATTTTTGAAGAAAGTTAGAGGTATTTTTGTGAACAAACAGTCAGGTTTCTCATTACTAGAAGTCATGGTAGTACTGGTTATCATTGGTATGATCATGTCAATTGTGGCGCCAAATATCATGGGTCAGCAAGAAGAAGCTGCAATCGATAAAGCACACTTAGATATTCAACAAATTGAAGATGCGTTAAGCCTATACAAGCTTAAAAATAAAACGTATCCAACCACAGAGCAAGGCTTAGAAGCGCTAGTGAACAAAACAAGCATTGAGCCAATTCCAAGACGTTTTCCTGATGGCGGTTTCCTTGAGAAATTACCAGAAGATCCATGGGGTAACCCATACCAACTAATCAGCCCAGGAGAAATCGGTAAAATTGATATCTTCTCTATGGGTCCTGATGGTGAAGCAGGTACTGATGATGACATTGGTAACTGGGATGAAGAAAAGTAACAATGCCTAAATTCAGCCAACTGAACAAAGCTTATACACATCAAGGCTTACTATTATGGTAAGCCTTGGTCGTTTGCGTTTGGCTGACCGTGCTAAGCACGCGAAAGGGTTTAGCCTAATCGAGATTTTAATGGTGCTTGTGGTGATTGGTTTTGTCACCAAAATGGTTGCCTACAGTTTTGATGGTGGTGCTGAAGAAGAACTCGAAAAACAAGCTCTCAGATTACACACTACGATTAATATGGCTTCTGAGTTTGCAATTTTAAATCAGGTTGAGTTAGGTTTTCACCTTGACCAAGATACATTTGAATTTTTAGTTTTTGACGGTGATAAGTGGGTTACTTTTGACCGTGAAAAATTGTTTGCCCCAATTAAGGTTGATGAGCGCTTTAAGCTTACTCTTAACCTTGATGATTTAGCCTGGGCACAAGATAACTTGCTTGAGCAGTCAAACTGGCGTGAATTAATGAGTGGTGGTGACGAAGACAGCCTACTTGAGCTAAAAAAGCTCAAAATACCGCAAGTACTTATTTTATCTTCTGGCGAAGTCAGTGCGTTTCAACTGGTTTACGAGCTTAAAGATGAGCGAGAGCCGCTGTATTTTATCGAAGGCGAATTCATGGCCCCGGTAAAGTTTCGTATGGAGCCTGAATAATGAATAAGTCAGCAGGTTTTACCTTACTCGAAGTGATGGTTGCATTGGCTATTTGTGCAATGGCTGGTATTGCCGCAATGCAAGCAACCGGAGAGCACATTAATCATCTTTCGTCGATTGAAGAGCAAACTTATGCCTCTTGGGTTGCTGAAAACGTGATGGTTGAGCAGCGCGCCAAAGGCGAGAAGTGGACAGGTAAAAATGGTGTTAAAGGCACTGAAACATTAGCTGGCTTTGAATGGTATTGGCGTCAGGACGTGGTTCCTACTGCTGATAAAACGTTTGTAAAGGTAACCATTAACGTGTTCGCCGATGAAAAGCTTGAATATCCAGTTTATGAGCTTTCTACTTATTTAAATAAAGGTGATAAGTAGTGAAGCAACGCGGTTTTACCTTACTTGAAGTGATTGTCGCTATGGGGATCTTAGCTTTTGTGGTGTTATCAACTCATCAAATTCTTGATTCAACAACGAAAGCAAAAGAAGCTTCAGATGAAACGATTGCGGAATTAAATGGCTTGCAAACCTTGTTTCGTCTAATGGATCAAGACTTTAGTCAAATGACGAAACGTCAGGTTCGAAACGAAGCGGGTGACTTTCAAGAAACTTATGTTTTAGCTGGTCGCTACGTTCTTGATAGCCAATACGATGGCATTGGCTTTGTACGTGATGGTTGGATTAACCCAATTAATTTACTGCCGCGCTCTGAATTACAAGCAGTTGGCTATCGCGTTTTAGATGACAAACTTGAGCGTGTATATCGTGTATATGTCGATCAGTTAGATAACATGGAGCCTCGTTCGCAAGTCATTCTTGAAGATATCGAAGACCTTAAATTTGAATTTTTAGATGACAAAGATGAGTGGCAAGAGCAGTGGCAAATAAAAGCGTTACCAAAAGCTGTTGCAGTTACTATTCAAAAAATCGAACAAGAGCCAATTCGTCGAGTGTTTTTAGTGCCTGGTGAAGGAAAAGTAACAGCCCAAGCAAATGATGGCAATAACGGAACGGGTGGCTAGCCATGACTGCGATTAAACGCTCTAAAGGTGCGGCGCTTGTTATCGTTTTATTCATCGTGGCGCTTGCGGCTATGTTAGCTGTCGAGATGAGCGCTAATTTAATGGTGCAAGTGCAGCGTAGTAGCAATATTCAAAACCATCAACAGGCAAAGTGGTATGCCTTCGCTGCAGAAGAGCTTGCAATTAAGGCACTTAAACAAACTAAAAAAGATGAACCAGATAAAACGCATTTAGAACAAGTTTGGGCGCAGCAGGGAGGGGTACCATATCCGGTTGATAATGGCACCTTGAGTGGCACTATTACTGACTTGCAAGCTTGTTTGAACCTAAATGCATTGCATGTAAAGCCCGATCAACAAACGGATCCAAATAATAAAACTAATCCAGCACATAAGGCATTGTTGGCATTATTAGAAAATATTGAAGATTTACCATCAGATGAGTCTGAAGAAGCTATGGCTGATAGTGTGTTTGATTGGTTAGACGCTGATAGTATTACCTATCGCTCGGGTGCCGAGGAAGATGAATATTTATCTCGACAATACCCATATATGACTGCAAATAGTTATTTTGCTTCGACCTCAGAGCTTCGTTTAGTAAAAGGCTTTAATCCATTAGTAATGGAAAAAGTCTTACCATTTGTGTGTGTGATTCCAGGCAGTGAGTTGCTACAAATAAACGTTAATACACTACCTGTAGAAAGTGCCATTATATTAAGCTCGCTTATTGATGGCTTAAGTCTTTCAGGGGCTGAAGCGGTATTATCATCACGTCCTCAAGATGGTTATGATGATTTAGAAGCATTTTTTGAAGAGGTTAATCAACAAGGCGCACAAAATGTGAAAGCCGTTGAAGACTTATTCAGTATCAACAGTGAATATTTTAAACTACAAACGCAGGCTGAATTTGCAGAGCTGCGTTTTTCGATGACCACCTTACTCCATGCCACTAATGGTACAGTAACGATACTGGCGCGAAAATTTGGAGGCGTACAGTGACAGAGATATTGTTGATCCGTACGGGTCAAACATTAAAAGACAGCCTTAATTGGCTAATTTACTCACCAACAGAACAAGAAATAATTGCCAGTGGCGAAATTGCCAATGCAACACAACTTGGTGAGCTTACAGAGAGAGCGCAATCACGGGAAGTGGTTGTACTATTGCCAAGTGATCAAGTACAACTAAAAACAGTTGCTTTGCCAACCAAGTGGAGCCGCAAGCTAGAGCAAGCACTTCCTTACATGCTAGAAGAAGAAATAGCCTGTGATGTTGACGACTTATTCATAGCGATTGCAGAACCAACACTTATTGATGAGAAGCACGCTATTAACATCGCGATGACCGATCGTGAATGGTTTGAGCAATGGCTGGCTGAGTTCAATGAGCATGGTATCGAAGTATATAAAATACTGCCCGATGCTTTATTGTTACCTGATGTCGATGACAACGCTCAGTTACGTGCTATTGAGCTTAATGGTCAGTGGCTATGTAAACACGGTAACTGGCATATTGCCGCTGTAGAGACGAATTGGCTTGCTGGCTATTTAACGGCATTAGGTAACCCTGATGTTGCACACTTTAGTCCAGCAACGGGTTTTCCTGATACGGTTAACCTAAATGCTCGAACAGAACAATACGATTTACCATTAGCTTTATTTGCCAAACAATTACCAGAGGTTAATTTTAACCTGCGCCAAGGCGTTTATCAGCTTAAGAAAAAATCAGCGATTTGGTGGGGCTATTGGCAAAAGGCCGCTATTGCAGCTGGTGTAGCGTTAGTGTGTAGTGTCGGTGTTAAGTCACTTGAGCTCTATAAGTTAAATAGCGAACTTGAAGCAATGAAAGCCGAAGTAGTTGCCAATTATCAGCGTGCTTTTCCTAACAAAAAAGTGCGTCCGCAACTTATTCGCAGCCAAATTCGTAATGAACTTGCATTAATCGATGCAGGTAGTACGGCAGGCTTTTTAGATTTGACTAACGATCTGGTCTCGATTTTTAGTCAAGTGAAAGACTTCACACCAGAAACGCTTCGTTATGATCAAGGCCGTAACGAATTACGTATTCGTGCGCGCGGCAAAGATTTCCAGTCATTCAGTAAAGTTAAAGCAATTTTAGAACAGCGTGGCTTAACCGTTGATCAGGGTTCGCTGAATAATGATGGTGATTTTGTCGTTGGTGAAATTAAGTTACGAGGTGCGGCATGAAAAATCAAATAATCAATTATTGGCGCTCGTTAAAAGAACAAGAACAGCAACTTGTTATTGTTGCAGGTGTGGTGTTTGTTATTTTTGTGCTAGTTATGGGAGTCTTTCGTCCACTTAACACGGCTATCGAAAAGGCTGAGCAAGACACTATAAAACAGCAAGAGCTATTAGTTTGGGTTGATGAGAGTATTGCTAAATTAAAAGCAAGCGGTAATGCACGTAGTACGAGCAGTCGTAGTTTAAGCCAAATCGTTAATAGCACCCGTAATCGTTATCAAATTATCATTAGTAAAATGCAGCCGAATGACAATTCACTTCGTTTAACAATTGATTCTGTTGAGTTTAATAACCTTGTTGAATGGCTTGATGAATTGGTTAATTCGCACGGCGTACTAATCGAGAATTTAGATTTAAGTAAAGATGACAAATCAGGCTTTGTGCGTGTAAGTCGTTTGGTACTAGAGAAGTAAACGATGAAAAGAGTTATTTTATTAATCACAGTGTTTGTGATGTGTTTTTTGGTGTTTACGCTGGTAAAAACACCCGCTGCCGTTGCACTTGATTTAGCTAAGCCGCATTTACCAAAGCAATTACAATTAGGTAAAGCCAGTGGCACGCTATGGGACGGCCGCATTATGCAGGTACGTTTTGATGGTGAGCAATTAAATAATGTGCGTTGGCAGTTATCAGGCTGGTCACTGTTCACAGGTAAATTAGTGGGTACGGTGCGCTTTGGCAATCCTCGTGATAAAGCGGATATATCTGGTCATGGTGATTTTACATATGGTCTCTTTAACCAAACAGTCACTGTGAAAAAGACTACTTTACGCTTAACGGTTGAACGTGCCATGGAGCGTTTACAACTCCCTTTACCGATTAGTGCACAAGGCCGCGTAATAGTTGATTTAGACGAGTACAGCTCAGGTCAGCCTTATTGTGAGAGTTTAAGCGGTGAAATCGCGAGCCCTAACATTGATGTCAAAGGAATGAACAACTGGTTTAGTATTGGTCCTCTGAGCGGCCGTTTAAGTTGTAAATCGGGTGATGTAGCGGTACTGGTAGACCCAGAAAATCGTTTAGGACTTGAAGCTGATGCAGTATTAAAAGCGAATCTAGACTTTAAAGTAGCTGGCTATATTAAACCTGAAGCAAGCTTACCAAAAGAAGTGCATGATGCAGCTAAGTTCCTTGGTCGTCCTGATAACGAAGGCCGTTATCCGCTTAACTTTTAAATTGGATTAATTGAATAGTATGCAATTACCTAAGTTTTCAAAGCAGCAAAGCGAGCTTCTAAGTCAGTTTTTAGCGCAGCATCCAGATGCGCTTACTTTGGCGCAAACCCAAGGTTACTTGTTTGCCGTGATTTGTGCTCCTGAGCCGCTTGATGTTCACCAGTGGTTAGAAGAGGTTGCACCAGGCTCTGATGGGCAAATGGATGAGCAAGTACTGTTTGCATTTATGGCCTTGTATCAGCAGATCAGCGAGCAAGTATTTGAAACGGGTTTTGCATTACCTGTGAGCCTACAGCTGAGCTCTCAAGGGCAACAATACCTAGATATTCAAGAATGCCAGCATTGGAGCCAAGGTTTTATGCATGGTGCACAAGGCTACGTTAATAAGCTACTAAGTGCTCCACATTTAGCTGATGAACTTAAAGAAGCGTTGGCTACCGCGCTGCAAAGCTTAGGCTTTTTTACTCTTGAAAGTAGTGAAATTGCAGCCCTCGCAACTGAGCATGGTTTATCTGAAGGGCAATTATGTCAGCAGCAGTATGAAGTGATGAATGAGTTTGCCGCTGGCTTTGCAGAACTTATTGAAGTTGTTGCTGTAAATAGCCAACTTTATAACGATGAGGGCTGGAACTAACCCAGCTCTAATAGGATGTCTGTGCAACCTTTGCTACAGCGTACAACGCCTTTACCTGGCTGATCAGTTTTTAAGTCTAAGGTAAGGGCGCCTTTACACACTTCACAGTATAAGGTTTGCCCTTTACCCAGCTTTTTTAACATATTGCGCTGTTTTGCGAACGAATCGCTGGTTTTTTTGTTTAAAGCAGAAAAGTCCATTACTTGTTTAGCCTTTCCTCAAGCGCATTCGAGACAATACTACATACTCGGTTTAAGCGGTCACCATAAAAATACAAGTTAATGTCTTTTTCACGGCAGTAGTGTAAGTGAAAAATTTGCAGCTTGTCGTCTGTTGTAAATGTGTCCTCAATATATTCAAGCTCTGAATTAGATAAATTGAGTTGTGACTTAATATTATTTTTTGCCATATTCGCCGCGGGACTACGATTAATTTTACTCGCATCAGATAGTAATGATACGCCATCTCCTAGTAACCTTTCCCTAGGCTCTTTGATCAAAGGGTGATCAATCGTGAAAAGTGCTAAAATAATAAGCACTAAAATAAGAAATTTTTTCATAGCACAATAATCTTTGATCTAAATAAATACGGTATAGGTGCAAGTTTAATAAAATGGTCGTTTTAAAAGCAAGCAGATACGATTAAATAATTAAAATGTCGTATTTTCGATCAATCCCTGAAATTTTTTATAGATTGAGTATAATGCTTTATAGATTTGAAGTTTCAGAAATCTTTGAACGTAATGAGATGTATTCTGATTTGCCTAAGAGCTTAGAGAACCATCTGCTATAAACATATGTTTGAATGTTATTTCCTAGTGGCGTTGAGGAATTTTAATGGATAAACAGATTAAGGTTAAAAATATCCCAACGGAAGTGAAAATCCAGAAACCGGAAAATGCTTCCCTCGATGATAGATTTAATCCACGCAACCGTATTTATGTTCGAGCTGTAACTGGCTTACATCAATTGCTCAGACAGCGAATTGGTTTTGTTGGTATGCTTGCGTTTATGTTACTACCTTGGATTAATTTCCACGGCCAACAAGCTGTATTGTTCGATTTGGTAGGGCAAAAGTTTAACATTTTTGGCTTAACGCTTTGGCCACAAGACCTGACAATCCTTGCCTTTATTTTAATGTTGGCGGCTTTTGCTCTTTTCTTGGTAACTACTTTCTATGGTCGGGTTTGGTGCGGTTATACCTGTCCACAAACCGTTTGGACCTTTATTTTCATTTGGTTTGAAGAAAAGTTTGAAGGTAGCGCTAATCAGCGTAAGAAACTTGATCAACGCCCGATGGATTTTGATAAGTTTTGGCGAAAAAGTGCTAAACACGGAAGTTGGTGGTTATTCTCACTTTATACCGCATTTACCTTTGTTGGTTATTTTACGCCTATCCGCCAACTATTACCTGATCTGTTTACTCTTGATGCAACAGCATATTCATATATTTGCTTAGCCGTATTTGCAGTGTGTACCTATGGTAACGCGGGTTGGATGCGCGAAATTATGTGTTTACATATTTGCCCATACTCTCGCTTTCAATCAGCTATGTTCGATAAAGATACCTTCACAGTAAGCTATGACGAAGCGCGTGGTGAGAGCCGTGGTCCACGTTCACGCAAACAAGATCCAAAAGAGCTCGGCTTAGGTGACTGTATTGACTGTAACTTGTGTGTTCAGGTTTGCCCGACGGGGATCGATATCCGTAATGGTTTACAATACGAATGTATAAATTGTGGTGCGTGTATCGATGCATGTGATGGGGTGATGGATAAAATGAATTACCCTCGCGGACTTATTTCCTATACCACAGAGCGTAATTTAGAAACACCAGATAACAAAACCCATGCACTTCGTCCTAAGTTAATTGGCTATCTCGTCATCTTAGTGCTGCTAACTGGCGCGCTGGTGGCGAACATTGCAATGCGTAAACCTATGGACTTAGATATTATTCGTGACCGTAATCAGTTATACCGTGTTGACTTTAATGGTTTAGTTGAAAATACCTATACATTAAAGGTTATCAATAAAGCGCAACATGAGCAGACATTTAATATTCGTGTCGAAGGGCTTGATAACTTTGAGTACATAGGCAAACAAACATTCACTGTGCCTTCTGGTGAATCATACAATGTACCACTGTCATTGGTTGTTGACCCTTATGATTTGAAAAAGCCAATGACAAAGTTTGAGTTTATACTTTCTGTCGATGGTGAGCCTGATGTGCAGATTTCACAGCCGAGTAACTTCTTTAAGGCACGATAATTAAGTACACTGAGTAAATGAATAAAAAGCGGGATTTTCCCGCTTTTTTTATATGATGAGACATTATGAGTAAATTTAGTTTTGTTGACCTTACACCCGATTCAATTTTAGATGCAGTTGAAAGTATCGGTGTCTATGCTGAATCAGGACTGCTGGCATTAAATAGCTACGAGAACCGTGTTTATCAATTTAAAGCAGAAGATGGCCAACGATATGTTGTTAAGTTTTACCGACCAGAACGCTGGAGTAAGGCGCAAATCTTAGAAGAGCATGCGTTTGCATTTGAACTTGCTGAGGCCGAAGTGCCGGTTGTTGCGCCTGTTATTATCGAAGGGCAAAGCTTGTTTGAGCATAATGGCTATTTGTTTACGTTATTCCCTAGTGTGGGTGGCCGCATTTTTGAAGTTGATAATTTAGATCAACTCGATGTGCTTGGCCGTTTAATTGGTCGAATGCACCAGGTAGCAAAAGCAAAGCCATTTGAACATAGGCCTGTGATCAGTTGCGAAGAATATCTTCAGACAGCTAAAGTTCAGCTACAGGCAAGTAACTTGGTGCCAATGACATTAGAGAACGCCTTCTATACAATTTTAGATTTGGTAATCAAAGAAACCACACAACAGTATAAAAATGTTGAAACTATCCGCCTGCACGGTGACTGCCATGCTGGTAATATATTGTGGTCTGGTGATGCATTGATGTTCGTTGATTTGGATGACAGCCGACAAGGACCTGCCATTCAGGACCTTTGGATGATGCTCAGTGGCGATCGTAACAACCAACTGTTACAGTTAGACACTTTAGTGGCTGCCTATGAAGAATTTTGTGACTTCGATCACAGCCAATTAAAACTGATAGAACCACTCAGAGCGATGAGAATGGTGCATTACATGGGGTGGTTGGCAAAAAGATGGGATGATCCAGCATTCCCACGGAACTTTTCATGGTTTGCTGAAGACAAATACTGGGAGCAGCAAATACTAGCGTTAAAAGAACAGCTTGCAGCGCTACAGGAAGCACCATTAAAATTATTACCATAAATTTTTAAAAGCTAATAAAGACGAGAAAATAATGTTTAAAAAATTAAAGTTAAGTCTACTCATTTTATGTTTACCTTTTGCAGCCCTTGCTGCTGATTTTGAAGCAGGTAATCAATATGAAGTTTTAAAAGTTGAGAAAAGTGCAACACCGCAAGTAACCGAGTTCTTTTCGTTTTATTGCCCACACTGTTTTCAGTTTGAGCCTGTAGCAAAAGCATTAACTGCAAGTCTTCCTGAAGGTACCGAGTTTGTAAAAAGCCATGTTAACTTTTTAGGTGGTGTATCTAAGCAAACACAAAGTAATTTAAGCTATGCCTACTTAATTGCTAAGCAGCATGGCAAAGCAGAGCAAGTTGCTGACCAAATTTTTAATAGCATCCACAGACAACGCGCTTTACTTAAAGACATGAAAGACGTTAAAGCATTACTTGCGACCAATGGTATTAGCAACGATGTGTTTGATGCTGAAATTGCAAGCATGCCAGTGATTAGTGCTGAAAAAGCGATGCAAGATAAACAGCAAAAATATTCTGACATGGGTGCGTTAACAGGTGTGCCTACTTTTATCGTAAATGATAAATATAAAATCAATTTAAATACCATCAAAAGCCAGCAGATGCTTGATGAGTTAGTCGAATTCTTATTAAAACAATAATTTTGGAGTAAAGAAGTAATGATCAAGTTAGTAAAAGCTGTATTAATGGCTGCCACGCTAGGTTTAGCGGCAAATGCCTCAGCTGCTCAATATGAAGAAGGTAAGCATTATGAAACGATTGATGCACGCGCTTCTAAAAAGCCTGAAGTAAAAGAGTTCTTCTCATTCTACTGCCCACACTGTAATAACTTCGAGCCAGTAGTGAAAGAGCTTAAAACACTTCTTAAAGAGGGCGTAAAGTTCAAAAAGAGTCATGTTGATTTTTCAGGTCCTCGTGACCCAGAGATTCAAACCATCTTAGCGCAAGGTTATGCGACGGCTAATGTGTTACCACAGAAAGACGCGTTAGTAGCCGCTGTGTTTAATCATATTCACGGTAAGCGTGCACGTATTAACGAACTAGCTGATATGAAAGACATCTTCGTTTCACAAGGTGTATCGGCTGAAGATTTTGATAAGTACTACAACAGCTTCTCTGTACGTACTATGGCGTCTAAAATGAAACGCGACCAAGAATACTACCAACAAAAAGGTGCTTTAAAAGGCGTTCCAACTTTTATTGTTAATGGTAAATATCGCGTGATTATAGGTGCGGATTCAGGTATTAGCGATGCAAAGAGCATGGCAGACTTAATTAATTACCTAGCTGATAAATAAGTTTAGTTTAATTAAAATTAAAGCTCCGCACGCGGAGCTTTTTTTATTGGTAAAGCAAATGCAAAAAATACTAGTTTCAAGCTGTTTGTTAGGAAACCCTGTTCGTTATGACGGGCAATCGCAAAATTTACTTCATCCTGGCTTAGAAACTCTAAAACAGCAGGGAAGGCTTATTGCATTCTGCCCTGAAGTAGCTGGTGGCTTACCTACACCAAGGCCGCCAGCAGAAATTAAATTGGGAAGAGTACTCACCAAAGGTGCGCAAGATGTCACAGTGCAATTTGCTTATGGTGCAGAACAAGCTCTTAAACTTTGCCAAAAGCAAGGTATTCGTTATGCCTTGTTAAAAGAATCAAGCCCGTCATGTGGTCGCAATACGATTTACGATAGTAGTCATTCTGGAAGGAAAATTTCAGGGATGGGGTTAACTGCAAAGCTGTTAACTGACAACAATATAGAAGTGTTTAGTGAGCAGCAGTTGCCAGCACTATTTAAAGCGCTGGCAGACTAATTTTATTTACGCTGTAAAAACACACCTGATTCGATGTGGTGGGTGTAAGGGAATTGATCGAAAATAGCAAAACGCTTTACTGCATGGGTTTTGCATAAGTGGTCAAGGTCACGCTCTAGGGTATCTGGATTACACGAGATATAAATAATATTATCGTAGTTCGCAACTAGGTCACAAGTCAGTGTATCCATGCCAGCACGTGGTGGGTCCACCAAGATTGTTTGGCAGTTATAGCTTTTCAGATCAATGCCATCCAAACGAGAGAAAGTGCGCTCGCCTTTCATTGCTTGAGTGAACTCTTCACTCGACATACGAATGATATCTAAGTTTTCAACCTTGTTCTGCGCGATATTGTATTGTGCAGAGTAAACCGATGATTTTGAAATCTCAGTCGCTAATACGCGGTCGAATGAATCTGCAAGAGCAATGGAGAAATTACCATTCCCGCAATATAACTCCAGTAAGTCATTGCTAAGTGGTTGGCAAAGCGCTTGTGCCCACTCTAGCATCTTGATGTTCACTTTCGCATTTGGTTGAGTAAAGCTATTTTCGACTTGTTGATAGATAAGCTCTTTACCGTTTACGTTTAAACGCTCAATAACGAAATCATTACCAATCACTTCTTTTTGCTTGCGAGCACGGCCAATAAAATCAATTTTAAACTGTGTGCTAAGTTTTGCTTTAAGCTCTTTAATAGCTTGTAGCCACTGCTCATCTAATTGTTTGTGGTATAACAAACTAACTAGAATCTCGCCACTTAAGCTTGAAAGATAATCGATTTGAAACAGCTTGCGACGCAGAACTTCATTGTCTTTTAAGTTTTCGATCATGGCTTGCATGACTTCACCCACTAAAGGCGCTGCAGGGTCAAACTCGTCAACACGGATCTTTTCTTTAGTTTGTTGATCAAACATGATGTGAAAAAGGTCTTCACCTTCATGCCAGACACGAAACTCTGCACGTTGGCGGTAATGAATAGGGTCAGAGCCAAACACTTCTAATTTTTCGACCCCAAAACGTCTAAACTGTGAGGTGATGCGCTGCTCTTTCTCACTCAATTGTGCATCATATTGAGTTGTATCAATTTTTATAACCGCCATGGCTGATTACCTTTTATCTCTTAGCTTTATAACGGCGCTATTGTAGGGAGCGCTGAGGATTTGTCTAGTTTTGTTATTTATTTTAGTGTCGTTTTTTTATACAAAAAACTTAAGTTCTGTGGTTTTTGGCCGATAATGAGTTAACCATAACATGGAGTCGGATCATGAAAATTGGCAACCTAGGCTATATGCCTAATACAAATGTGAATAAATACAATGGCAAACAGGCATTGCAGCAGCCTACTATTCAAAATCGTCAAGATAGTTACCAGCAACGAGGCCGAGAGCTGGCTGCTAAAGTTCTTGATGATAAACTTGCTGAGGCACTAGGTTTACCTAAAGCCGAAGAGAAAAAAGATAAACCACTGTTCGACTTTGAAGAGATCGTTAAAAACGTTCTCGACTTTGTTGGCGGTGCGCTTCGCAAAGCAAAAGCAGATGGTGCTGATGATGAAAAGCTCAAAGGTAT
This sequence comes from Pseudoalteromonas sp. HF66, assembly GCF_011806445.1. Taxonomy (NCBI): domain Bacteria; kingdom Pseudomonadati; phylum Pseudomonadota; class Gammaproteobacteria; order Alteromonadales; family Pseudoalteromonadaceae; genus Pseudoalteromonas; species Pseudoalteromonas sp. HF66. Next base: position 22,149 of record NZ_JAATOU010000031.1, read on the forward strand.
GCTTGGTGATGCACGAAAAGGTGTACAAATGGGCATCGACGATGCTTATGATGAGCTAAAAGGGTCAGGTATTCTTAATGATGACATCGAAGAGGGTATCGAAAAGTCTAAAGAAGGTATCTATAAAGGTATTGATGAATTAGAAGAAGACTTGTTCAATCCTAAACCAAATTCGGTTTCAGTAAGCCAGGCCCAATACGTTAGTTTAAGTAATAACGCAGAATACACTTTCACTACTGCTGAAGGTGATGAAGTGAGTATTAGCTTTGCTGATGCATACGAAAGTAAGTCAGCAAGCGGCTATAGCAAAAATGGCGATAACGAAGCGTTTGTCAGTGAATCTTCTCAATCACGTGACTTATCATTCTCGATGACAGTCAATGGTGATTTAAATGAGCAAGAGCAGCAAGCTATCAATGAATTGATGGAAGACTTGCAGAGTGTTAGCGAAACATTCTTCTCTGGTTCATTAGAAGATGCCTTTGAACAAGCTAAAGAGTTGAACTTAGGTAACGAGCAACTAGTTGGCTTTACGATGGATCTGAAACAAACAAAAACAGTTGCTGCTATAAAAGGGTATGAAGAATATAAACCATCCCCTGAAAAAGAAGTCGCTGATAAAATAGCGCCATTTAATGACGATTTGAAACAAGCGTTCAATAAAGCGGGTGAGTTAGGTTTGCAAAATGAACTTGCTGGTATCTTACAATGGTTAAACCAAGATAAAGAAGAAGTAAGCAAGCTGGTGGATTATACCAAAGCAATGTTTGAACAAATGAATAAACTACGTTCGGCAACTGAAGAAGCTTAACCCTTTCTTTATTTTTATATAGCTGCATGGCAAACTGCTGGCCTTTGATGATCCGAGGTAAGCAGTTTGTCAGTTCATATAATGGTGTTTGATTCTGGTATAGGTGGGACAACCGTACTTGAACAGATCCAAGCACTGATCCCAGATGCTGATTATAGCTATTTTATGGATAATGCTTTATTGCCATATGGCGCGCAAAGCCAGCAAACGATTATAACCCGCCTTTTTGCGCTACTACAGTTTATCGAAATAGAAAAATTACACGTAGATATTCTAGTAATTGCGTGCAACACCGCCTCTACATCTGCATTAGAAACTATTCGCCCGTATACAAATATAGAAGTAGTTGGTGTTGTGCCTGCGATAAAGCCAGCAAGCGCTTTAAGCAGTAGCAAACATATTGGTTTGTTGGCAACGCCATCGACGACCAAGAGCCACTATACTGCAAACTTAATTAGTACTTATAGCCAAGGCACTCAAGTCAGTTTATATGGTTCAACTGAGCTGGTGGAAATAGCAGAAACACTGTTTCATACGCAGACACTCAATAAAGAAAAACTTGAAAAAGAATTGTGTGGTCTAGCTATCGCAGAAGATATAGATGTATTGGTACTTGGCTGTACACACTTTCCATTATTAGCAAATGCGATTAATGACTATTATAAACAACGGATCTTACTTATAGATTCAGGCAAAGCGATTGCTAATCGCGTTAAAAGTTTAATTGAACTTCGGGGATACACAGTAACCGGAGATAAAAAAAAGCCGCTGCACTTTTATGCAACGGCTCCTATTTGTCACTCGCAATTAAACGTTGAGCTGATTACGCTGACTGATCAGATCCCTCACGGAAGCTATTAGTCTCGTTCTCTTGTTTTTGTTTTGCTTCACGTACTTTTAAAGTACGCTGTTGGAATTCGCTATCATTTAATTGATTGATTGCGTTTTCAGCATCTGCTTCAGCCATTTCCACAAATCCAAAGCCACGACGTTTACCTGTGTTTTTATCTTTTAGTAAGCGTACGTTGAAAACTTTGCCTTGTTCTTCAAATAAAGCACGAACAACACCTTCATTAGCACGATAAGGTAGGTTGCCAACATAAAGAGTTTTTGTTTTTACTTCGGCCTCCTCACTTGACGTTGATGAAAGCGCAGCAATAACTAAAGCACCAATTAATAAGCCTGCACCAAATAGCAATGCTGGGTCTAACGCTAAGCTTGCAAATGCAAACTTAACAACTACAAACCCCAAAACAGCAAGAATAACGGAGAAAAGAAAAGATTTTTGATCGGGTAATTTCATTTTGATCTACCAATAAACAAGAAATAAACATTAATTTAACATTGTGAACTTGCTATCTTAACGAGTTAAATGAACATAGCAATGAAATTTGCATGAAATTATGAATATTGGCATAAAAAACAGCCATAATAGCGACCGTTTTTGCTATTTTCGGTAATTTTAGTTCGCTTTTTGAGCGAACAGTAAAAAGATCGAAAAAAAGTGTTGATCTGTTTTTGGATCTCCCTATAATGCGACCCCACTGACACAGCGGGCAGCAACGAAAGACGCTGAACAACGTAGCAGAGAGTTAAGTGAAACTTCGGTTTCAAATTATCGAAAGAAAG
>NZ_JAATOU010000032.1:0-22242 GCF_011806445.1 Pseudoalteromonas sp. HF66
ATCGTCTAGAGGCCTAGGACACCGCCCTTTCACGGCGGTAACAGGGGTTCGAATCCCCTTGGGGACGCCACTTACTTAAGTAGGTTATGTGTAGCGGTTCGGCGAACTCCGAACAATCTATGCAAGACGTTATCAAGAGTACTAATCTCTTAGCGCGATGCCACATATTGACATAATCTTATGTTAAGTAGGAATAATCACCTTGTAATCTAACTTCAAATGGTTAGATAAACATATCTAGAATTTCATCGCTTTAACTCTCCAACATATCTCTGCGATATTATTTTTTTAATTTCTAAAAAATCAATTTTTACAGAACACTTTTACTGAACATTTTATTACTTTATAGTATTTAGCAACTCATCAGCTAACCGTAAGGAAATTAAAATGTTAGCTAAACGTGTTGTACTCATATTTATTTCTTTAGTTATTTCAGCTTGTTCAGACTCTAATGAGGGAGTAGCGCTAGGGACTCTTGAGCGTGAACGTGTGATCCATCCTGCAACGACTAACGAAGTACTGATTGATTTACCCGTCTCAGCAGGTCAGTTAGTTGAAAAAGGGCAGGTAATTGCACAGTTCGATGCTGAGCTTCAACAAGCCATTGTAGCCAAAGCTCAAGCGCAACTAGCTCAAGCAACAGCATTTCTTGAAAAAACTTTAAATGGTGCTCGCCCAGAAGAGGTTGCTGCGACATCAGCCAAAGTAGCAGCGGCAAATGCTGCATACACACAAAGCGAAGCTAATTTTCGCCGAGCAAAAACGTTAGTTAAAGATAAGCTCGCAAGCCAAGAAACCTTAGACAGCGCAACAGCCGCACGGGATGAAACTTTTGCAAATTTAGAATCAGCAAAGCAGAACCTAAAAGAGCTAACAAATGGCTCTCGTGTCGAAGATATTAATAGTGCAAAGGCGCAAGTTCAAGCCGCAGAAGCTGAGCTAAAAGTACAACAAAAATATCTTTCAGATCTGACAATTAAAGCGATGCGTTCCGGCAGAGTCGATAATTTGCCTTGGCATGTAGGTGAGCGAGTTACTAAAGGAAGCCCTGTGGTTATTATTCAAGCGAACAGCGCACCATACGCACGCGTATATATCCCAGAACCATATCGCGCCAAGCTCAAACAGGGCATGAGGCTCATGGTTCGCGTAGACGGTATAGATCAAGAGATTGAAGGCGAACTTACTTGGATCGCCACAGAGCCTGCTTTCACTCCTTTTTATGCCCTTAATCAGGAAGAGCGCGCGCGTTTAATGTATCTTGCTGAGGTAACACTACCTGCAACTGAGAATAACTTACCAACAGGCGTACCTGCCCAAGTGGTTATGCCATGACTGAGTCGGTGATCCATGCCAAAGGCTTGATAAAACAATTTGGCGATTTAACAGCGATTGATAACCTTGATCTAGACGTTCAGCAAGGCCAAATTTATGGCTTTTTAGGCCCCAATGGTTGTGGTAAAACGACTGCAATACGTATGCTTACGGGTTTATTGAAGCCAACCGCCGGTGATATCAATGTGCTTGGCTTGAGCCTGCCAAAAGATGCAGAAAAGCTGAGAACACAACTTGGTTATATGACTCAAAAGTTTTCACTTTATAGCGACTTAACTGTACTTGAAAACCTCCAGTTCATGGCTGCGCTTTACCCTTTAAAAAAGCGGCAAAAACAACAAAGAATTGATGAATTGCTCCATACCTACGGTCTTGATCAAAGAGCGGAACAAATGGCCGGAAGTATGAGTGGGGGCCAAAGGCAGCGCTTGGCATTGGCTGCTGCAGTGATCAATAAACCGAAAATTTTATTTCTTGATGAGCCAACATCGGCAGTCGATCCACAAAATCGCCGTGACTTTTGGGAAACACTTTTTGATTTAAGTAATGCCGGTACAACAATATTAGTCACTACTCACTACATGGATGAAGCGGAGCGCTGTCATCGTTTAGCAATTTTAGAATCCGGTATTAAACGCGCCGATGGCTCACCAAAACAATTAATGACAGACATGCATGCCTATGTTGTAGAAATAGCTGGGGCGCAAACTAGAGAATTAAAAAAACAGCTCGCAACAATCGATCAAGTTATCTCGGCGACTCAGTTAGGCGCACAATTGCGAGTATTAGTGAAAAAAGATGTTCAAGATCCCGTTGAGTTTATAAAACAGCAATCATTTTGTAAGGATACGTGGCAAGTAAATATTGTTCGCCCAAGCCTTGAGGACGTGTTTGTAACTTGTACAGGGCAGGGCAGACAATGAATATTGTTACCTCTTTAAGCCGTATAAAAGCTATTGTAAGCAAAGAGTTATTACAATTACGCCGTGATAGAATGACATTTGCTATGGTGGTAATGATCCCCCTTATCCAGCTGATTCTATTTGGGTATGCTATTAACACTAATGTTAAGGATATCCCTGTTGCAGTAGTCGATCATAGTCACACTGCTCTCAGCCGCATTTTAGTACAAACAGTATCAGCCACAAATGTGGTCAAAGTGACAGATTACTATAACAGTATAGAGCAAGCACAAACAGCAATAGCCAGTGCTAAAGTGCGCGCCGTGCTTTTTATACCCCACGATGTAGCAAACCGGCTTGCTCAACACCCAACAGTCGGTTTTGGTTTACCAGATGGTAGTAATGAGTCGTTAGTCAGGCCAATTGCGCATTGGTTAGTTGATGGCTCAGATACAATGGTAGCGTCGAGCATTAAATCGCTTCGCAACATGCCGCTTGCTGAACTGCTCGATAAGCCCGCGAATAGAACTTATCCTACCTTTGAAACAACCTTATTTTATAACCCTGAGCAGCGCTCTGCGGTTAATATTGTGCCAGGTTTAGCAGCTGTCATTTTGACCATGACCATGATTATGTTTACCTCTGCTGCAATTGTTAAAGAGCAAGAGCGAGGCAATATGGAGCTCTTAATAACCTTACCTTTAAGCTCACTTGAGTTGATGATAGGTAAAGTGGTGCCTTATATCTTCATTGGTTTTATTCAGCTATTTATTATATTAGGAATGGGCAAGATATTATTTCATATTCCTTTTGGCGGTGGTTTAATGGCACTGGTTGTCGCAACATTTGCCTTTATATGCGCCAGTTTAGTGCTAGGTTTAGTGCTCTCGACCATCGCTAAAAACCAGCTTCAAGCAATGCAAATGACTATTTTTATTCTGTTACCTTCCATTTTATTGTCTGGTTTTGTATTTCCCTATGAAGGAATGCCTATGGCGGCGCAGTGGCTTGCTGAATGCTTACCAGCAACGCACTATTTAAGGCTAATAAGAGGAATAGTACTAAAAGATGTCAATCTAATGAGTATGAGCAGTGACTTAATTTGGCTTTTGATCTTTACTATTTTAGGCTTGGCTATGGCTGCACTTAGGTTCAAGAAAACCCTTGATTAAGCTAGGCAATGTACGGCATATGTGCTTAACTAAAATATAATTTTCATTATTTATGAGCAAACCTTAGCGTGTGGCAAGTATTTTGGGTAGTGATGCTAATAGTTACATTTGATAGCTATGCGGCAAAGATAAACCTAGCCCATACCATGAAACATGAGCATTTTGATCAACTGTTAAGCACACTCGCTGAGCAAAGTGGTTTGACGGTTAATTCTGTGTCGGTTGATCAAAAAGCTCTAAAAGTAAGACTGGTACAAAACACCAGTACCAGCACCTCAACAGACGTTATTATTGTGCCTGCAGATCATTTAGGTCTTGATAAATATGCCAACTACAGTGTTATTCCAAGCTCACTCATTGCTGACACTACAGATAAGCGAACCTTAGACACTGCTAAGCTAAACAATCAGCTCTTGGGTATTCCCATTATTCAAGGTAATCACCTGCTACTTTTTTATAATAAGCAGTACGTTAAAGAGCCAATAGAAAATTGGCAGGATATATATAACTTTAAATCATCCTTGCCTGAAGAGGTTAAACTAGTTACATGGAGTTTTATGGAGATGTACTGGTTTATTCCGTTTTTATCGGCTTTTAATGGTGATCTAATTGTAGATAATAAAGCTCAGCTAAACACGCCTGCAATGCAATCTGCTCTCAAATTTGTTTGGGATTTAAGTAAACAAAACCTCGTTGACAGACAGTGCGATTACACTTGTTCAAATAACGCATTTAAAGCGCAGCAAGCCGCATTTACTATTGATGGTGCATGGGCATTAAAAACTTATGATCAGGCGCTTGGTGATAATTTAGGGATGCAACAGTTACCGAAACTCAATGGTGAGTATATGCAGCCTTATTACTCTACTTTTGTACTGGCGTTTCCAAATGATGGCCTAAATGGTGCAAATAAAGAAAACTTATTCAAATTTGCTAAATTGGTTCAAGCAGAAAAGTTCCAAACAATGATTTGGCAACAGCTCCAAGATATTCCTATCAATACAGAGGTTTTAAATAAGCTAAAAGCACAACAAGGTTCATGGTTATCAACCTTAATTGATGCTATGCAATTCACAAAACCTATGCTATCAACGCCATCTATGATCATTGTATGGGAAGTATTAAATAAAGGTTTTATTCGCTATGGGAGTGGAGCCTTAACTGCTGAGCAAGCGGGGTTATTTATGCAAGGGTTGGCAGAGCGTTCGATTGCCAATGAAGGGGATGAATGAGCAGTCCACGCTTTAGTCGCGCCTTGTTTATCAGTGTTTTACTTCTGGTAATTATACCTTTATTGATACTTGCAGGTTTGATGACAGGGCGTTTTTATTTAAGCTCGATTGATCAGGCAAACACTAGTTTACAGTGGCAAGCCAGAAATAATGCGGCTAGTCTTGAGCAACTATTATTTAAGCTTGAGAAAAACAGCCAATTACTTAGTAGTATCAAGGCGATTACTGAATTGCCTAATAAAGTTGTATACTCACAGTTCGCGCTAGTACAGCTACAGGAGTTTGTCGCCCAAAACCCGCAAATCAAAGCTGCAATTGTTATTGATAACCAAGGGTTTATAGTTGAGGGTTATCCTATTACCTCTTTAAATTTGAACTATAAGCTCACAAAAAGCATTCTCGATAGCGCCCAAACATCGACACAACAGAACACAATTCAAATTATTGATAACCCCCAAGTGAGTGAGTTGTTTGTTCCTGCACAAGCAAAACAAAATGCCTTGTTGGCTATTACATCAACACTGCTCCATGAGCAAGATTCACTGAGCGAGCCAATTATCAAAACGGGCGTATTAGTGTCTTTTGTCCCCTTATCCGAAGCGTTAAAGTGGCTTGCAATACATAATGAGCAGCCAGTTTATCAAGAAGGCAAGCAAGTACAAATCACAGCAGAAAAAAATATTTTGTTTAGTTTGGGTGATGCGGGCGAAAATGGGAAACTAATGGGACAAGCAACGATTAATAATGTTTACTTCGAAGGCAAACCAACGAACTTACAGTTTCAAATTAACGAAACCAAAACAAGTTACACCAGCGCCGTTAAACAAACAGCCGTATTAGCAGGACTACTAATTTTTGGACTCTCTGTTATTTCATTTATTCTCGTCCGTTGGCTGACTGCGCGACTTCATAACCCGCTGAATCGTATAACTGCCCTTAGCCGCGAGTATGCGTTAGGGAATTACAAACAAAATACTGACGACTTTCACTACCAAGAGTTTAAAGATATTGCTGAGTCGCTAAATAGCATGGCTGAAACCATTGATATTCAAATTACTTCTTTGCAGCTAGAAAAACATCGGGCTGAGCGTTCTGAGCAAGTTAAAAGCCAATTCTTAGCGAATATGAGCCATGAAATACGCACTCCAATGAATGGTATCGTGGGCTTTTTACAGTTACTAAATAAAAGCGAATTAACGCAAGAGCAAGCAGAGTTCGTTAGGCAAATTAATAACTGCAGCGATGTTTTATTGACCGTTATTAATGACATTCTTGATTTTTCAAAAATAGAGGCAAAAAAAATAGAGCTAGAGTCGCGTGAATGTGATTTAGTCGCGCTTTGTCGTGACCTTATTTTATTATTCAAGCCTAGTTGTGATAACAAAGGGATTCGCTGCAATCTAGATGTCCCCTCAATACAATCTTTGATCGTTGAGTGTGATGAAATACGTGTTAAACAAGTGCTTATTAATTTGCTTTCGAATGCAGTTAAGTTCACTAACCAAGGGGAAATTGTACTCTCACTTACTTTGCTAAATAGAGACGAACGCGTCACAGACGTTGAGTTTTCTGTAAAAGATTCAGGAATTGGTATCGCAGAAGATAAAATTAAAGCACTGTTTAATCCATTTGTTCAGGCGCAAAGTAATATCACCCGTGAATATGGCGGTACAGGCCTTGGGCTTGCAATTAGTAAAGGGATGATTGATTTAATGGCAGGGAATATAGCGATAATTAGTGAGCTTGGCAAAGGAACCGAGTTTACGGTTAATGTCAGTTTTAAAACGCTATATCCAGAAGGTGTAAGCGCTAAAGTGGATCAGTTAGATAAAGACTCTCAATTTGATTTTAACTCAGTCGATAAGCCTATATTAATTGCCGAAGATAACCCAATTAACCAAATTGTTATCACTAAGTATTTAACTCAATTAGGTCTAAGTTATGAATTGGCCGAAAATGGACAAATTGCGTGTGAGAAAACCCTAACAAAAGACTATGCACTGATTTTAATGGATATCCAAATGCCGGTGATGGATGGTTTAACTGCCAGTGAAAATTTATTAGCAAGGTCAGGTTTTAATACACCAATTATTGCAGTCAGTGCCAATGCAATGAAAGACGATATCGAAAGAAGTTCAAAAATTGGTATCAGCGACCATATCGCAAAGCCAATTAATTTTACTGAACTGGAAAAAGTACTCGCAAAGTGGCTATCTCAGCAATTGCTGAAATAGCCACTATCAATCAAAAAGTGTTGTTATCTTTTTTCTGAATTAACTCAATCGCATAACCATCTGGGTCTTTAACAAACGCGATTTCAGTTGTGCCGCCTTTAACAGGACCCGGCTCACGACTCACATTACCGCCAGCAGCTTTAATGTCTTCGCAAGCTTTATAAATATCATCAAACTCAATAGCAATATGACCGTATGCATTACCTAAATCATAGCTGTCTGTATCCCAGTTATAAGTAAGCTCAAGCACTGTCGAATCTTTTTCATCACCATAACCGACAAAAGCAAGGGTGTAGCGGTACTCTTCATTGTCTGCACGACGCAGCTCTTTCATACCTAATACCTGCGTATAAAATTCAATTGATTTGTCTAAATCAGCAACGCGAAGCATTGTGTGTAATAAGCGCATTTTTAGCATCCTCTTTCTTGTCTTTAAATTCGCACAATTCTAATAACGCAGTGTGGTTTAAAGCTGCACATTAAAATTATCAAAAATGGATTATAAGTTATTTCGATTGCTTGCACAGTAGCATTGAGACAAATCGCAAAGTCCATGCTGTAAAATTAATAACTAAGCTTTGGTATAAAGAAGGTAATGATATGCAGCAATGGGAGAGCTATTGCTGCATAACAATGAGGTCTTTGAGATATAAGCGTACGTTTAGCTTTTCACTTTACCTTTCAGTACATAGATTTCGCCATCAAAGCTCCCTTGGATTGTCAGACCTTGTCCCGCCAACTCTTTAAGATATTCGATATGCTCATTAGTGATATGTTGCCCCGGGACTAACAGTGGGATACCAGGAGGGTAAGGCGTCACTAATCCGGCACAGATTCGGTTGTTACTTTTACTAATCGGCACAGATTCACGTTCACCATAGAACGCATCACTTGGGATACAAGCCAAGTCTATAGCAGGTAAGTTTTCTGGTAAGCGAGTGCGCCTCATTGTGGTGGCTAGCTTCACTTTACCACTGTCGAGTTTTTTCAGTGCATTGTAAAGACGAATGATCTTTGAGCGTGTACCGCCAAGAGTTAGTAAAACTAAGATAGTACTGTGAGTATACTTTTCAATTTCAAGGCCAATTTCATCTAATAGGAATTTATGAATATCCTTTAATGAATAAGGTAGCTCACTAATATCTATAAGAATTTTTAGTGGGTCGTGGCCCATGTTATCGCCACGAAAATGTGGGAATATATCCATGAAATCTTGCTTATCGAGCACTTTTATATGTTTTAGGGAAGCCATTTGTTGCTTAAATTCTGCAACGTGATTCAGTAGGGCATTCAGTAATTTATAACCTTCCATTTCTAATTGTTTTTGGCATACATCTAGCGAAGCAATGAGCTGATATTTTGGCGAGGTACTGGCGTAAATACTGTAGATCTCACGAAAGAAATCGGCATCAAAATCAGGATCGTTAACATGAATATAAGATGCTTGAGAGAACGCTGAAACCACTTTATGTGCCGAATGGGTAACATAGTCCGCGCCAGCATTAATCGCCGAGTAGTGGCGTAAACTCGGGTGAAAAAGTGAATAAGCAAACCAGGCTTCGTCGATAAACACTTTAATACCGTGCTGATGCGCAAATTCAACCACTTGCTTTAAATCGCTAAGCAGGCCATCGTAAGTACAGCCTGTTAAAACCAATAATTTAGCATCGGTATTTTGTTCAATTGCTTGCTTAATGTCAGCCAGTGACGGTGGTGCGAAGATACCATATTTAGGATTCAAAATACTCGACAAGTAGATAGGTAAACTAGCCGATTGCAAAATGCCATAATGCACTGACTTATGGCAGTTTCGGTCTATTATCACCTTATCGCCTTTGCGTAGCAAAGTTTGCAAAATAATTTTATTTGAAGTAGATGAGCCGTTGGTAACAAAGTAGGTATGTTTTACTTCAAATGTCGCCGCTGCTGATTCTTGAGAGCGGCCTATAGTGTTGGTACTGTCTGACAATGAGCCAAGCGAATCGACAGAAACAGACAAGTCGCCAACAAACACATTACGGCCATAAAACTGATAAAAGTCTTTAATATATGGAGAGTTTCTAAAGCTAGCACCGCCACTGTGCCCAGGTGTGTGCCATGAATCGTTCGATTCACTTACATAACGACGGTAAGCGGTCCAAAATGGGGTTTCTGATCTGTCATCAAAGTCATTGATCATATAGCCCAAGATTGCTTCAGGGTCTGAAATGACCTCGTCTTTAAAAAAGAAAGATTCAATTTCTTCAGACTCGTTGACTATTTCCAAGCCTTTCGTATCGTCACCGATAACATAGACTGGCAGTTCAAGACGGATGCCTTTTAATTGCTCGATAAAGCGACTATAGGTGCGTTCGCCATTATTTAATACATCCCAACTAAGCACTACAGCTTGAATATCACCATCTTCCTCTACATAATTCAACGCCTGCTTGAGCTCAATGCACTCAACAATCTCGATATCAACATCAGTACGTTCAAAGTTAGGGATTGTTCTTGCTAGGTTCGTTGAAAGCTCTTTTAAGGTGGCAGGATCTTGCTCAATTAATAAGATACGAAGTAAAGGTAACATAGCGACTCTCATAAAAAATTCACATTACTCAACAGCATAACGAAAGGATGGAAGCTTGTGAAATTAATACATTGATATTTTTGTTTCGATACAGGGTATGCTTTTTTGCGTGTTAATCGCAGATAGTTGAAATTACATGTTCTTACTGTAAAAGTAATCGCTAAAGTAAAAGGTTAATTGAGCACTGAGTGATAAAACCACTCAAGCCAGATACAGCTAAAAATAAAGGCAAGCTTCCAAGGGAGAATAAAACATGGCGTATGTTGCCAATTTCAAAACCGTAGTCATCTCGACATTGTTTGCGTTTTGTACAAACGCGGTCAATGCAGATGAAATTTCAGATTCAAACAACAGTAAAAAGTCGATACCCGAAGCCACAAAATTTGTTACGCAGCATAAAGGCACTTTCAATGGCAAAAAGCTGAAATACAAAGCTGTAGCAGGTGAAACTTATTTATTAAACAAAAACGAAGAGCCAACAGCTGCTATTTTTTCGTTTGATTACATAGCCTCAGACGGCAACAAAAATAGACCTGTTACATTTATCTGGAATGGTGGCCCTGGCTCATCGTCTAATTGGTTACACATGGGGGCTTATGGCCCCAAACGAGTTGTTGTACCAAGCGATGCAACATCTCCTGGAATGGCTCCTTACGAATTAAAAGAAGCGCCTGAGACGATTCTAGATGTGACTGATATGGTGTTTGTGGACCCTGTTGGTACAGGTTACTCACGTGCATTAGGTGACACTGAAAGCAAAGCCTTTTGGGGCTTGAATGAAGATGCATCTTCTATCGCTGATTTTATTGCCCAGTGGCTGACGAAAGAAAATCGCTGGAATGCACCAATATTTTTATTGGGAGAGAGTTATGGTACAACTCGAGCAGCAGCGGTTTCTAAAGTGCTTATGGATAAACACCTGATTAATGTAAATGGCATTATTTTTGTTTCACAAGCTTTAGACTATCAAGGTTCAAGCCCTTATGTAGATGACAATATCATTTCTTACGTCACTTACATACCAACGCTCGCTGCAACCGCTTGGTATCATAAAAAAGTAGACACATCAGGAAATTTTGAAGCATTCATTGATGCTAGCCGAAAATTTGCAGTTGATGAATTACTGCCTGCACTATTTAAGGGTAATGCGCTCAGTAAAGCTGACAGAGCGCTAATTGTTGATGGACTTCACCGTTATACAGGGCTAAGTAAACAATATATTGAACAGGCTGATTTACGCATTAACGCCTTTAGATTTGCAAAAGAATTATTGCGTGATGAGGGCGTTGCCGTTGGCTTTCTTGATGGACGTTATAAGCTTGATGAAAGAGATGATCTAACAGCAGCTCCTAAGCAAGACGCTTCGAAAGTTATAGGGCCGGCATATAAAGCGGCACTGATGAAATACATGCACACAGACTTAAACGTGCAGTGGAAAAGAAAATACTTAAATCCTGGCGACCCTGAGTTATCTGATAATTGGCGCTGGCGAACTGCTCCTGACGGACAAGGTTGGGAGCCAAAATACGTCAACACAGCACCGGATCTATCTTATGTTCTTCGTAGTAACCCACAGATGAAAGTGATGGTTGCCTCTGGATATTACGATATTGTTACCCCATTTTTTGATGCTGAATACACTTTAAATAGACACGGTATATACGCTGATAAAATTGACTATCACTATTATCACGGCGGTCACATGATGTATGTTCACGAACCAGCAAGAGTGTCGCTTTTAAGAGATACGCGAGAATTTATTAAAAAGCAGGTGAGCCAAAATCCTCGATAATAGCCTAGTACATTGTGTCAAACCCTGTGTTTGGCACAATGTGCAAAATGAGCTTGCATGGGGATAGAAAAAGAAGAAGTGGGGAACATCACCTTTAGATTATTTGCTTTCGAGTAGACTTCAACTACTCAGTCTTTTCTTTAAACTCACACAAATCTTCAATATTACAACTGCCGCATTTAGGCTTACGAGCAGTACATACATAGCGGCCATGAAGGATTAACAAGTTTAGGTACCACTTCTTCTAGTTTTTGTTCTACAGCAAGCACATCTTTACCCATGGCAAACTTAGTGCGGTTAGAAACGCGGAAAAAATGCGTATCAACAGCAATTGTCGGCCCGCCGAAGTATACTGAAAGTAGATTTAGATGATTGCGCTAAAATAGGCTGCTTTGAGAGGCCAATGGCCGTTGTTAACGATTAAGTTGTCTAGTCTATTTGTTTGATAATCTTAGATACTTCAGTGTTTGGTTGATTAAAAATCGATTCTTTCGATTCCTGTATAGAAAGTAATGTGATCAATTTGTTAATTATTTAGTAACCTATCGCTGTTTTATCGTTATAATGATAGTGACTTAATAGGTGAGTGAATGTGAGCATCATTTTTATAATTTTAGTTTTGACACTGTTGTTTACCTTTATAAAAATTAGACAGTATCAAATAGAAGTGCGTGCTGCTAGGTTCGATAAACAGCGTGCTGACATCGTTAATAAAATAGCAAAATGTATCAGCTCTGAATTAGCGCCGAATCAAATAATAACCATTGCGCTAAAGGATATAGCCCAATATTTCCCTATGTATCGTGTATCCTATTCTACTATTTCACCTCAAGGGATTTTATCCGTACATAGCTGTATACCCACTGAAAACTCACCCTCTATCGAAGGCATAGAAGCTGATTTAACTATTGCTCCGCAATACCTCGCAGCGCTAAAAAAACAAAAAATATTGGCGATTGATGATGTCGAAACCAACTCACTTATAGCGCCATTAAAAGACGCTATGATAGAAGGAAAGACCAGAGCTGTACTGGATGCTCCTATCAATGTAAAAAATAATGTCGTCGGTTTATTTTGCTTGGACAGTGCATCAACTCAACACTGGTCGGCCAGTGAAATTGAAATAATAAAAGAAGTTACTTCTTACATTGAAATTGCAATTCGCCAAGCGAACTATGTGATTGATATTGAGCAAATGGCAGCCAAATTAAAGAAATATAATCATAGTCTTGAAGAGCAGGTTAAAGCCCGTACGGCAGAGATCGAAATAGCCAAGAAAAAAGCTGAAACACTTGCCTTAACGGACGAATTAACACAGCTTCCTAATCGTAGAGCTTTTTATCAAATGGCTGAATGTCAGCATTCACAAGCTGTACGTTATTGTCATTCGTATTGTGTAATGATGTTTGATATCGATAACTTTAAGTCTATTAACGATACCTTCGGCCACGCTGCTGGTGACAAGGTGCTCTGTTCACTTGCCGATTTAGTGCGAAAAATTATAAGAAAGTCCGATGTTATCGGGAGAATAGGCGGCGAAGAGTTTGCGATGATGCTACCTGAAACTGAAATAGAAGAGGCAAAAGACATGGCTGAACGTCTGAGAGCACATGTAGAACAATGCCAAGTAAAATTTGAGCAACAAACTATTCGTTTTACCTTATCAATAGGTGTCGCCCAGCAGCCAGATTATAAACAAAGTTTTGACTCTATTTTAGCTCAAGCAGATACTGTGCTTTACCAAGCTAAAGCCTCAGGTCGAAATAAGGTAAACTGTACTGCCTGAAGAAATATTGTGGCTGCGTTTTTCGAAAAACCGAGAGTGAGCTGCATCTACTTTTTATGAAGAGAAGGTTTCATGTAGAAGTACTGTGCTTATTGAGGGGTGTTATCACGTCAGGGGTGATTGTATGCCCATCACTTACTTACCGAAGCCGCCCCTTAATGGGGGGTCTAAAGGTGCTGACTGAGTTTGAGTAATACAACAATGAAGTCTTTGATTACTCAGTTTTATCCTTAAACTCACACAAGTCTTCAATAATACAACTGCCGCATTTGGGTTTACGTGCAGTACATACATAACGACCATGTAAAATGAGCCAGTGGTGCACATCGACTTTAAATTCTTTAGGTACTACTTTTTCTAATTTTTGTTCTACAGCAACTACATCTTTACCCATGGCAAACTTAGTGCGGTTAGAAACGCGGAAAATATGCGTGTCTACAGCAATGGTCGGCCAGCCAAAGGCACAGTTTAAAACAACATTCGCGGTCTTTCTGCCAACACCCGGTAATGCTTCGAGTGCTTCACGATTCTCTGGTACTTCTGAGTTATGTTTATTGACCAGAATCTCACACATTTTATAGACATTATTAGCTTTAGAATTAAATAAACCAATGGTCTTGATGTAATCGCGAAGGCCTTCAAGGCCTAAATCAAGAATCGCTTGAGGCGTGTTAGCAACAGGGAAAAGCTTACGTGTGGCTTTATTAACCCCCACATCTGTTGCTTGTGCTGATAAGGTAACAGCAACTAATAATTCAAACGGGCTTGAATATTCAAGCTCTGTTTCTGGGTGCGGATTTTGTTCACGAAGACGAGATAAGATCTCGTAGCGTTTTTCTTTATTCATGGTGGCGTAAAGCACGCAGTGACGGTGCGCGCTCTCCTTTAAGTTAAACTCGTTACTCGGGCTCTTGGGCCTTTTTCTACTTCTGGAGTAACAACTTGCTTAGATTTTATTTGTGTATCAATGACATTTTTTGCAGCAATCAATAAACCAAGTCCCAAAAAGGCACCCGGAGGTAAGATAGCTAATAAAAATTGGTTATCAAAACTGAATACTTCAATACGAAGTGAAGCAGCCCACGGCCCTAATAGTAAATCGGCGCCATCAAATAGCGTACCTTGGCCAATAAGCTCTCGCATCGCCCCTAATACCACTAAAACTAGCATGAAACCAAGACCCATCATCAGTCCGTCAAAGGCTGAAAGTGGCACGGTGTTTTTAGAGGCAAATGCTTCTGCACGACCGATAATGGCACAGTTGGTAACAATAAGTGGAATAAAAATCCCCAGTGATTGGTAAAGCCCAAATGTATAGGCATTCATCATCAGTTGCACAATAGTTACAAAGCCTGCGATGATCATCACAAAAACAGGGATACGAATATCTTTAGGCACCCAGTTACGTACTATCGATACGGTTACGTTAGAGCCAACCAGTACCAATAAAGTCGCTAATCCAAGGCCTAACGCATTGGTAATCGTTGATGTAACGGCAAGTAGCGGGCACAAGCCTAATAACTGAACAAGGGCAGGGTTATTGGCCCACATACCATCTTTAAACAAGGTTCTAACTTGGCTCATTACTTGGCTCCTTGACAGATGTTTGGTGCAGCAAACAGATTATCAAATTCAGCTTGGGCAAAAAGTACCGCTTGTTTAACTGAGCCGACAACAGCACGGGGTGTAATGGTTGCACCGGTGAATTGATCAAACTGGCCGCCATCTTTTTTAACCGCCCAGCGGTTGTCATCTTCACCCAGTACATTTTGGCCTTTGAAAAGGGTGATCCAGTCAGATTTTTTGATCTCGACTTTATCGCCAAGACCCGGCGTTTCTTCGTGTTTAGTGACACGGACACCGGCTATTTCGCCATTGGCAAAAACTGCTGTTAATAAGTTGATATCGCCGCTATAACCACTTGGTGTTACATGGCGCATCACTAAAGCATAAGGCTTATTGTCTTTGTAGGCGCGGTAAATAACTTGCTCTGGGCGTGGACCTAAGCGCTCATCGGTGATCACAACACAATCTTTATAGAGCTGATTGTCGTAATGATGAGCATCAAGTACTTGTTGCAGTTGTTCTGCAAGTTGTTGCTTTTCTTGCTCTTCAATACGCTCAGCAGTCAAGTTATGAGTAAGGGCTACAGTGCCTGTGGTAATGAGCGCAAACGCAGTAAGAATAGCACCATTTTTAGTCATTGAGGAAAGGATCATTATTTCACCCCATGGCCGTAAGTTCGTGGTTGCGTGTAGTAATCAATTAAAGGCACCGCCATATTTAACAGCAATACACTAAATGCCACTGCATCAGGGTAACCACCAAAAGTACGAATTAAGTAAACAAGCAAACCAATTAACGCGCCGTAAATTAAACGCCCTTTATTAGTTGTTGATGCAGAAACAGGATCCGTGGCAATGAAAAATGCCCCTAACATAGTTGCACCACTGAATAAGTGAAATACCACACCTGGTTCTGTGCCAGGGGCGGCGATATAACCTATACCACTGCACACGGCTATCGAGGCTAAAAAGCTAACAGGGATATGCCAATTAATGATTTTAGCTTTTAATAAATAAAGACCACCGATTAAAAAGCCGAGGTTAACCCAGCCCCAGCCAAGACCAAACCAGTCGTTAAAAATTGGTTTACTCATGCTTTCAGCCACCGTTAGGTGATGGGCGACATCTGTTTTAACGGTATCAAGCGGTGTTGCCATAGTTGTGCCATCAATTGCTACACGTAATTGATCGACACTAAACCCAGCGCTGGTAAAGCCATTGAAAATAACAGACAGCTGTTGTGAGAAGCTAATCGGAGATGCAAGTAAATCACTCACAGGTAACCAACTGGTCATTTGCACCGGAAACGATACAAGTAGTAATACATAAGCCGCCATAGCAGGGTTAAATAAATTAAAGCCAAGGCCGCCATAAAGCTGTTTTACAATAACAATTGCAAACATACAGCCAATTACGATAATCCACCAAGGCGCTAAAGGTGGAATACTCAACGCCAGTAATACGCCCGTTAACCAAGCACTGCCATCACTGAGTGTTGGCCAAACTTTGCGCTTACGAAGCAGCAATACAGCGGCTTCACAGGCGCTTACTGTTATAAGTGCGAGAATAAGCTGAATTAAAACGGCTGTGCCAAAAAAGTACACTTGGGCAATTAAGCCAGGAATACACGCAGCAATCACCGTCATCATTAATCGACTTAATGATTTATGGCTATGATTATGCGGCGAACTCGCCATGGTTAGTTTCATGACTTATCGTTTCCTTCTTGTTGTAACTTTTTAGCTTTAGCTTTTGCAATTGCACGGGCGACTGCTGCTTTTTTCTTATCTTCGCTAGACTCAGGTTCATCAGATTGCGGTTTGGCATCTGCCTCATCACTTGAATCATTTATTTGCTCTGAATAATTGTCACTCTGCGCTTGCTCTTTAGCGGCTTTTTTCGCTTTGGCGCGAGCGATAGCTGCAGCAACGGCGGCTTTTTTCTTATCTTCGCTAGACTCAGGTTCATCAGATTGCGGTTTGGCATCTGCCTCATCACTTGAATCATTCGTTTGCTCTGATGAACCGTCACTCTGCGCTTGCTCTTTAGCGGCTTTTTTCGCTTTAGCGCGAGCTATGGCTGCAGCAACAGCGACTTTCTTATCATCAACTGGTGCGCCATCTTCTTCAGCTTCAGTTTGGTTTTTAGCAGATTGCGCGGCTTTTTTCGCTTTAGCGCGAGCTATGGCTGCAGCAACGGCAGCCTTTTTGTCATCAACTGGTGCGCTATCTTCTTCAGCTTCAGTTTGATTTTCAGTAGCTTGCGCCGCTTTTTTCGCTTTGGCTCGAGCGATTGCAGCTGCAACAGCGGCTTTTTTGTCATCTTTTGGTGCTGAGTCTACTTCTGCGTTATCTTCTTTAGCTTGCGCGGCCTTTTTCGCTTTAGCGCGGGCAATAGCGGCAGCAACCGCAGACTTTTTATCGTCTTTATCGACGCCTTCTTCACCTTGCTCTAGTGCTTTTTGCTCTTTATATTTACGTGCTTGTTCTTTACGCGCAGCACGCTCTTTAGCTATTTCAGAGTTATCAGGCTCAAGCTCTGCACCCTGCTTTTTCGCTTTAGCACGCGCGATAGCAGCAGCGACAGCTGATTTACTCTCTTTGTCATCAGATTTAGTTTTAACTCGTGCTAGTGCATCGGCCACTTTTTGTTTTTCGCTATCTGACTTAGCAGCTGGCTTACGTTTGTGGCGGTTTTGACGTTCTTCTTGTTCGCGCTCTAAACGTTCTTTACGTGCTTCAAAACGCTCCTTTGCACGCTCTGCTTTGATTTGCTCTGCTTGCTGCTCTTTGATTTCAGCTTTAGCAACACGATAGTACTGAACGAGTGGAATTTCACTTGGGCAAACATAAGCACAGGCGCCACATTCAATACAATCGAATAAATTGTGCTCGTTGAGTTTGTCGTATTCTTTAGACTTAGCAAACCATTGTAATTGCTGCGGTAACAATGAAGCAGGGCAGGCGTCAGCACAGGCACTACAACGAATACAGGCTTTTTCCTCACCCGGCTCAGCAAGTTCTTGGTGATCTGGCGCTAAAATACAGTTTGTCGTTTTAACGACACCAATACGCACGGTTGGTAGGGTAAAGCCCATCATCGGGCCGCCCATTACAACACGTTGTTGTGGTACTGGTGAAAAACCTTGGCAATCTAATAAATGTTTAATTTCAGTGCCCAGTAAAGCCCACACGTTACCCTGTTTATGAATGGTGTTACCAGTTACAGTCACCACACGCTCAATCAGAGGTTTACCCTCATGCACAGCTTGATTTACTGCAAACAAGGTACCGACATTTTGCACTAACATACCAATATCAGCTGGAATACTGCCACTCGGGACTTCTTTGCCAGTTAGCAATTTAATCAGTTGTTTTTCACCGCCAGAAGGGTAAACCGTTGGCACTGTTTGTACC
This sequence comes from Pseudoalteromonas sp. HF66, assembly GCF_011806445.1. Lineage (NCBI taxonomy): Bacteria > Pseudomonadati > Pseudomonadota > Gammaproteobacteria > Alteromonadales > Pseudoalteromonadaceae > Pseudoalteromonas > Pseudoalteromonas sp. HF66. The sequence continues at coordinate 18,004 of NZ_JAATOU010000032.1, forward strand.
ATTATGCTGTCGTTATGTTCAGCTGCTTTTTTCATAGCAGCAATGGCTTCTGGCTTATTATCTTCAATACCAATAATTGTGAGCTGCGGGTTTAACAGCTGTTGCATTAATTCAATGCCCGCGATAATACCATCAGCATGTTCGCGCATTAGCATATCATCAGCGGTGATATATGGCTCACATTCGACGGCATTGACAATTAAAAACTCAATGTCTTTACGTATATCTGCTTTGACATAAGTAGGGAAGCCAGCGCCGCCCATACCTGAAATACCGCTTTGATGAATAATATCCACAAGCTCATCATGCGAAAGTGCTTTGGTATCAGACACAGACCGAAGCTCGCACCATTTATCTTCACCATCAGGTTCAATGATAACGCTAAGTTCTGGCAGCGCTGATGGGTGAGCAGATGGCATTGGGCAAATATCGCTGATCAGCCCAGATGTTGGTGCGTGTACTGGCACTGACCAATTCCCGCTTGGTTTCGTTAATGCTTGGCCTTTAAGTACCTGTTGGCCTTTTTCAACAATGAGTTTGCCGTTAGCGCCAATATGTTGTTTTAGTGATACAACAAGTTTGTCAGGTAGTGGTAGTCTTACGATTGCTTGCGTAGTTGATTGCTGCTTTTGACCCGGTGGGTGAATACCTCCAGGAAATGGCCACACTTTACCTTGTTTAATTTGATCTATTAGCTTTTCCATCTGTGCTCCTAATCTACCTGAGTCACAGGGATTGCGTTTAATTGCCATTTCCAGGTTTGTTTAGTTTCTTTTACGGGCAACATATCAATACAGTCTACAGGGCAGGGTTCTACACATAAGTCACAACCGGTACATTCATCAATTAACACGGTATGCATTTGACGCGTTGCACCGACAATGGCATCAACAGGGCAGGCTTGAATACATTTGGTACAGCCAATACATTCATCTTCACGAATATAGGCGACTGTTTTAATCGGATCAGCTTGCTCACCGCCTGCAAGTGGTTTTGCTTCAACACCCATTAAATCAGCTAATTTTTTTACTGTTGCTTCGCCGCCTGGTGGGCATTTATTTATTTCATCGCCGTTGGCAATCGCTTCAGCATATGGGCGACAGCCAGGGTAACCACATTGGCCACATTGTGTTTGCGGTAAAATGGTATCAATTTGGTCAACTATAGGGTTGCTCTCTACGCGAAAACGCACGGCAGCGAAACCTAAAATTAAACCAAATATTAGCGCTAATGAACCTAACGCTATCAAAGCATAAAACAAGGTCATATTAAAACTTCACTAATCCTGTAAAACCCATAAAGGCCATCGACATAAGGCCTGCAGTGATCATCGCAATAGAAGCACCTTTGAAAGGAGCAGGGACATCAGCCGCAGCTAAGCGTTCACGTAATGCAGCAAACAGTATTAACACCATAGAAAAGCCCACTGCGGCACCAAAGCCGTAAACAGCGGATTGCAAGAATGAGTGGTCTTCTTTGATATTAAGTAGGGCAACGCCTAATACAGCACAGTTAGTGGTGATAAGCGGTAAGAAAATCCCTAATAAGCGATAAAGTGTCGGGCTGGTTTTTCTAACCACCATTTCAGTAAATTGCACGACAACAGCGATAACCAAAATAAAGCTCATGGTACGCAAAAACTCGATATCCAGCGGGATCAAAATATAATGATTTACTAGATAACTAGTCACGGAGGCAAGTGTAAGTACAAAGGTTGTGGCTAAGGACATACCAATCGCGGTATCTAACTTACCCGACACGCCCATAAATGGGCATAAACCTAAGAATTGAACTAAAACGAAGTTGTTGACTAGCACGGTGCCAATCAATAACAAGACATACTCTGTCATGCGTGCCTCACGAGAATAAAAACGACCCTATTATCCTTTTTTCTGGGGGCTGACACAACACATGAGGGACGAATAGATAAAATTAACAAAGCTGTTTACGATTAAAGTGTTAAAGCTAAGTTAATAGATAGAATAGGCCCAAAAACAGTAAGGTTTTTTGGGCCTTTAATAGGGGGTTAAATGTCTTTTGGTTTTTCGATGTAATAGCCTTGCACACCATCAAGACACAGAGTTTCAATGATATGCTTTTCTTCTTGGCTCTCTACACCTTCAGCAAATACACTCACTCCAATACGGTGGGCAAGATCAACCATTAAGCGCATAAAATATTGATTATTTTTATCTTCTTCAAGGCCGCGGGTATAACTTGCATCCATTTTGATGAAATCAGGTTTTAAATCTCTAAAGAATTTAAATGACGTTAAACCAACACCAAAACGCTCTACAGTGATACGCGCACCGACACGATGCACCATATCGATAAAGCGCTTACTTGCTTTAATATTTTGTTGCAAGCCAAACTCGCTCACTTCAAATATAAGCTTAGAGGCGATATTACTGTCTTTTAGTAGGCGGCGCTCAAGCCAGATCACAAATTGATCATTATGGGCGCTTGATGCGGTAACATTGATTCCAAAGAATTTCTCAGAAAAATTACGGGTTTTAATTTTTTCTAAGCTGGTGTCAATGATTAAGCGGTCAATTTCCATAGCCATTTCTAGCTTTTCGGTCATAGCAAGAAAAGAGGCAGTTGGTAGCATTTGATTTTCTGCGGTTTTGAAACGAACCTGAATCTCTGCATAGGCCTTCACACTTTTACCAATTGGCATAATGTTTTGCATGACCAAGTGAACACGTTTGGTTTCGATCACTTCGTTAATCACTTTACGCCAGTTTTGGTTACCAAAACCAGCGCTAGCATTATTTACAAGGTCAGTCTCGCGTTGAACATGCCATGCGTTAGCTTGCTTTGATTGCGCCATACTCATCGCATTATCAACAATAGATAATAACTCTCCTAAAGGTTTACCTTTTTCGTAACCGACAATACCTGTGTTCGCGACTGAGCTTAATTCTTGATTTTGTTGATACTGAGTAAATCGAGACTGTAAGTTATCACCAAAACGTTCCGCTTCTTTTAGTGGGGTATTGGGCAACACAACTGCAAAGTCTGAGCTGTTTAAACGAAACACTTGGCTACCAGTATAAGTACCACTGATATGTTTAATTATATCGGCCACGCTTTTAACATAATCATCACCTTTTTGGTAACCACGAGTTTGGTTGATGGCTTGCAGCTCGCTACAGCGAACCATCGCAAGTGAACCAAAAGTACTTTTTTCTGCGTTTTCGATATTCTTTTCGTAGTACTCAACAAACATATTACGGTTGCCAAGGTTAGTCACTACATCTTTATAAGCTTCTTTTTTGATGTTCAGCGCATTGTTTTGAATATCGTCGTGTTTAGTTTGTAAAAAGTGAGAAAGGCGGTTGAATGAAGGGATTAAATCTTTGCTTAACTTTTTTAGGCTAGTTGTATCAATTGATTGTTCTAGGTCATCATCAATTTGGTTTTGATTAATATAAATATCAACTATATCTGCAACTGTAGTGCTAATTTTACGATTAAGGCGGCGGAACATGCTCTTCATATAGATAATAGGAAGTAGGGCAATCAAGCCTGAAATTAAAATAACAACAAATAGAGCCTGTTGTAATAAGCTTGCGAGATTATGCGCATTAATTGTGAATTCAACCTTTATATCAGATGCTTGGTTAACAGCAAATTGAGGGCGAATTGAGTTAAAGCTAGCATTTACAATTTCAGCAAATATGGGTAGGGGTTGACTTGATTCAACTGAGCTAACTACTTGGCCCGCTTGATCACGGATCACAAACTTAGAAAAAGTACTGCCATCGGCAAGCGCGTGTTTAATTTTTTCTGGTGCTAGTTCATCTAATGTCTGAGTATTTATATAAGCACTAACGACATTTTGTGCTTTTTGCTGAGCATCACTGACAGCACTGTCGAAACTAAGGGCAATAAAATAACCACCTAATAAAGCAAAAAGCAGCCAAGATATGAGTTGTATAAATATAAGTTTTTTAAAGCCAGCCATGTTCTTATCTTATAAAAGCCTAACGGAAGGAATCAATTCCTTGATTGATCGCTTTAATTACAGTCATTACATTCTATCGTAAAAAATAGAAAAAACTTTAGAAATAACTTTAATGTAGGGTAGATTATAAGCGCTTTAAAGTCTAATACAATCGAAGAATAGTAGTAGATAAACCTGATTATTTTCTGTGAGTTGGCTCCCCCTCCCCGACTCGAACGGGGGACCTGCGGATTAACAGTCCGTCGCTCTAACCAACTGAGCTAAGGGGG
>NZ_JAATOU010000033.1:0-18400 GCF_011806445.1 Pseudoalteromonas sp. HF66
ATACACAGTGATAGTATTTAGTATTCGACAAACAGATTTGCCGCTTCCTTGCTAAAGCCATCGTCCACTCCTTGAACCGATAATTTAAAATGCATGGGCTGTAACTAAAGTGTAGACAAAAACTCTTGTGCTGCAAAAACAGTTAAGTGTAATGACTGTCTATTTAAATTTCCAAGAACAGTTAAGTGTAATGACTGTCTATTTAAATTTCTTCCCTTGGAATACAGCTGAGAGCTAGGCTTAAAGTGACTGTCCATGTAAAGAGTTAAACACTTTGTTACGGAAAAAAGCTGTTCAAATATCGTTAAAACCATATACTGCAAACAACAAGAAAAAAGATGAGGTTTTCTCGTGCAGTTCACTCAAGGTATGGAATACTTCTTTTCTGGCTTTAAGTTAATTAGCCAAAAGGGGTTGAAACGTTTTGTACTTATTCCTTTAACCATCAATATCCTGCTTTTTGGTAGTTCGCTGTTCTTTTTGTACGGTTGGCTCACTGATGGCTTTGCTTACATGAACTCGTTATTACCAGAATGGCTTAGCTGGCTCGAATGGCTAATGTGGCCGATTGCCGTGCTGGTGATTTTATTTAGTTACAGCATGCTCTTCACGGTTATTACGAATTTTATAGCAGCCCCATTTAACGGCCTGCTCAGTGAAAAAGTTGAGCTTTACTTAACTGGGCAAAAAATTAATGACGATAGCCTTTTCGATACAATGAAAGATGTGCCACGCATGCTAGGACGAGAGTGGACAAAACTTTGCTATTACCTACCACGCGCTATTGGCTTTTTTATTTTATTGTGGATTTTACCTGTGATCGGGCAAGTTTTATGGGTGCTTTTCACCTGTTGGATGTATGCCGTTCAATATGAAGACTACGCTTTCGATAACCATAAAATTAGCTTTAACGAAATGAAAGGTGACTTAAAGCAAAAGCAAACCTTGTCCTATGGTTTTGGTTTAGCTGTAATGATTTTAACAGCAATACCAATTGTTAACTTAATTGTCATGCCTGTTGCAGTATGTGGAGGCACACGTTTATGGGTCGATAATTACCGAAGTAAATATCGAACTTAAATTAGATGTTTAATCGTCTAATAAAAAGGCCAATAGTTTTAGCTATTGGCCTTTTTATTTTCAAATTAATGCTAACTGTAAAGGCTTTGTGGAACCTTAGTTACATTCAAATGTACTGTGACCTCTTCACGATCGTGATACAAATGCTTGGCTTGCAGCTCGTAGCTCACTCCATATTTATCAAGCTCTTCTTTGATCATTTTCAAACATTCGTAAACGCTGTCAAAACGTTTTTTCATAGGCAACTTGAGATTAAAGATTAGCTCTTTAGCGTAGGCATTAACTGCCCAATCAATCATAAGATTAGTCACTTTTGTCGGCTTCTCTACCATGTCACACACTAACCACTGAATATTGCGCTTTTCAGGGCGATATTTAAAACCATCTACTCTGAAGTGCTTAACCTGCCCTGTTTCCATCAAATCATCATTCATTGGGCCATTATCGATTGCGCTTACAAACATTCCACGGCGCACTAGCTGATAAGTCCAACCACCTGGGCAAGCGCCTAAATCAACGCCTCGCATGCCAGGTTGCATACGTTCTTCGGCTTCATGGGGGGGAATAAACACGTTAAAGGCTTCATCGAGTTTTAAGGTAGAGCGGCTCGGCGCATCATTAGGCATACGTAAGCGCGGAATACCCATAAAGAAAGGCGAGTTGTTAAATGTATACGAATAGCCGACATAAGCACTGTCATTTGCTAAAAATAACACATGCATTACTGGTTTCTTCTCTGCAAGCTCGCGAGTTACCTTCGAGCGCTTTTCAAGCGACTTTTTCAGTGGCGTCGAAATCTTTTTGCAGAACTTAGACAGCTCTTTACCTTCGTTAGTATCGGGCGTTTCTACGCGTAAGTCACCACATTCAGGAAAGTCAGCGGCAGCATCAACAATGGCACTAACACGGTCTTCAAGTGGCATATTATCCACTAGAGTGCCAGTAAACCATTGACGCGCAAATACCATATTTTTGAAGTCGACTTTTTTTATGATTTCATCGCCGTGACTTGCATCAAAACATTCATAAACAACAATACCTGTATTTGGTTTTGTTTTAACGTAACCTGCAAAGCCTTGTTCAGCAGCTTGAAAGGTAATTTCAGCAGCGGCATCATTTTCAAAACCACTGCGACAATAAATAATTACACTCGACATAGATAACCCTTAAAACTTATATCGTGCGGCTTGAACTAACAAAATAGCCCAACCAATAATAAAACAAACGCCGCCAATAGGGGTGATAGGCCCAAGCCATTTCATGCCCGTTAATGCGAGTAAATACAAACTACCACTAAATAGAAACGTACCTGCTATAAAAAATCCACCAGCCCAACTTAGGTTCATGCCCCACTTAATTAAGATAGCAATAGCTATAAGTGCAAGGCCATGCACCATTTGATACTCAGCAGCTGTTTTAAAAATCCCAATTGCGTATTCCGAGACACGGTTTTTTAAACCATGAGCGGCAAATGCACCAAGCATCACCGAAAACATGCAGAATAAGCTGCCAACCATTAAATATAGTTTGATCATTGCTCATCTCCTGCCACTAAATTAATAATAAACTTTGCTGCATAATCAGCAGCTTGCTGTAGATTCTCTTCTTCAGTAATTCCACTTTTTTTACGTGGTTTTAGTGAATGATCACCATCTTTGAGAAATTTGATTTCTGGCGGATTAATCATTTTAAGATCAGCGAGCTCTTGCTGATTTCCAAATGTATCGCGCTCACCTTGCAGAACTAAAAAAGGACATGGTATGTCTGCAAAATGCTCTATACGAAGTTTTTCAGGTTTTCCTGGTGGGTGAAACGGATAACCAAAAGCCACAACTCCGGCTATTTTAGCTAGGCTCTGCTCGGTACAAAGCATAGAAGCCATACGCCCCCCCATTGATTTACCACCGATAAATAAAGGCAGCTCTGGCTGTCTCTCTCTCAGCACCTCTGCAAAGTATGCAAGCAACTTAGGAGCACGCTCTGGCGGTCTTCGCTTGCCTGTCTCTTTTGCAATTTGCATATATTGAAAATCAAACAACGCCACATCAATATTGAACTGACTAATAAGTTTAGCCATTGTTTGCATAAACTCAGAGTCGCTGCCCGCCCCTGCGCCGTGTGCAAATATAAACTGTGCACGGGCATTGCCCGTTGCACTTTTAAACCACTGTAACATGTTAATACTCTTGTTCTTGCTCTACTAAGCTCAGCATCCAGTCTTTGAAAGACACTATTTTACCAAGCTCTGTTTGCGATTCGCGGATCACTAAATAGTAAGCATTTTTACTTTCTAATGAGTGATTAAACGGTATGACAAGTCGACCTGCATCAATATCAGGTTTAGCTAATACGCTATTACCAATAGCAACACCCTGACCATGCACCGCAGCTTGTAATACCATCGATGAGTGACTAAAAATTGGCCCTTGGTTAACTTGCACATTACGCACACCAGCCGTTTTCATCCAAGTTTTCCAATTTTTACGGGTCGTATCATGCAATAACGTATGATTCGCCAAATCACTTGGTTGATTGAGTGGCTTAGGGCCTGTTAATAATAATGGGCTACATAAAGGCACCAGATATTCAGTGTGCAGCTTATAAGTTTGCACCCCACTCCAGTGACCTCGGCCATAATAAATGGCAATATCGACATCGTCAGAAAGTGAATTCTCATCCTGATCTTGCGCTTTAATTCGCACATCAATCTCAGGGTGTAATTCATTAAATAAACTAAGTCTGGGCACTAACCATTGAATCGCAAAACTTGGCGTTAAGCTCACTGTCAGTGAACCTTTCGCACCTCGTGCAAGCAACTTTTCTGTAGCATCAATCAGCTGGGTAAAAATCTCTTTAATATCTAAAAAGTAACCTTGCCCTTCTTCGGTCAGCAATAACGAGCGATTTTTACGCAAAAACAGTTTTAAACCTAAATGCTCTTCTAGGGTTTTAATTTGGTGACTCACCGCTGCTTGCGTTACATACAGCTCTTCTGCCGCTTTAGTAAAGCTCAAATGACGAGCCGCAGCTTCGAATGCTTTTAGCGCATTTAAGGGAGGTAAACGACGAGACATAATCACCAAGCTTAGAATTAGTTTTTCTTATGCGTCGATTATAGCGATACAAATAAAAAAAGGCGACCATGGTCGCCTTTTTCATACTTAAATAGCAAGATTACAAGTCACTAGCGCTAGTATCTAGTGGTGCAAAGCTCTTAACCAAGTCATCAACCGCTTTCATTTGCGATAAATAACCTTCTAGTTTACTTAGTGCAAGTGCACAAGGACCATCACATTTTGCTTCATTAGGATTAGGGTGTGCTTCAATGAACAGACCTGCAATACCTAATGCCATACCACTACGCGCAAGCTCTGCAGCTTGTGCACGGCGACCATCCGCAGAGTCAGCACGACCACCAGGACGCTGTAATGCGTGTGTTGCATCAAAGATAACCGGCGCCATAGGCTTCATGTCATCCATACCTAGCATATCAACCACTAGGTTGTTATAACCAAAGCTTGTGCCACGTTCACACAGCGCAACGTTGTTGTTGCCCGCTTCATTAAACTTTTTAATGATATGGCGCATTTCATGTGGCGCTAAAAACTGTGGCTTTTTCACGTTGATAATGGCGCCAGTTTTTGCCATAGCAACGACTAAATCAGTTTGTCGAGCAAGAAAAGCAGGTAATTGAATAACATCAACAACTTCAGCCACAGGTGCGGCTTGATGCGGCTCATGTACATCAGTGATTAAAGGCACATTGAAAGTAGATTTAATTTCTTCAAAGATTTTTAAACCTTCTTCCATACCTGGGCCACGGTATGAATTAATTGAAGAGCGGTTTGCTTTATCAAAAGATGCTTTAAACACATATGGAATGTTTAGCTTTGATGTTACTTCTACGTAATGCTCAGCAATACGCATCGCTAAATCACGTGATTCAAGTACATTCATACCACCAAACAGCACAAATGGCTTGTTGTTGGCTAATTCAATGTCGTTAATTTTAATTAACTGGTTGTTCATTTCTATTCCTTAAGGTGCAACAGCTTGAAGCATTAATCCACAAATATAAGCCATGTAAGTACCTACACCGTAACCCAAAACAGCAAGTAAAACACCTACTGGCGCGAGAGACGGGTGGAATGCTGATGCAACAACAGGTGCAGATGCTGCGCCGCCTACATTCGCTTGAGAGCCTACTGCCATATAAAACAGTGGTGCTTTAATTAGTTTCGCGACGATTAACATTAAGCTTGCATGAGTAATCATCCAAATCGCGCCCAGTACAAAATACATTGGCGAGTCAAAAATCGCGGTAATATTCATATGTAAACCAATTGAAGCAACAAGAATATATAAAAAGCTTGATGCTACTTTTGAAGCACCAAAGGCTTCAATATGGCGAACTTTAGTAAATGATAAACTAATACCTATGGTGGTAGAAATAACAATCAACCAAAAGAATTTACTATTTAAACTATACTCTTGCGCCCAAGGGAAATTAGCCCCAAAAAACGGACCTAAAAAGTCTGCACAAAAATGAGCAAGGCCAGTAATACCAAAGGCAATAGCAATAATCGTCATGTAATCATTTAAGGTTGGCATACGCGCATGCTCAGCATGATACTTTTCAACGCGCTCTTTTAAATCTTCAATTGCACGAGTATCTGCCCCTGTTTTGGCATCAATCGCCTTATGATTAGCTGCCATTAATAACAACACCGCCATCCATAAGTTCGCCACGATGACATCAACAGTTACCATTGCAGAGAAAATATCACCGCCCACTTCAAACATTTCTTTCATTGATGCTTGGTTTGCACCACCACCAATCCAGCTACCAGCAATGGTCGTCATACCGCGCCATACAGCATCAGGGCCATGGCCTCCGACAGCTTCAGGGTAAACCGCACTCATTACTAAGATAGCGAGTGGTCCACCAATAACGATACCCATGGTACCCGTTAAAAACATTATTAATGCTTTAGGGCCAAGGTTAATAATGGCTTTTAAATCAATACTAATGGTCAGCAATATTAAGCAGGCTGGCAGTAAATAACGTGATGCAACAAAATAAACATTTGAAGAGTGACCATCAACAATACCAAAGGTATTCAGTAATGATGGTAAAAAGTAGCAAAGTAATAATGCCGGTACGTATTTATAAAATTTTTGGCACGCAGCATTATTACTGTGAGAGGTTTTAAAAATAAACCCCAAAATAACGGCAAGCAAACCAAGTACGACTGCGTCATTGGTAATTAGCGCACTGTGGGCGTCAGTCATAAATGTTCCTTTAAAATTAGTGGTGTGTATTATTGTTGTCTTCTATTTCAGCAATTTGATGCTGAATAACTTCGATAGCAGGATCATCTGGGCACTCGTTAATAAAGTACTGCAAATCATCGCGGGCCATTTTTGGGCAATCTAGCTGATTAAGTAAATAACCACGGTCACGACGCTCATAAGGGTCATCACCAAGTAATTCCATCAACATTTCAACACAATGCAAAGCATGACCAAATTTACTTTCGCTAATAAAAGACCATTTTTGCTGAGCTAAATATAATTTATATAGCTCTTCATCAAAAATCAGCTCAAGAGGTTCTTGTTCATCACCATTTTCTTCACACGCATTCTCTGGTGTTATATACCAGCTCTGCTGTCCCGTGCTGGGCTCAATTAAATAACCTTCTTCATCACTCATACCAACATGAACGTGCACGTCTCCTTGACTAAGAGTAACAGTCGCGTCCAATTCAGCATGTTGCAATAAATGACAAAGTAAAACTGCCAGCGTGGTTTGTGTACCACTGCGCATGGTAATGGTGTAGCTAAAACTATTTAACGTATACTCAGGCACTTTTAAGCTTGATGAGCTAAATAGCCATTGTTGATAAAAGGTATCAAGTAACTTATCGAGACGCTCATGTGGCTCTTTTAATTCAGCGCAAAGAGCTGTTACCGTGTCTTCAAGCTCATTGAGGGTGTCATAACAGGCTGTTAAATCAGCTTGATGATCCCACTTCAATTCAGCGTCGATACAACGATAAAGCACTTTCGAAGAAAATGCGTCAAAGGCCTCTTCTTGATAGGATTCATTTTGATCTTCAAACCAAGGGGTGGTCATTTATACTGCTACATCTCTTACAAAAACGAACAGCTAGTTTACCTACTTTTCCCCTAAGTTACCAATACTGAGCGATGAGATATAAAAAAGCGGTATGACAACCTAGGCCATCAAATACCGCTTAGAGATTCTTAAAGAAGAAGTGCTGTTTTAGCAGAGGCTAAATAGCCAATTGCCAATAAGATGAGTGTGGTGATTACAAGTAATACGAGCTTCGCACTTTTTGCATTTTGCTTAGCAGCAACAACACCTAACACAATGTATGCAATAACTAAGATTATCTTTTCTAATAACCAAGACTGCTCTAAAGGGTTAAGTCCTGCCATCACAATCAATACCACTGCAGAAACTAGCAGTAAAGTGTCGATACTATGACTACCAATAAATACCACTTTATTTTTTGCCAAAGTGCCCGATTTTAAGCGTGAAAACGAACGAACGTAAAATAAGATAATACTCAACACGGCAAACAGCATGTGAGTATGTTTTACTGCTAAATAATCCATATGCCCCTAATTTTGTTTTAATTAATCTGGATAACGTACAAGTACGTCTTCTATTTCTTTAACCCGCTGATTAAACACTTCAATTAACTTCGGATCAAATTGTTTGCCCTGTTGCGAGTTAATTTCCTTGATTACATCTTCAAGTGACCACGGCTCTTTATAACAGCGTTTATGACGTAGCGCATCAAACACATCAGCTAATGCTACAATGCGACCTGCAATTGGAATTTCCTCACCTTTTAAACCTTTCGGATAGCCTGAACCATCCCAACGCTCATGATGTGATAAAGCAATAATGGCTCCTGTATTAACAATGTCACGATTTGAATCTTTTAAAATTAAATGACCTTTTTCAGCATGCTGCTGCATGATAGCCCATTCTTCGTCGGTGAGCGGCCCTGGCTTATTTAAAATTGCATCAGGAATACCCACTTTACCTACATCATGTAGGGGCGCTGCTAAGCGAATAAGTTCAGCTTCGCGTTTGGGTAAACCATAGCCCAAGGCCAATTCATAGCAAATGTGCGAAACACGTTTTACATGGTTACCGGTTTCCGTTGAGCGTTGCTCTAACGCTTCACTAAGCCTAAATACTAACTCTTGCTGTGTTGCTTCAATTTCAGATTGTAACTGTACATTTTCATACGCCAACTGCACATTTTGTGAAAAAATTTCAATCAGATGACGCTGAGTGTCTGTTAAATGCTTAGGGATACCGGAAATAAATAACATCGAGTTGTGATTACATTCACTACAACAATAAGCAAATAAATAATTTTCACGGTAGACGATGGTTTTTTCGTTCAATGCTTGCTGGCAGGCTTGCAACTGCTCATTATCTAGGACTTCTTCGATAGCCTTACCTTCACTACGTTCAAACTCACCACGCCCCGAAAATACCACTAACTTCTTTTGATTATCCTGCGGGTTACTGGCAACTAAGCTTGTTGCATACATTGCTTGATCTACAGTACCGAGTAATGAGGTGAGTTGTTGCATCACCCCTTCAATAAAGCTCTCAAGTGAATGAGTTGAGAAAATATCACGTGATGCTTTAATAATTTTTTCAAGGCCTTGACGAGATTGCTCAATCGATAAAATGTCACGGTAAGAACGTAAACTCGACATAACCACGGTAAAAAGTTTTTGTGCAGTTAGCTCAGTTTTTGACTTGTAGTCATTGATATCGTAGTTAACTATCACTTGTCGCTCAGGTGCTTGACCTGGCTGACCGGTACGAAGAATGATACGAATGTGATTATTTTTTGCAGTTTCGCGAATAAACTTAGCAACCCTAAGGCCTGCGTCGTCAGTTTCCATTACCACATCAAGTAATACGATGGCAGCATCTGGATGCTGCTCAATTACCTCTTTGGCTTCTTCACCCGAATAGGCACTAATAAACTCTAAGCGTTTATCTTGAAATTCAAAGTCACTCAACGCAAGCTTTGTTACGGCATGTACTTCTGGCTCATCATCGACGATGATGACTTTCCAACTACCCTGAACCACCTCATTAACTTCATCAAGTGCTTCATCCGAAAACAAAAAATCATCCATTGTATGGGACCCTCAAAGGCTATGTACGCACAGTGCTCTTCATGATTATTTAGGCCATTGTGCTAAGGTTACACGGTCATTACCGCCAAGATCTTTAATTGTAAGTATATGGCTATACGACATTTGTGCAAAAAATTCTTGTACCTTCACACTTTGTTTGTAGCCATGTTCAATTAAAAGATAGCCATTTGTCGTTAAATAGTCACGCGCGCTAGTAATAATTTGTTTAATATCAGCCATACCGTCATCATCTGCAACTAATGCAGAGAGCGGTTCAAAGCGAACATCACCTTGGCTTAAGTGCTCATCATCATGTTCAATATACGGAGGATTGCTGACAATTAGGTCAAACTTTTCTGTACTTACTGCACTAAACCAATTGCTCAACGTAAAAGTGGCGTTGTTAATACTAAGTCGTTGTTTGTTCTCTTGGGCAAGCTCAACTGCATCAGCAACTCTATCAACCCCTGTCACCTGCCAACTTGGCATTTCACTGGCTAATGCTAAGGCAATTGCCCCTGTTCCCGTGCCTAAATCAAGCACCTTGGCATCAGCAGGTAATTCAAGACCTAAAGCATACTCAACTAAAGTTTCGGTATCGGGTCTTGGGATCAAAGTCGTTGGGTTAACCTTCAAAGGAAGGCTCCAAAATTCACGAAAGCCAACAATGTGAGCAACAGGTTCACCATTTAAACGGCGCTGACATGCTTTTTCAAAATCAAGTTGTTGCTGTTCGGTAAGTTGTTTTTCTGGCCAGGTAAATAAGTAACTGCGTGGTTTATCAAGAATGGATAATAAGAGGACTTGTGCGTCTAGCTTAGCACTGTCGCTGCTAGGCGTTAATAACGCCGTTGCAGCAACAATTGCTTGTTCAATGCTTTGCGGCACGATTATTCATCGCCCATCGCAGCAAGTAAATCAGCTTGGTGTTCTTGCATTAGAGGTTCAATAACACTGCCCAAATCACCTGCAACTACTTCATTTAAACGGTAAAGCGTTAAATTAATACGGTGATCTGTGATACGACCCTGCGGGTAATTATAAGTACGAATACGCTCAGAACGGTCACCACTACCTACTAGGTTACGACGCTCTGATGCTTCAGCCGCTTGACGCTTTTCATCTTCAGCTTGTTGTAAGCGCGCACCAAGTACTGACATCGCTTTAGCACGGTTTTTATGCTGTGAACGTTCATCCTGACACTCTACAACTACGCCCGTTGGAATATGCGTAATACGGATTGCTGAGTCGGTTTTATTTACGTGCTGACCACCGGCACCCGATGCACGGAAAGTATCTACTTTAATATCCGCAGGATTAATCTCAATTGCTTCCGCTTCAGGAATTTCAGCCATGACTGCTACAGTACACGCAGATGTATGAACACGGCCTTGCGATTCTGTCTCTGGTACACGTTGTACACGGTGCGCACCTGATTCGAACTTAAGCTGACCATAAACACCTTCACCTGAGATATGTGCAATCACTTCTTTATAACCGCCGTGCTCACCTTCATTAGTACTAACGACTTCCACCTTCCACTTTTTAGTTTCAGCGTAGCGACTGTACATACGGAATAAGTCACCTGCGAAGATAGCAGCTTCATCACCACCGGTACCGGCACGAACCTCTAGGTAGACGTTATTATTGTCTTTAGGGTCCTTAGGTAACATTAGAATTTGGATTTCGTCTTCTAAAGCAATTATTTGTGCTTTTGCTTCTTTATATTCTTCTTGCGCCATTTCACGCATATCAGGATCAGAGTCTTTTAACATTTCTTCAGCAGTAGCAACATCATCTTGTGCTTGTTGGTAAGCTAAAAATGCTTTTACGATTTCTTCTAATTCTGAGTATTCTTTAGATAAGGCACGAAAGCGATTTTGGTCGCTGATCACAGAGGGGTCGCTTAGTAGCGCTTGCACTTCCTCATAACGCTCAACTAAGGTTTCTAATTTTCTATAAACAGACTCTTTCATTTAACGACTATTCCTGATCAATACCTAACATTTTCTTTAATTGGCTTAACTCCGCTGCTTCACCTTTTTTAGCAGCATCTTGAATGGCACGGGTAGGTGCGTGCATCAAGCGGTTGGTCAGTTTGTTTGCCAACTCGAGTATAACTTTTTCAGCTTCTTTACCTGCTTGCAGCTGGCCTAAGGCTTTTTCGACTAGTTCTGACTTTATATCTTGTACATCGTTACGATAATGGCGAATTAAATCCACCGAATCGAGTGAACGCAACCACATAGCAAATTCATCGGTACGTGAGCGAATAATAGCTTGTGCTTGCTCAGCAGCCTGCTCACGGGCGGCGATATTCTCGCTTACTATGGCTTGTAAGTCATCAACTGAATACAAATAGGCCGCATCTAATTCGCCTACTTGGCTCTCGATATCACGTGGTACTGCAATATCAATAAATAACATTGGTTTGTGACGGCGCTTTTTCAGCGCTTGTTCTACTACCCCTTTACCAATGATGGGCAAAGTACTGGCGGTTGAACTAATTACAATATCTGCATCATGTAAACGCTCAGGTAACTGAGCTAATGCAATGACATCCGCATTAACATCATCTGCTAACGTTTTAGCTCGTTCAATAGTACGGTTAGCAACTGTTATTTTTTGCGGATCATTTTGGTATAAGTGTTTAGCAACCAGCTCTATCGTCTCACCAGCCCCAATAAGCAATACATTGGTCTTATCTAATTTGCCATAAATGTGCTTAGCAAGATTAACAGCTGCATAAGCAACAGATACCGCACTGGCACCAATATCAGTTTCGGTACGAACTTGTTTTGCAACTGAAAATGTTTTTTGAAATAAACGGTCGAAGGTTACACCTATCGCATCATGGGTTTTCGCATTATGGTAAGCTTGCTTTATTTGCCCTAAAATTTGCGGCTCACCGAGTACTAACGAATCTAAACCACATGAAACCCGCATTAAATGGTTAATTGCTTCATGATCTTCATGATAATAAACATTATTGCTCAGTTCCTGTTCATCCAACCCATGGAAACTGGCTAACCAGTGCAACAGGGTTTGGGAATTACGCTCGGCAAGGCTACAATAGATTTCAGTTCGGTTGCAGGTCGAAACAATAACCGCCTCATTAAAATGCGAGTGACCACTTAATTGCTGCAACGCCTCAGACATTTGCTCTGGCGAAAAAGCGACTTTTTCACGTAATTCTACGGATGCGGTTTTGTGATTTATACCAAGTGCTACGATGGTCATATGTACCAAATATTGCTAAGCCCAGCTGTAAAGGCGTTAATTTTACCAAAAATCAGCGGAATATGGAAAGTAAGGAACGACATTTGATTAAACAATATTTGATTTTATTCATATTTTTTTTATTTATAGGTGGCTGTGCGCAAAAAATTTCAACAGTTGATTACATTTATCCCGACTGGAAAAGCCGATTAGAACAACAAGCTCAGTGGCAAGTACAAGGCAAAATGGCATTTATTAGTACAGAGCAACGCCAATCCGCCAATTTAAATTGGCAGCACGATGAGCAGCACAGTGAAATGGTACTCACCAGTTTTATTGGTACTCGCATCCTATCTTTAAAACAAAATGCACAAGGTGCTGAACTTGAATATGATGGCGATGTTTATACAGATAGTGATGCCTCAATGTTATTATATCGCCTAACAGGTTTTTCAATCCCATTAGATAACGCGGCAAAATGGCTAAAAGGAACTGTAGAAAACGAACAAGCCAGCTTTGATGAGCAAGGTCGTTTAAAAAAACTTATATGGCAAGCTCAAGATGGTCAGCAATGGCAGATTAGCTATTCAAATTACATCAAACATAATGGCTATTGGCTTCCTGTTAAGCTAAGCCTTAAAAACCAAAAAATTCGTATTAAAATTCAACTTAATGATTGGCAGTTAAATTAATAATGACGCAAGCTTCAACCGCCCCGCTAACTTTAATAGCACCAGCAAAACTTAATTTATTTCTTCATATTAATGGTCGCCGTGAAGATGGCTACCATGAACTAGAAACTTTATTTACCTTTTTAGAATTTGGTGATGACTTAACATTTACAGTGACCAATGATCTGGACATAAATGTAAAGGGTGATACCAGCGGCATTGAGTTAACAGACAATCTTATATACAAAGCAGCCCGTTTATTACAACAGCATTGTGATTGCCAACAAGGCGTTTCTATAGAATTATTAAAACGCTTGCCTATGGGCGGTGGCGTCGGTGGTGGTTCATCCGATGCGGCCACTACCCTATTAGCTCTCAATAAGCTATGGGGCTGTGATTTATCACTCGCAGAGTTAGCAAAACTTGGAGTAACATTAGGCGCCGATGTTCCGGTGTTTATTAATGGTCACAGCGCGATTGCTCATGGTATTGGCGAGCAGTTAGAAAATGTTGAATTACCGCGAAGCTGGTTTTGTGTTATTCATCCAGGGGAACATGTCAGCACCGCGAAAATTTTTACTCACCCTGATTTAAAACGCGACACTCCCAAGCTAAAAGCAGACTGGCAAATAGAAAATTTAGGCAACGATTGTGAGGCTTTAGTTAAAAAGCTCTGCCCCGAGGTTGAAAAAGCCCTGCAGTGGTTGCTAAAATACGCACCGTCAAAGATGACTGGTACAGGCGCTTGCTGCTTTGCTGAGTTTTCAACCGAGGCAGAAGCACAACAAGTTTTAGCTCAATTACCAGAAAAATGGACAGGTTTTGTTGCAAGTAGTGCTACACTTTCACCTGCTCATACAGCATTAAATGCTCACTTTGAAATGAAGTAACGTACAAGTAAATGTTAACCTGCTTTGGTGCCTACCATAGCCTGTTAGTCCCAAAATTCAGTGCCTGAGGAACCCTACCGTGCCTGACATGAAGCTCTTCGCTGGTAACGCAACACCTGAGCTAGCTCAAAAAGTTGCAAAACGTTTGTATATTGAATTAGGCGATGCTGTTGTTGGCCGTTTTAGTGACGGTGAGATCAGTGTTCAAATTAATGAAAATGTTCGTGGCTCTGACGTTTTCATTGTCCAATCAACCTGTAACCCCACTAACGATAACTTGATGGAGCTTATCGTTATGGTTGATGCCCTACGTCGTGCATCTGCTGGACGTATTACCGCAGTTATTCCTTATTTTGGTTACTCACGTCAAGACCGCCGCGTGCGTTCTGCGCGTGTTCCAATCACAGCTAAAGTAGTTGCAGATTTCCTTTCAAGTGTTGGGGTTGACCGCGTTCTGACGGTTGATTTACACGCTGAACAAATCCAAGGTTTCTTCGACGTACCAGTTGATAACGTATTTGGTAGCCCAGTGCTACTTGAAGATATGAAAGAACGCGACTTCGATGATGTTGTGGTTGTTTCTCCTGACATCGGTGGTGTTGTTCGTGCTCGTGCAATCGCTAAGCTATTAAACGACACAGACCTTGCTATTATTGACAAGCGTCGTCCGCAAGCAAACGTTTCACAAGTAATGCACATTATTGGTGACGTTGAAGGTCGTGACTGTATCATCGTTGATGATATGATCGATACTGGTGGCACTTTATGTAAGGCAGCGGCAGCACTTAAAGAGCACGGTGCAAAACGCGTATTTGCTTACGCAACTCACCCTGTGCTTTCAGGTGATGCAGCTGAGAACATCCGTAATTCAGTGATTGACGAAGTTATCGTAACTGACTCAATTACATTAACTGATGAGCTTAAAGCAATTGATAAAATTAAAGTGCTTACGCTTGCAGATATGCTTGCTGAAACAATCCGTCGTATCAGCAACGAAGAATCTATTTCAGCGATGTTTGAACACTAATCAAAGTCACTGAAATACTATAAAAAGCACCGCCTAGGTGCTTTTTTTGTAGTCGTTATTTATTTTCCCTGAAAGGGGTGGTATGATAGCGCGCCTTTTGGCTGGGGACCTTGGTCGCAAAGGCCCTAAGACTATTAATTATTGGAGACATTATGTCAACTTACACATACAATGCAGAATTACGTACAGAAACAGGTACTGGTGCGAGCCGCCGCCTACGCCGTGAAGATAAAGTTCCTGCAATCCTTTACGGTGCTGACAAAGAAGCTGCATCAATCGTTCTTGCACACAAAGATATGATCAAAGCGCAAGAAGACGAAGGTTTCTACACGCATATCCTTACTTTAAACATCGGTGGCGAGTCAGTTGAAGCTATCCTTAAAGATATTCAACGTCACCCGTTCAAGCCTAAGATCACTCACTTAGACTTCCAACGTGTAGATGCTACTCACAAACTTCACACTAAAGTGCCAGTACACTTCATCGGTGAAGACAAAGTAACTAAAGCAGGCAACACAGTTGTTCACCAATTAACTGAAATCGAAATCACGTGTCTTCCTAAGTCACTTCCTGAGTTCGTAGAAGTTGATGTTGCTGATCTAGTAGCAGGTGATTCAATCCACCTTTCTGACCTTAAACTTCCTTCAGGTGTTTCATCTGTTGAGCTAGCTAAAGGCGCTGATCACGATCAGTCAGTTGTTACTATCAAAGCTAACAAAGCAGCTCCTGCTGAAGACGAAGCTTCAGAAGACGCTGCAGAATAATTTTTAAGGTGTAAACACCTTGAATTCTATTCAAATGCTTGTGGGCCTGGCTAATCCAGGCCCCGAATACGCAAATACACGCCATAATGCAGGTGCTTGGTTCATCGAAGAACTGGCTGCACGTTATAACTGCACACTCAAACATGATCCAAAATATCACGGCCTCACTGGCAAAGTGATTATTCAAGGCCAAGAATTTAAATTACTGATCCCTACGACTTATATGAATTTAAGTGGTAAAGCGGTGAGTAGTCTCGCTAATTTCTTTAAAATTCCTGTAGAGAACATTCTCGTTGCACACGATGAAATGGACTTAGAACCAGGGGTTGCAAAACTTAAAAAAGGTGGTGGCCACGGCGGTCACAACGGTTTAAAAGATATTATTGCGAAAATGGCAAACCAAAAAGATTTCATGCGTCTTCGTATTGGCATTGGTCATCCTGGTCACCGAGAAATGGTAACAGGCTGGGTGCTAGGTAAAGCTGCGAAAGACGATCAAGAAAAAATGGACGCCGCCGTTGACGAAGCAGTTCGTTGTATGGAAATACTTGCAAAAGATGGTGTGTTAAAAGCACAAAACAGACTACATTCATTTAAACCTTAATCCGTTTTAATGAAATTACACAAGGTATCTTACTATGGGTTTTAAATGTGGCATCGTTGGTTTGCCAAACGTTGGTAAATCAACACTATTTAATGCACTAACTAAAGCGGGTATTGAAGCCGCTAACTTCCCTTTCTGTACCATCGAACCAAATACGGGTGTGGTACCGGTTCCTGATGCGCGCTTAAATGATTTAGCCGCTATCGTAAATCCTCAGCGTATTTTACCAACGACGATGGAATTCGTTGATATTGCCGGTCTAGTAAAAGGTGCATCTAAAGGTGAAGGTTTAGGTAACCAGTTCCTAGCAAACATTCGTGAAACAGATGCGATTGGTCATGTTGTTCGTTGTTTTGAAGATGAAAACATTGTTCACGTTGCTGGCACAATTGACCCTGCTGATGATATTGATGTAATTAACACTGAATTAGTACTGGCTGATATGGACAGTGCTGACAAAGCCATTTTACGTAATGCTAAAAAAGCTAAAGGCGGCGACAAAGACGCTAAAGAACAAAATGCTGTTTTAGAAAAAGTGAAAGTACATCTAGATGAAGGTTTAACGTTACGTTCTTTAGAACTAACAAAAGAAGAACAGGCTGCAATTAAGCCTCTTAACTTCTTAACAATTAAACCAACTATGTACATTGCTAACGTAGCAGAAGATGGTTTTGAAAATAACCCTTACCTAGATAAAGTACGTGAAATTGCTGCTGCAGAAGATGCCGTTGTTATTCCAGTATGTGCTGCTATTGAATCTGAGTTATCTGAGCTTGAAGAAGAAGATAAATTAGAATTTATGGCTGACTTAGGTTTAGAAGAGCCAGGTCTTAACTTAGTGATCCGCGGTGGTTACGAGTTACTTAAATTACAAACATACTTCACTGCAGGCGTAAAAGAAGTACGTGCATGGACAATCCCTGTAGGTGCAACTGCGCCACAAGCTGCGGGTAAAATCCACACTGACTTTGAGCGTGGCTTTATCCGTGCACAAACTATCGCATTTGATGACTACATTGCGTTTAAAGGTGAAAGTGGTGCTAAAGAAGCAGGTAAAATGCGCCAAGAAGGTAAAGAATACATCGTTAAAGATGGTGATGTAATGAACTTCTTATTTAACGTATAAGCATTTTCGCTAGTTTTATTTTAAAAGGCTCGTTATTACGAGCCTTTTTTATTACCTAAGTTTTGCTAGCTTTGTAGATAGTGCTAGTCTTAAAGATGCCTGTCACTTTAGGGGATTAATGTTCTTTAATTTACGTGTATTGATTGCAAATCGTATTTTTACACATATGAGTTAAGCAAGCTGATCTCAACAACAGTTTAACCAGAAAGTTAATAAGGTCAGTATCAATTCAATCTACCCTATTGCTGAATTAATGAACCAATAATAGGTAAAAGTGCAAACTATTTTTAGCTAAAGTGCTTATTGAAAACCCTTAACTTTGACTTTTATGCGATTAAACAGCCTAAAAGAACACACTAACTAATTTTGCAACTTGATTTTTGTTTAAAAATCAATCAGATTTAAATCAGTGTAATAACAACCTCAAAGCAGATTGCAGTTTTAAATTGGCAAATAGCTGTCAAAAAAACAGCAATTCAAATGAAATTTAGCCACTTAGCTTAATTTTAGCGCAAACAAACACAGATAAGCGTTTTTTTGCAAAAAAGGTGTTGACGGATTTAGGTCATATCAGCATAATACGCCCCGCACTCAGCGATGAAGTGCTAACAAAAAAGATGGCTAAGTAGCTCAGTTGGTTAGAGCACATCACTCATAATGATGGGGTCACAGGTTCAAATCCCGTCTTAGCCACCATTCTTTTTGTTGCTCAATGAAGAGTTTAAAATAACTACCAGTACTTTAAGTACAAATGATGCGGGAGTGGCGGAATTGGTAGACGCGCTGGATTTAGGTTCCAGTAACTTCGGTTGTGAGA
>NZ_JAATOU010000034.1:0-14268 GCF_011806445.1 Pseudoalteromonas sp. HF66
ATTGATCAATCAAGGTTGCGTAGCTGTTGAGCTCCTCATCAGGCTTGCCTTGCTGACCATAGGTAACGCCTTGGTTAAACATCGCTTGAGCTACTCGAATTTTAATCTCTTCATTCGATGAGTCTTTGAACTGCTCAATCAAGGTTGAGTAGCTGCTGATTGCATCCTCAAGCTTGCCCTGCTGACGATAGGCAACGCTTTGGTTACACATCGCGTTAGCCACTGGAATTTGAATTTCTTCATTCGATGAGTCTTTGAACTGCTCAATCAAGGTTGCGTAGCTGTTGAGCTCCTCATCAGCCTTGCCTAGCCTCCCATAAGTAACACCTTGGTTAACCATTGTAATGGCATACAGCTTAGACTCTTTTTCACTGTCAACTAACCCTAAAACCTTGTTCCAAGCATTGAGTGCTTCGTCATATTCATTACTTGAAAACGCCTTTAAACCCGCTTTAAACCATTCTAGAGCTGTTTGATATACTCTCGGTTTATTATGTTTGATCGTTGTATTGTCTTCTTTATTTCTTTTCGAGGTAACAACATCTTTGTTTTCTTCTAAGAGAGCATCCCAAGCTAGTTGCTGTTCTTGCTTGATTTTTTCCAGTGCATCCCTTGCCTCTATTTCTAATTTCTCAGCTCGCTCTTTTAACTGAAGACTCACATTTTTAAGTTCAATTTTAGTATCTACAATTAATTTATCTTTATTATCTAATAACCACTTTTCCATATGACTTTCTGAGGCTGTATTAGCAGCCTGCTTGGCTTCGTATACCGCTCTGTTTTTTGCACTAAAACCGAGTGCGATTGCAGCAACCGTGATAATCAAACCAAATAGGGTAAATGCCATTCCCCACAAATTTGTATTACTTGCTATGTCAGAAATCCGCCCATTAAACCCATTCAATTGATTAGTTTGCAGCTTTTCTTGCGTTTCGAGTTTTGTTTGTAAACTGGCTAACTGAGTTTTTAACTCTTGCTGAGTGTTTTCAAGGAGCTTTACATCATTACCCAGTGACTTTTGTACTTCTAGTCCCTCATCCAACCGAGCAAGCTGACTTTGCATGCTAAATATTTGCTGGTAGACCAAGTCATTACTATTTTTTGCTTTATCTATTACTGCCGCTTCATTGATAGGCCTTGTAGAAGGTATATTTTCAGCAAAAGCTGCGCTAGACAGACTCCAAAAAAATAAAAATAGTAAGAAAAAACGCATTAATCATCCCTAGAATTAGTTTGCTTTGCTGAGGTTGTAGTTATAACCACATAGTAGCCTTTTAATCTAAACGAGTTTTGTAGCACATACCACCTAAAACCAACCATTTATAAAATATTTTAAGTTATATTTTTAATGCTAAATTAACCTGATAATCAATGGGCTTACTAGGATTAGTCCACAACCAAAACCAACTTTTACTTGCCATGCTTTATATTTACCTGTGACTTTAATCCCTAAAAATGGACTTAATAAATCGACGCGACGCGCACCTATAAACACTAGCCAACAAAGAATAAAAGTGAGACTTAGTATAAGTAGTGACTCCATGAAACCACCTAATTGCAGCTTCGATAAATAAAAGGCAAGGCCAATAATCACACTTTGATGTAAGAGATAAAAAGGAAATACCGCTGAGTTCAATAAAGCCAATTTAGGGTGATCGTGATTTAAAAAACGTTGTGCTAGTGCCAGCATCATTAACACACCAACTAATCGTTGCGCGGTATACAACATATCCATGCCCGTAATTTGCCACTGACTGGCAGCTGAGTTTTGCCAAATCATGTTATAGCCCGCCACTACAATCAGGTAACCTACAATAAATACCACGCATAATGCCCTCCAATGAAGAAGTAGCCGACTATAAAATACTGAGTGCCACGCAAGTAAGTAACCATAAAGTAAAAATAAAGCACCCATGGGGTATCGAAATGTATCGCTCGGCCAGCTCAACTTTAAAATACAAAGCGGCAATAGCAATATGATAAAAATAATTAATAACGACTGTTCACATAGACGTGTAATCACTGTTTGAACATAATGGTGATGAAGCAGTGGCAGAGCAAACACGAGCAATAAGGTAAATTGCCATAACGAGCGTAAGTACCAAAGATGGTTTACATCAACATGAGGCCAAATACCTGCTTGATAATATTCAAATAGAGGGTTTGTCAAATCAAAAAACTGCAAGTAAAACTGCCAGTAACTTATCGCTAAACCGGTCTCTTGGCTCATTTGCGCATATAGCTGAACTGGCACAATAAACCAAACTCCAATTAATAATGGCAGTAATATTCTGACACTGCGTGATATTAAAAAACCACCTAAGCTAGCGCGCGCAATTATGAACCTCAGTGCAGCACCTGAGATAAACCAGATTAACCCCATCCGCCAAGGCGACAATAAGAGCATGATGTTTTCTATATTGCTGGATAAATACTGACTTTTAAAGTGAAAGCCCCAATTTTGAGTGTATAACATACCTGTGTGGTAAAAAATTAATAAGCCAAAGGCAAGTACTCTTAGCCAATCTAAATCATAACGACGCGGTGGTAACTCAACGGCTTGATTAAACGCATTTTGCCATGGCTGTAATAACGTGCGTGTTGTGTTTTTAATTATTATTTTAAGTTTCATGATTGATTATGGTTACGACAAGTTAATAACAACTATGAACAACACATAACGTTAAGCTATCAGAAAAGGTCGATAAAACAATCAGTAGGGATAAACGGTGGATATCAGGGATAGTATGTTTGGTGATTTATCACTATCTTGTTAGTCTAATTACGGTCTTCAAAGAGTAACAATAATAATGATCACCTTAATGCATTTTCAGCGTAACCGAACTTGGTATGCGACATTATTTTTATTTAGTTATATTTTTATAAATAACACTATTAATGCCAGCTCAGATATCATGGAAGCCCAACGCGATGGTGAACTGTCATTTTTGCTTTGGGAGCCCTTTGTCTGGGAATATTCAAGCGCTATCGGCACCTTATTATTATTTCCTGCTTTAGTTTGGTTATTGCAAACCCAACCCTTTAATTGGCAAAAGATCACTCGCTCATTGCTCACTTATTTATTCGCAAGCATTATTTTTTCCTTATTACACGTAGGGATCATGGTCGCTATCCGTGAGTTCATTTACACAATTCAAGACATGCAGTATGACTTCGGGTTGCTGTGGTTTGAGTTACTTTATGAATACCGTAAAGACTTATGGGGGTTTTTATCTTTAATTGTGATTATTAAAACGTATCAATACATTGTTAGCCAATTAACCGGCGAAGCCAAGCCAATCAATCATGAAGAAAACGCCCAACAGGATCTGAATTTCGACCGATTACTGGTTAAAAAACTAGGCAAAGAATTCATCATATGTACAGATCAAATTGACTGGCTTGAATCTAGCGGCAATTACGTAAATCTACATATTGGCTCACGTATTTATCCGCTACGTACAACCATGACCCATCTTATATCTCGGTTAGAACCGCAAGGTTTTTGCCGTATTCACCGTTCTCATGCTATTAGACTCGATGTGATTGAATCAATCACGCCATTGCCAAGTGGTGATAGTGAAGTGAAACTTACAACGGGAAAAATACTTAACTTATCACGTCGTTACAAAGAGCAGTTTAAAAAACAGGTTAATTCGTCTGCCGCTCATTTTTAGCTAACTGTATATGACGTTTTTCTGCATAAAGAATTTGCTGGACTTGGTGGCCATTTAAAGGTGTAAAAAAGCCCAGCTGTATTGCTAGGCTTGGAATGGATCATGAGTTGTGTGTTACTCATAACGAAGGATTAATGATGGACGGGTGCTGGCCGCTTTAAATGCTAGGCTTGCCACCGTTGCCCACGTGATAACCGCAACGACCACAGCCGCAGCGCCATACACCCACACAGCTTGTTCAATGCGGTCGTTAAAGTTTGCTAACCAATCTCCTACTAAGAAGTAAGTAACCGGGTAAGCAATAGCAATACTCACGCCCACCAGCACTAAGAACTCTTTAGCAATGATATTTACGATACTGATGCGAGATGCACCTAGCACTTTTCGAACTGCCACTTCTTTTTGACGACGCACTGTTGCAAACGAAGCCAAACCAAAGGTACCTAAGCAAGTTAAGAACACAGCAAGAGCGGTAAAGATTAAAACTACATTCGAAATTCGCTCATCACCTTTTAACAACGTTTTGTAGTTGTCTGCGAGTAAATTAATTTTCGGCTCATAAATATTGGCTGTGCTTGCTAATACTTCAGCGATCTCAGCTTTAATATAAGGCAAGTTTTGCTGATCAATGGTTAAGATTAACTCTGATACTGGTGATAAGAAGTTAAAGCCACATAAGAACATAATATTTGAGTTGGCATCTTTAGCATTACCTACTTTTACATCTTCAACCACACCCACAACACGCATATCTACGCCGCGACCTGAGTCTTTAATTACCTTACCGATAATGTCACTCATGTTAGTGTAACCTGCTTGCCTTGCGACAGATTCAGTCACAATGGTACCCGTACTTGTTACCCCATTTTCACGGCTTGCCCAATCACCAGCAAATTCACGACTAAAGTCACGACCAGCAACCAGTTTTAATCCTAGTGTTTTTACAACATCGTAGCTTGCGCCTACAACAGGCGTTAAGCTGCCAGACGCTTCACCATTTGGCCACGTTGGCATAAGTGTATTATTGATTGAAACGGTTAAACGGGTATCAATGACTGTTGTTTGCTGTACGCCTTGAATCGCACTAATACGGTTAACTAAGGCATTTTTTTCTTTTGTGAATACTTCGCCTACAGGAAGCTCCGAAATAACCAATCTTTGTGTTGTTTCATAGCCTAAAGGTAAGCTTTGTAAGTAAGTTAATTGCTTTAACAAGGTAATAGAGGCAATGATTAAACCTATTGCTAGTGAAGCCTGCAAGGTTAGTAAGCTCTTACGAACCCATATTGCAGTATTACCACGCTGTAAGTCACCACTTAAAACGCGTTTTGCACTGAATGACGAAATAAAGAATGCAGGATAAAGCCCAGCTAATATGCCCACAGCAATTGCGACCAAAATAATGGCAATGCCAAATTCAGAGGCATAATTCACGACCAATTCGCGGTCTACTAGTTGATTAAAGCTTGGTAAAAATAGCTCCACTAAAGCACATGCAATCACCATTGAAAGCATTGATACCAACACAGATTCAGATAAAAACTGCGTTACTAACTGGCCTTTACTTGCGCCAAGCGCTTTACGCACACCCACTTCTTTTGCACGTTTAGTCGATTGAGCGACGGTCATATTAATGAAGTTAAAACCTGCAATAAGAATAAGTAACACACTTAAACCAACACAGATCATGACCACTTGTTTAGCGCCACCCGCTTTCATCTCAAATGGTGATTTAGCCGTTAAGTGCAAATCAAGTAATGGATGCAGCTCTAAACTAACTTGTTCCAGCATCGAACCGCTAAAAAAGCGCTCTGTTAAGGTTTTAGCTAATGCATCGGTATCGGTGCCCTCAGCTACACGCATATAAACATAACTACTGTTGATGTCTATTTTGCTTGGATCATGCTTAACATAAACAAGGTTTTTAAAAGCAAAGTGAGTGTTATCTGTTAAGTCTGCAAACACGGCACGCACTGTGTACTGTCCTTGTTCATGTGTTAGTGTTTCACCAATCACATCGGTGCGACCAAAAATGCGCAGTGCTTCTGATTCACTTAAAGCAAGGCTGTCTGGTGTACTCATTGCTGTTGTTAAGTCACCTGCAAGCGTTTCTAGAGCAATAAAGTTTTCAATATTTGCTGAAGCACCATATAAAGCATTTAACTTATAGCCTTGGTTGCGATAACTCACATCAACCATAGCTTCACGGGTCAGCTCGACCATAGTTAATCCGAATACTTCTTCAACTTGGCTGTAATCTTCGGCCTGCTTTGACTGCACATAATTAAAAATAGGCACCACAGCTAAACCAAGTTTTGAGAAGTCTTGGCCAACGCGATAAACACGCTCAGCATGAGGCTGTTGGCTATCGTACGAAAGCTCATTTTTTGCAAACAAAGCAACTAGAATTGCCGCAGCTAAGCCCACACTTAAACCCAGAACATTTAAAATAAAGTGCTGTTTTTGGTTTTTAAACGCACGCAGCGCGGTGATCAAATAACTTAAAATCATGTTATGCCACCTCTGCTGTTTGTTGAACACGGTTAGCCTTATCAACCATCACTTGGCCATCAAGTAAGCGCACTAAACGGTCAGCATAATTGCCTTCTTTTTCTGAGTGAGTAACCACAATTACCGTGGTACCTTCGCGATTTAGCTCACGTAGCATCGCCATGACTTCATCACCATTTTTTGAATCAAGGTTACCCGTAGGCTCATCCGCTAAGATTAGTTTTGGATTAATCACGAGAGCTCTGGCTACTGCTACACGTTGCTGCTGACCACCCGATAGCTGCTGCGGTAAGTGATCTGCTCTATGGTCGATTGCGACACGTTTTAAGATTGCGTCTACTCGCTGTTTCCGCTCACTTTTTGAGATATTTTGATACTGTAATGGCAGCTCAACGTTTTCAAATATTGTTAATTCATCAATTAAGTTAAAGCTTTGAAAAACAAAACCAATCGACGCTTTTCTAAGTGTTGCTAATTGCTTTTCACCAAACCCTGCGATGTCTTCGCCTAAAAACTCAAAACTGCCTGCTGATGGCGAATCCAACATACCTAAAATAGAGAGTAATGTTGATTTACCACAGCCAGATGGCCCCATAATGGCAAGAAATTCGCCTTCGTTTACATGTAAGTTAATATTGTTAAGCGCTGTTGTTTCAACATCTTGAGTACGGAATACGCGTGATAAGTTAGTTAATTTAATCATTGTTTTATCCTTAAAATTGTAGTTGTTGGGCTTTATCAAAGTTGCTGTAGCTAGAGGTGATCACGCGATCTCCGGCGCTTAGGCCACTTAACACTTCATAATAGTTTTGATTCTTTTTGCCAAGATGAATGTCTTTTCGTACTGCACGATTGCCATCTTTATCCATGACATAAACCCAGTTACCTCCTGAGCTGGTAAAAAATGCGCCGCGTTCAAGTAATAAAGCAGTGCCTTTGCTATCACCTAGCATCAACTGCACATCAAGACTTTGTCCGCGTTTTATGTTGCTCGTGCCGTTTGGTAAATCGACTTCAACCTGAAACTGTGATTGCTGAACACGGCTATCAATTTTGCTAACTGTTGCCGCAATTTCGCCTTGTTCATGTTCAATAAGCACTTGCATACCTGCTTGAACTTGGCTTAGGTAAAACTCATCTAGTCGCACAACTAGTTTGTATTCATTAGGAATATCAATCTGCCCTAGGCGAGCACCACGGCCTTTTGATTCACCAATTTCAACATCAAGCTCACTTAAATAACCGTCTGCTGGTGCTGTTACGAGTAAGTTTTCAAGGTTCTTTCGCGCAAACTGTAGGTTTTTCTCTAGCATGTCGGCGCTATCTTTTAACTGAGCTACCTGAACTTCACGAATGCTGTTTTCTTGCTTTTGACGCTCAAGAGTTAGTTCTTTACGAGCTTTGTAATACGCTAAATCTTCTTGAATTTCAGATAATTGCTCTTGTGCCAACACACCCGTTTTCACTAGCGGCTGAGTCTGTTTTAAGCGGCGCGATAAATGTGTGATTTTAAGATCGATTTCAAGCAAATCACGGCGTAAGTTCAAACGGCTGGTTTCCATATTCATTTGCGTGTTACGTAAAAAGTTAAGCTGCTCAGTCACCTGTGCTTCACGGCTCATTACATCAAGCTGCAAGTTAGTATTGCTTAAACGCACAAGTGGTTGGCCTTTTTTAACAAACTCCCCCTGCTCAACAAGTCGCTCTTCAACTTGGCCTCCGGCAATGGTGTCGAGATAAATGGTAGTGCGAGGCATAACCTGACCACGAAGACTTAAAGCATCAACAAATTCACCTTGTTGTACTGTGCTAATCGTTAAGCTTGTCGCGGTTACTTGCTGGCTTCGACCTGTTTGCTCAGTTTGCGTGAAACCATAAGCTGCAGCCGCAACAGCTAAGCACGCAGCTGCAATTACTGATTTCTTAAAAAATGCTTTGTTATTTGAGCGTGTAATTTTCTTATCCATGTTGACGCCTTTAAGTTATCTAGGTGCTAATTACCTATAGATAAAACAACTCTTGTGCCAACTTTTATTTTTATTAAATTACAATAACTTATACAAAAATCAACAAGCATGTATATAATCAAGTGTCCGCTTATAGAACACTTCAAAACCCATATATCGTCCATAAATGGACACTCTTACTATTTTCAATTAGTCTTAGTGTTCCCATAAAGGAATAATAATAAATAGCTATGAAACAAGCAGGATCAATTCTTATCGTCGATGATAACCCCGACGTACTTATCGCCGCACGATTACTTTTAAAGCAGCATTATCAGGTTGTAAAAACCACAGATAACCCCTTTGATATTGAAGGTATTATTAACGCACAGCATGAGGCGGATCAGGCTATTGATGTTGTGTTACTCGATATGAACTTCACGCAAGACTCAATTAGTGGCAAAGAAGGATTCTACTGGCTAAAAAAAATCATGAGCCAAGACGCTAACATTGCGGTACTGCTTATGACGGCCTACAGCGATATTCAGCTAGCTGTCGAAGCAATTAAAGCTGGTGCCTCTGACTTTATTGCCAAACCTTGGCAAAATGAGCAATTACTTGGTGCTGTTGCAGCGGCATTTTCACACGCTAAAGACAAACAGCAAGTTGGTAAGCTCACAAAACAAAAGCAGGCCTTGCAGCAGTCAATCGGCAATCAACCATTTGAGTTTTTAGGCCAAAGTGATGCCATGCAGCAGGTTTTTTCGGTTATCGACAAAGCAGCCAACACAGATGCCAACATATTGATTAGTGGCGAAAGTGGCACAGGTAAAGAACTCACCGCACATGCAATCCACAATGCAAGCCAGCGCCAAAGCCAACCCTTCATAAGCCTAGACATGGGCTCACTAGCCGAAAGCCTGTTTGAAAGCGAACTATTTGGCCATAAAAAAGGGGCGTTTACTGGCGCGAAAGAAGATCGCATTGGCCGATTTGAGCTGGCCCATGGTGGTAGTTTATTTTTAGACGAGCTAGGTAATTTACCGCTTAACCAACAAGTTAAACTACTTGCGGCACTACAAAACAGGCAAATAACACCGGTTGGTGGCTCAAAAGTCCTCGATATTGATATTCGTTTGATCTGTGCAACGAATGAAAACCTCGAACAAGCAGTGACTGAAGGCAAGTTTAGGCAAGACTTACTGTACCGTGTTAATACGGTAGAGATCCATTTGCCAGCTCTGCGTGAGCGCAGTGAAGACATTCCATTACTGTGTAACTACTACTTGCAACACTTTGCACATAAATACAAACGAGAGTTATCAATTACGGCATCTGATATGACACGTTTAAGTCAGTATCATTGGCCAGGCAATGTCCGTGAACTTGCCCATGCAATTGAGCGTGCAGTCATCCTCTCAGAAGGTTCAGAGCTCGATATAAGCTCAGTGATAAGCTCACCAAGTACCAGTGTAAGCACAAATGAACTCTCTACAAACGCTGCTGACTACGACACTTTTGATCTTGAAATCATCGAACAGAGAACCGTTCGTGCAGCTTTAAAGCATTTTCAAGGCAACGTTAGTCACGCAGCAAAAGCACTCGGCCTGACACGCGGAGCCATGTATCGTCGTTTAGAAAAATATGGACTTTAATCTATGCGAAATTTCATTAGCTTAGCTGGCCTATTAGCTGCACTAATTGGTTTCTCAATTGCTTTGTTTTGGCAAGTACAGCAAAGCGGGTTTTCTGCTATTTCGGCACTTTTAGTTATTTTAAATTTGGTATGTGCCGCGCAAATTTTTAATTTATTTAAACGCCAAACAAGGCGTGCAGATATGGTTTTTCGCGCTTTAGCGAATGGAGACAGCACATTAGGCTTTGGTGACCAACACCCTATGCAGCAGCAATTTGAGCAGGTTAAACAACAAATTCAGGCTGCACGTTTTAATGCAGAGCAACAAGCCCAGTTCTTACAAGCGCTATTAATTCATATCGATCTAGCGGTATTAGTGTGTGATGAACAAGGCACTATTATTGAAAGCAATCCGGCGGTCAGTCGTTTACTTGGGCAAGCAGTAAAGCACATTGATGATCTAGGTGTAATAGCAAACCTAGTTCAAGACGCTAAACAAAATAGCCGTAATACCGTGCCATGGCAAAATGGCGAGCAGCACGATACGTTATCTGTGCAGATCAGTATTGCCGAAATCCAAGGTAAAGTTCGTAAAGTGATCAGTTTGCAATCTATTCATGATCAGCTGCAATTAAAAGAGCAACAAGCTTATAAGCGCCTCACCAAAGTACTGACTCATGAAATTGCTAATTCGATTACGCCACTCTCTTCGTTAGCACAAACTTGTACGGCACTGCTGCCAAATGAGCTTAGTTTTGATGATCAGGAAGATAAACAAGACTTGCAACTCGCCCTAACAACACTCGCATCACGAACCGAGCATTTAAGCGAGTTTATAGCGCAATTTAAAAAGGTTAGTAGCTTACCCGCCCCACACTTACAGCCACATATTCTGGCAGATCTTGCCAAGCAAGTTGTCGCTCTGCACTCACAACAAGCTAAGCAACTTAATATTACTTTGAATTTATCGGTGCAAAGCCAACAGTTAGTAATGATAGATAGAGGCCAAGTTGAGCAAGTGATAATAAACCTGCTTAAAAATGCCCTTGATGTACTTAAACAATTAAATAATCCAGAGACAACTAAATGCATAGAGGTAAATATTGCACAAAATGCTAATCAGCAACTGTATTTAGAGGTCAGCGACAATGGTACAGGTATCAGCGATCATGTGATCGAGATGATTTTCGTGCCATTTTTTACTACCAAGCAACAAGGCTCAGGAATAGGCTTAAGTTTATCGCGCCAGATCATGCTCAATCATGGCGGCGATCTGGTATACATCAAACGCCAGCAAGGAGCCTGCTTTCGCTGCGTGTTCGGTTAGCTTACATAGTTAGAACACTTACTTACAATTTGCTAAGGCGCTGTTTGGTATCATGTACCCATTAACGTTTAATGGATTCTAGGGCGTGTTGACCTTTGTTGATTGAAATTTGTTCACTCTAGGGGCGATTTAATCGCGGCGCGAGATTTGTAACCTAGTGGGCTAAGTAAAAATCGAGTAACAAAGAGTTAATCGCCCCTAGGAAGAACCCGAAGGGCAGCGCGTGTTTGGCATTAATGCTGCGTTATCGCCTATTTATGTGGAACAACCACACTACATAGGCTCTGCCTTGCCTAAATACCAAACACACTGCTGCAAAATTAATCATAAAAGGACAACACGCCCTATGAAGTACCTCGCCTTAGCACTACTCTCATCACTTGCCTTTATTCCTACAAAAAGCTTTGCTGGTATTTATGACAGCCCTAATATGAACCTGTTTGTTAAGTCAGAGCATAATAGTACTGATTCAATCACCTCAGCCGGCATCGAATTTATGGCTAAAAATAACTACAGCAATTTCGGCGCAGCATTTACAACGGCACTAGGCTCAGCAGAAGTATTTACTAAAAAAGGTGATCGGGAGACATTTCTAACCTTAGATAGCGGCATCAAATTTGGTTATTTCAGCGACTTTTTTGTCTATGGCGAAGTGGGCTTAGATTTAATTGAACTTGCTGTATACGACGACCGCGAGGACCACGACTACAGCGACCGCTATGATGACGATCACAATAATATTGATGGCTATGTTGGTGTGGGTATGGGCGTGGACTCAAAGCCATTCAGAATAGAGATCTATGCCAGAGCCAGAGAAATAGACAGCCGCTATTGGGAAGCACAAAACCATGGTTATGCTGGGTTACAAGTTAGTATTTCGTTTTAATTTCAATTGGGTGAGTAAGTTAGCGAGCTGTTAATCTAATGGTCATTTTTAGCTCACCCTATGTTAAGCTTAGGCGCTTTAGTTTACCCGCACCTAAGTTAACGGAGTATTTTAATACGTGTTTTTAAATCGATTTTTAGGCCTTGTTGTTGTTTCTCTCATTGTAACAGGCTGTCAGACTGCCCCTGAGTCTCTTCCCGAAAAGAAGCCCACCATCAAAGCCAATCCTGGTACTGTGGTTGCAGAAGCTAAAACAAAACAAGTAGACGCGGTGACACCGCTCAAACCAAGTGAGCTTGATGACGTATGGCAACGTATTCGCATTCAACTGCAGTTTAGCGATTCAAGTCACCCAGATGTACAAAAGCGCATTGCTTGGTACCTTACTCATCCTAATTACATGGAAGAAATAAGCCGCCGTGCAGCGCCGTATTTGTATCATATCGTCACAGAAGTAGAAAACCGTGACTTACCAATAGAACTCGCTCTAATGCCGCTTATAGAGAGCGATTTTGATGCCAGTGCCTATTCACACAAACATGCATCGGGTTTATGGCAACTCACCCCCTCAATCGCCAAATACTTCAAAGTAAAAATTACCCCTTGGTATGATGGTCGCCAAGATGTGGTCGACAGCACCCGTGCAGCTTTGGATTTTATGGAATACCTTTATAAACGCTTTGATGGCGATTGGTATCACGCTATTGCTGCCTACAATATTGGTGAAGGGCGAGTATTACAGGCAATTGCTCGTAATAAAAAACAAGGTAAGTCGACGGACTTCTTTAGTTTAAAACTACCATCACAAACCAAACAGTACGTACCTAAGTTACTGGCCGCAGCACAATTATTAAAACACCAAAGAATGGTATTCCCTGCGATTAAGAATGAGCAAGCTATTGCAACCTTACCAGTGACTGGTGCAGTGATCTTAGCAGATAAAGCGAAGTGGCAAGAGCTTGAAGAGCTAAACCATGGTGTTATCCGATACCCAGCGGTGATTGATGCGCCACATATTGTGGTCCCCAAAGATCAGAAAGCAAGTTATCAAACTCTATTAGCTAATCAAAAGAGCAATGATTATAGCCAGTGGCAACATTACACAGTTAAACGCGGTGATAGCTTAAGTGTGATTGCAAAGAACTATAAAGTAACAGTTAGCCAACTGAAAACCTTCAATAACCTAAAAACAAACACCATTCGTATTGGTCAAAAGCTGATATTGCCGCAATTAGCGGATCAGCAAATCGAGTATAAGGTGAAATCTGGCGACAGCCTTTGGAAGATTGCAAAGCAATACAAAGTCAGCATCACTAAACTCAAACAATGGAATAACCTTTCAAGAGATAATTTAAGAGTAGGTGAAAAGCTCACGGTGTTTATCTCAAATAGTTAATACCAAATCAGGGAGTTTTACTCCCTGT
The DNA here is from genome assembly GCF_011806445.1 of Pseudoalteromonas sp. HF66. Lineage (NCBI taxonomy): Bacteria > Pseudomonadati > Pseudomonadota > Gammaproteobacteria > Alteromonadales > Pseudoalteromonadaceae > Pseudoalteromonas > Pseudoalteromonas sp. HF66. The sequence goes on from NZ_JAATOU010000034.1 coordinate 13,408, forward strand.
CTCTTTTATCTATCCAATTAAAGTTGTATCTTTATTAGTCTATAAAAACAACAATCAATAATTATGGATAATCAGCAACAGGACGTAAGCTGTTCAACAGTGAAAACAGATCAAGACTCTAACGTTGAAGAGCAAACAAAGACCACCCAGCAAAAAACTCAACCTGCTAGCAACCAGCATAAGGCATGGTTTACCAACGAGCGACTAAACCTATTTCTCGCACTCTGTGCCATTATTATCTCCGCAGCCTCCTTTTATGCTACTTACTTGCAAGCCAACGCTGCAGAACGACAAGTAAAAGCCGCCACATGGCCTTGGCTTGAAGTGATAACGGGGAATTTTGATGAAGAAAAAAACCTACCTGAAATCACCTTTGAACTCACTAATTCAGGATCAGGACCTGCGATAGTAAAGTACGTGAAGTATCACTATAACGACCAATCATATTTAGATATCTATAAAGTAATTTCTGCATGCTGTTTTGATACACAAGCATATGAAACACAGCTACAAACTCTGCAAGAAGATTCTCCCGACATAAATATTTTCGAAGCATTTGGCTGGATTATGACGAGTGCCAGTGATAACCGGTTGCTGGCATCTGGCAGCGAACTTAAACTTTTTCGTTTCAAGCGAACGGGATTTAATGAAACTCAATGGGACAAAGTAAACAAGCAGCGTAATAGCATTAAAACCGAGATCTGCTACTGCTCGTTGCTAGAACAATGCTACCTAAGCGATGGCCGCGGCGATGTGAGAGAAATACAGCAGTGTGAGTGACACCGAGCTATCAGCTTTCAGCCGCTTTGTGGAGGTGTTTGGTGCTGAGTCTCCCTCTGCCAGAGGCTCTAGGCTCTAGGC
>NZ_JAATOU010000035.1:0-11833 GCF_011806445.1 Pseudoalteromonas sp. HF66
TTATTTCACGGTGCTGTAGGTCGAATACAAGCTATTGAAAACTACTGTAGTAAAACTGCTCGAAAGCGGCGAAGTAACAGGACTAATAGTCTATTTCTGTTAGCTAGCTAATTCTTTTATGTGATTTTTGTAATATTATTTTTTAAAACCATTGCTTTGAAATGGCTAGCGTTTCTCAAATTAATCAAAATCAGTTTTAAGATTAAAGGAAAAGAAAGACCTTTAAAGTTAAGCGGGCTTTGCAAGGTCAAGTTTAGAGAGATTGAGAGGAGTTTTAACCTAAGTCTAAAGTTTTTATTTTTAAGTGCCTGTCCATTTTAGTTAAATTAAAAACTAAAGTGACTGTCTTCTTAAAGTTGTCAGTAAAAATCATTAATCTTTAATTGAGCGGTGTAGGTTGGACTTTAATTTTTATCAACTGGGCGTTTTTTCAGTTACATACTGTTGAACTAAGCGATAGTATAGCGGTCTGAACAGTACCTATAAAAATGAATATTGAAAACAACAGTAGAGGATTAAACTAATATCCGATATCATTGTTAACATCATTAACAAAAACGACATATAAAAATGGGAGTTTTATGCAGTTAGTCGATTTAAATCCACATGATCCTGAAGTAGTACACGTGTTTTCTGATATAGACCGACTCATAAACTCATTATATCCTGTTGCAACCGCTCAATCCTTAAGTGTTGAAGAACTTGCTGAACCTAATGTTTATGCCATTGGCTTGAAAAATGAAGATGGTATCGTTGCTTGTGGTGCAATCGTGATGCAAGAAGGCAATCCTCCATATGGTGAAATCCGCCGCCTATATGTAAAACCAAGTTACCGTGGTAAAGGTTTATCACGTCGAATTATGCAAATACTCTTGCATCACGCAGGTGAGCAGCAAATTCCGCTTATTCGATTAGAAACAGGCCCTAAACAAACAGAATCCATTAGCCTATATGAAAACTTAGGCTTCAATCGTTGTGGTCCGTTTGGTAACTATAGCGAAAATCCACAAAGTTTATTTATGGAGTTAGGGCTTAACCAGTAAGTTAGGTATTAAGCCATGTTTTATTGAGGTTATCCTAATTTATAAATATTCCTTACAATTCATATGTTTTGTTACGATTTTTTTGATTACTGCCTGTGGTGATAAGTCACAAGTATCTATTACTTCTAAGAGTAAGCAACCCGACTTTACTATTGATACCACCCAGTTCTACTTAAACTCATGTCACTCCCTAACTGGTGTCTTCAATCATAATGGCACTATAGAATCAAAAGTTATTCTTACATTTCCTTATCGGCCTTTAAGTGTTTGCACTGATAAACAATCACAGCTTAATTTTGATGGTACTTATCTTACTGTAAAAATTTGCCGCACATCTTTTGGTGCAGGAGGGTGTGGGGTTGAAAAATTTCGGACAAAGGACTTTGAAAATTGGCAAGAGTACATCGGTATTACGTGGCATGATAACGAGCAATATGAGGCATGGAGGCGCTTGGGATCGAACTCAACAAAAGCAGATGAAATCACAAAAGTAGTGCCTGTCCTCTAAAATACTCTAAAATGAAAAACAGTCCACTAATATCTATTCTTGTTTACAGTGCCTGTCCTTAAATAATTTTGAGTATGGGTAGGGAATTATCGATTCGTTTTTCACATTAAAAATCACTCGTTACGAGTAAAAATTCTTGTTGGACTTGAATCACTATTTTTCTTTTAATGCGCGGCAACAACCCTTGCCGTTTTTGGCATTACTAAAATTAAAGAGAAAGATAGATGAAAGAGACAACATCACTAGAACAAGCTCGCACGAGTTACAATGTTCGTCATTGGAGCCAAGGTTTCTTTGGTATTAATGATCAAGGTGATGTGTATGTTGCGCCAAAGGCCCATGCCCCAGAGCAAACCATTGCACTAATCGATATCGCACAGCAATTACAAGACAAAGGCTTAAGCTTGCCTGCGTTGGTTCGTTTTCCACAAATTTTACATCATCGTGTACATAGCTTATGTCAGGCATTTAACACGGCGATTGAAAATTATGGTTATCCGAAAGACTATTTGCTTGTTTATCCAATTAAAGTAAACCAACAACGCGAAGTTGTTGAAGAAATAGTTGCAAGCCAAGCTGATATTGAAAAAAAGCAATTGGGTCTAGAAGCGGGCAGTAAACCTGAGCTATTAACGGTTTTAGCCATGGCTGAAAAAACCAGTGCTGTAATTGTATGTAATGGCTATAAAGACCAAGAATACATTCGTTTAGCACTGATTGGCGAGAAGCTAGGTCACAAGGTTTACATTGTTCTTGAAAAACTGTCTGAGCTAGACATGGTGCTTAGCCAAGCAAGAGAGTTAAACGTAAAGCCACGCATTGGTATTCGTGTACGTTTAGCGTCGCAAGGTAAGGGCAAGTGGCAAGCAAGTGGTGGCGAAAAATCAAAATTTGGTTTGTCGGCATCGCAAGTACTCAGTGTGGTTAATCGTTTAAAAGCGTCTGATCAACTTGATCTGATCCAACTTGTACACTTTCACCTTGGCTCGCAAATGGCAAACATCCGCGATGTTCGCTTAGGTGTGAGTGAAGCTGCGCGTTTTTACTGTGAGTTACGCAAATTAGGTGCACAAATTGATTGTTTAGATGTAGGTGGCGGTTTAGCGGTAGATTATGACGGTACACGAAGCCAGTCTCATAACTCAATGAACTACAGCTTAAGTGAATACGCTAATAACATTGTATACACCATTGGTGATACCTGTAAGTTATATGAGCAACCAATGCCGCGCATTATTTCTGAATCAGGTCGTGCGTTAACAGCGCACCATGCTGTATTGATTTCGAATGTTATTGGTACCGAAAGCTATGTACCAGAGGACATTCAAGCGCCAGCCGCTGATGCACCCCTACTGTTAAAGAATATGTGGACATCATGGCAGCAGTTAAGTGATGACAATGACGACCGTGCATTAATTGAAATTTATCATGATAGCCAAGGTGATTTAGCCGAAGCACATAATCAATTTGCACTTGGCTTATTAGATTTAACAGAGCGAGCATGGGCGGAGCAAGTTAACTTACGTGTATGTTATGAACTTAACAAACATATGGATAACAAAAACCGTTTTCATCGTCCGATTATTGATGAATTAAATGCGCGTTTAGCAGATAAGTTTTTTGTGAACTTTTCATTGTTCCAGTCATTACCGGATGCATGGGGTATTGACCAAGTGTTTCCTGTTTTGCCTTTAAGTGGTTTAACAGAGGCACCACAAAAGCGTGCAGTGTTACTTGATATTACCTGCGACTCAGATGGTGCTATGGAGCACTATGTCGATGGTCAAGGTATTGAAAGCACCTTGCCGGTACCAGCATTTAGCGAAGAAAAACCTTATTTAATGGGCTTTTTCTTAGTGGGTGCTTACCAAGAGATTTTAGGTGATATGCATAATTTATTTGGTGACACGCACAGTGCAATTATAAAAATGGACGAGCAGGGTCAGGCGAAAATCACTGAAGTTAACGAGGGTGATACCGTTGCTGACATGATGCGTTATGTACATTTAGATGTAGAAGGTTTTCAGCAATCTTACGCCCAGCTGGTAGCGGCAAAATTACCAGAATCAGAGCAGCAAAGCGTATTAGATGAGCTGCAAACTGGCTTAAATGGTTACACTTATTTAGAAGAGTTATAAGCAATGTCGACATTGTTTGACCACACAGATCATTCGTTATATTCAAACGGCATGACGTTTCTACGTCAGCCGATGGTGCAAAACATCACTGCAATCGATGCCGATGTAGTGGTGCTAGGTTTACCATTTGACCTGGCGACCTCGGGTCGCCCAGGTGCACGTTTAGGCCCTGATGCAATTCGTCGTGCCTCTGTGCACCTTGCGTGGGAAGAAATCAAGTACCCGTGGACGTTCCCGTTGTTTGAGCGTTTAAAATTAGCTGATGCTGGTGATTTTACCTACCCAGTAGGTGACCCAGAATATTTTACAGCGCAATTAGAATTAGCGGCTGAGCAAATTCTTCGTCAAGGTAAAACATTATTAGGCTTAGGTGGCGACCATTTTGTGACTTTGCCTTTACTGCGCGCCCATGCTAAGCAATACGGTAAGATGGCATTAGTTCATTTTGATGCTCACACAGATACTTACAGCAATGGCTCACGTTATGATCACGGTACCATGTTTTATCATGCGCCGATGGAAGGACTCATTGATGTTGAACACAGTATTCAAATTGGTATTCGTACTGACTTTGATCAGAGCAAACATGAGTTTGCGGTGATTGATGCAATGGCTGCCAATGATTTACCAGCACAAGATATCGCTGAGCAAATCAAAGCACGCGTGGGTGACTTACCTGTGTATCTAACCTTTGATATTGACTGCCTTGACCCTGCATTCGCTCCAGGGACAGGCACACCTGTGTGTGGTGGCTTAACAAGCGATAAAGTGCTTAAGGTGCTTCGTGCATTGAAGGGCATTAATATGGTCGGTATGGATGTGGTTGAAGTATCGCCATCATATGATCAAAGTGAATTAACCGCGATTGCCGCAGCGACCATTGCCAATGAGTTATTACACTTATGGGCTTTAAAGCATAAATACTAAGTGAGAGAGACAAAGAGCGCCTAAAGGCGCTCTTTTTTAACATAAAATGAAGCCGTTATGCGCTTCGTACATCAACTTTTAACTTAAGCTTTTGCCCAGGCTGAATGTATTTTTGTCCAGCTAATGAGTTCCATTTAATAATATCTTGCACAGAAACATTAAACTTAGCAGCAATGCGCGCTAACGAGTCACCACGACGAACTTTATAGGTAATGGTGCGCTCTTTGATTTGTGTAGCAGCAAGTTGTGATTTTTCTTGCTTATACACAGTTAGCTTTTGACCAACACGCAGTACAGCGTCTTTTTTTAGCTTATTCCATGTTGCAAGTTCAGCTATGGTCACATCGTACTCACGGCTGATATCCCACAGTGTATCGCCACTGGCGACTTTATGGCTAAGTTTTTTACGTGTTGCTTTATTAGCCGCCATACGTACTGATTTTGGTAAATGCTGGCTATTAATCTCACCATCGCTTAGTGGCACAAGCAATTGCTGACCAACACGAATAGTATTCGATGAAAGCTTATTCAGGGTTTTAATCGCGTTTGTGCTTGTCGAAAACTTCTTCGCAATCACAGATAAACTGTCACCGCGTGCAACAATATATTGCTGCCAGCGTAGGCGGTCTTTTTGCTCTGTTTTAGCTAGCTTGTTAGTAAACGCTTCAACTTTATCAGACGGTAATAATAAAAAGTGCGGTCCATTTGGATCTGTCGCCCAGCGATTAAAACCAGGGTTCAAACGATAAAGTTCAGTTAAGCTAATATCTGCCATATCAGCAGCGAGTGCCAAGTCGATTTGGCTTCCTACATTAACCGCTTCAACTACTTGAGCATTAATAATTGGCTGCCACTTCACACCAAACTCGTCGCTGCGTTTTACTAGATCAGACAGCGCTAACAGCTTTGGTACGTACGAAGTGGTTTCTTTTGGTAAATCAAGTGACCAAAAATCCGTTGGTAAATGCTTTTTACGGTTCTTTTTAATGGCGCGAAGTAAACGACCTTCACCTGAGTTATAGGCCGCAATGGCATTTAGCCAATCGCCTTCTAAGGTTTTGTGTAAATATGATAAGTAATCTAGCGCTGCACGGGTCGATTGCACAATGTCACGACGACCGTCATACCACCAGTTTTGTTTTAAATCGAAACGCTCACCGGTCTGTGGCATAAATTGCCAGATACCTGAAGCACTGCGGTGCGAATAGCCAAATGGGTCAAATGCACTTTCTACAATGGGTAAAAGGGCAATTTCGATTGGCATTTGACGTTTTTCGACTTCTTCAACAATGAAGTATAGGTATGGCTCAGCTCGCTTCGAGATACGATCTAAATAGGCCTGATGACGCGCATAATAGTTACGCTCAGCAACAACAGGGCGGTTTTGTGGCACATCAATCGAAAGCTGGTAGCGAATACGTTCCCATACATCATCAAATACAGGAGGCGGCTCATCAATATCGGTTAATTGTTGATACTGAGCGTTGATCATCAATGCATCATTGATGTCGCTCGGACTTGCGCCGTCTAATTGTTGCTCAACATTATTGCTTGCAACATCTGTACTTGCTGAGTCAGAGGCTGTTAATTGACAGCCACTTAAAATCAGCGCAAGTGATAAAACTAAAGGAGACTTATACATATATACCCATACATCAGGTAAAAAAACTCGGCGAATATTACCTGCTCTGAGAACATATTGCCACTTTATGACCAGTTTATGTCAGCTTATTATTGCAAGATGCTGATCTAAATATACAAAATTGTAACTGCTGGCATTTAAGTTTTTTAAAACTTATCTTTCCAGGCTCTGAGACCTGAAAAGCGTTGCCAAGGTTCATTCAGATCCAAATTAATTTTTAGCTCATCAGGCAGCTCATCGGTGATAGTTGCTACGTTGCTACGCAAAAATGGATTTATTTGTTTTTCAACGCCTAACTGAGTTGGCAGGCTTATTTCGCCGTTGGCGCGCAGCATATCTACTTTATCACTGTAGTTGAGTAGGTATTCATTATTTGGTTCAACGGCTTTTGCAAAGGCTAAGTTGGCTTGCGTGTATTCATGAGTGCAATAGATTTTACACTCATCTGGCAGGGCTCTTAATTTACATAGCGAGTGCCACATTTGCTCAGCACTGCCTTCAAATAATCGTCCGCAGCCAGCACTAAATAAGGTGTCGCCAGTAAAACTTAATTCGTCATTAATGTAACAAACATGGTCTAGGGTATGACCGGGTGTCGCAAGCACGGTAAAAGTGTAATCATACACAGTGACTTTATCCGCTTCTGATACGCCATGAGTAATGCCTTTAAAAGGGCTGTGTCTTGGCCCATAAACCGGAATATCACGACATGCCTTAACCAGTGCAGCAACGCCATCGGTATGGTCATAGTGGTGATGGGTAATCAAAATACCGCAAAGTGTTAAGTTTTGCTCGTTTAGGTAGTTTAAAACAGGTTCTGCTTGACCTGGGTCTACAACCCATGCAGTTTGCTCAGCCTCATTGCTGATGCACCAAATGTAATTATCAGAAAAGGCTTTAATTGCTTTAACTTGCACCATGTTTAATTGCTCTATAAAGTGACAGTTAACACACAGTATAACGAGCTCAGAAAATGAAACCAGCCCTTAGTTTTCAAGAAGGTCCTAAGCCATACTCTTGGCAGCAGTTCCCTCATGGTGACTATTTACGTGCTGAAATTGAACGTAAGCTAACGCCATGGCTGCCACGCATGTTTGGCTATCACATGCTCAAACTTGGTAATTTAAGTGGTGAGCTGGCAACCAGTGAAAGTCCTATTAAGCATCAAGTTTGTGTAGCAGAGCAGGGGTTATTTACCGGTGTAATTGCGGATGTAGACGAACTGCCTTTTTATGAGCACAGTGTTGATGCATGTATTTTATCGCATTGCTTAGAATACCACTCAGATCCGCACCACATCTTACGCGAAGCACACCGTACTTTAATTCCCGGTGGCTATCTGGTGATCACGGGCTTTAACCCGTTTAGCTTGTGTGGATTGGCGCAGCTTTTACCTTTTAGTCGCCAAAAGCTTCCTTGGACAGGGCGCTTTTTTACACCTTCGCGAGTAAAAGATTGGCTGAATCTTTTGGGTTTTGAGATTATTTCGGATGAGCGATTTATCCATTCATCGCTTGCAAGAGGGAGCCGTTTATCACGCTTTGCTGCTTGGCGTAGTTTTGGTCAACAATATTTAAAGCCAATGGGGAGTGTTTATATGCTGGTGGCTCGAAAACGTGTGGCCCCGCTTACACCAATTAAACCTAAATGGCATGCAAGGCCGCAATTTTCGCCGGTAAAAGGAGCTGGGCTTAGACAAACATCAAAGCAGCACTGTGAGCGGGATAGCTAAATAGTGTTGGTGAGTATCCGTTTTGCTTGGGTATTGGCCTGCACGAATATTTAATTGAATAGAAGGGTGCAGCAGCTTTGGTACAGCTAAGGTTGCATCGCGGTCTTCCCGAGTTGCAATAAAGCTTTGTTTATCGCCTTTTAAATGAATGTTTTGCTCACGCTGCTCTTTCACTGTGGTTTTGTTCGCGAGAGGTCGGCCATCTGGTTGGTAGTCATGACACATCCAAAGTACCGTGTCGTCAGGTAAAGCTAAAATACGTTGTAGTGAATCATATAACTCGGCTGCACTACCGCCAGGGAAGTCACAGCGGGCTGTGCCGCTGTCTGGCATAAAGAAGGTGTCACCTACAAATACATTGCCATCAATGTGGTAACACACACTATCAGGAGTGTGGCCTGGCGTTGCAATTACATCTACCGTGTAATCACCTAACTGAAATTGAGCTTTATTAGCAAATAAGGCATCAAATGGTTCACCATTACATGGCATATCTAGATTATAAAGTTGGCTAAAGTGTTTTTGAACGTGTGTGATCCCTTCGCCTGTACCAAGCTTACAGGGATGTGTGTTTTGTAATTGTTGCTTTATATAACTTGCTGCGGTGATATGGTCAGCATGTGCATGGGTCTCAAGTAGCCATTGTAATGTGAGCTGCTCAGTCTTTATGTAGCTGATGATCTCATTGGCTGTTGTAAAACTTAACTCACCACTTGGCATATCAAAATCAGCGGGTGCATCAATCAGCAAGCAATCTTTAGTGCTTTCACAACTAACTAAATAACAGAGAGTGGCGCTTTGTTGATGAAAAAAAGAGTGAATGCGCAGAGCCATAATGAGTCCTTTATAATTCGTTATAGCCAAATCTTATAACATATAACAAAAATATAAAACGGCCTGCGCCAAGTTTATTTCAAGGCTCCTTAATTACCGTCGTAACCTGTGTCTTCAAGTAATTTATCGCTGCCAGCAGCTTCGCGAGCAAGATCGTCAACGATTTCATTATATTTATTGCCGCTATGGCCCTTTACCCAGCGCCATTCTACGTCATGCTGTTGGCATGCTGCATCAAGTCGTTTCCATAAATCGACATTCTTGACTGGCTTTTTTGCTGCTGTTTTCCAGCCGCGTTTTTTCCAATTTTCGACCCATGACTCAATCCCTTGTTTCACATATTGGCTATCGGTGGTGAGAATGACGTGACAAGAGCGGGTGAGGGTTTCTAGTGCAACGATAGCTGCGAGCATTTCCATCCGATTATTTGTTGTTAGGGTATAACCTTGACTTAATTGCTTCTCGTGGCCGTTGTATCGCATCACGATGCCATAACCTCCAGGCCCTGGATTACCTAAACATGATCCATCGGTGTAAATCTCTACGGTTTTCTGCACTGTTTTACCTTGATATTGTGTACAATAAAGTGATGATAGAAAGATACCAGAGTCAGGCTTAAGACGATATGGCACATAGACAAATAGTTTTAGATACAGAAACCACGGGTATTGACCCAAAGCAAGGCCACCGCATTATTGAAATCGGTTGTGTTGAACTTGTTAATCGCCGCCTTACTGGCAACAACTTTCATGTGTATATCAATCCACAGCGTGAAATAGAAGAAGAAGCGATAGACGTTCACGGTATAACCAATGAATTTTTGCGTGATAAGCCTTTATACCACCAGATTGCTCATGAATTTTTAGAATATATTCGCGGCGCTGAGCTTGTAATCCACAACGCTGCGTTCGATATTGGTCACATGGACAATGAATTTGCATTGTTAAATCAAGGTTTTCCGAATACTGCCGATGTATGTAGTGTACTTGATACTTTGAAAATGGCGCGTGACTTGCATCCAGGTCAAAAGAATAACCTTGATGCACTTTGTCGTCGTTACGATATTGATAACTCAAAGCGTACCTTACACGGCGCACTGCTGGATTCCGAAATTCTAGCAGATGTTTACCTTTCTATGACGGGTGGACAAGTAAAGCTGAATCTTAATCAAAATAAAGATGAAAGCTCAACACAACAAGCTGGTGGTATTCGCCGACTTAGTGCTGATAGAGCACCGCTTGTCGTATTAAGAGCAACAGAACAAGAGCACGCCGCTCATGAAGAGCGTTTAGACTTGGTCGCTAAAGGTGGTCAATGCTTATGGCGTGCAGAATAGGGTAATAAAATGAGAAAACAACTACTAGCAGGATTAGTGTGTTTAATTCCCTTAACGGGATTTGCCAACGAGCAAGATAAAATAACCCCATTAGAACGTGATGGGGTGCAAAATGAAATTCCCCTGCTAGAGAACCGTTTTCGTATTGACCATAAAATCGATAAAGTTACTTTACTCTTCTTTCGTAAGCGCGGTGCGCCTGCCGTTGTTTTAGTTCGCCCTGATGGTACCAAGTACTATGCTACTGACTCAGTCAAAAATGATGACCTCGACTGGCATGATGAATTAAGCTATGACTTGATCACCATCAGCAACCCAATGCCTGGTCCCTGGCAAGTAGTCGGCAGCATTTTGCCAGATAGCCGTATAATGGTGCTGGGTGAAATTGAGCTTAATGTTGATCCACTCCCGCCTATGCTGTTTCGTGGAGAAACAGTCAAACTAACTGGCCGCGTATTAAATGATGGTGAGCCTATAGAAGTTGGCCAGTTTCGTGATGTAATAAGTCTACACGTTGATTTTGTCAGCACTAATAATAGTGATTTCGCAAACTTTGGCGCAGGTACGCAAAGTGTTACCGATTTTAGAGATGATGGGCGTGGCTTTGATGAGCGTCCTCTTGATGGTGTGTTTACCGGTGAATTTAAGCTGATATTCCCAGCTGGGGAGTGGCAACCCGAGCTTTATATAGAAACCCCTATATTAAAGCGTACCGTGGTACAAAAACCCATTGTCGTGCACGAACCGCCTTTTGCTTACGAAATAGCACTTGCTGAGCAAGATGAAGATGATCACATTTTAACGATCACCTTAAATCCTGAAATCGTCAAACCAGAAACAGTGCTTATTCAAGGAAAAATATATTACCCCAATAATGAAGAGCAAATGTTCTCTTTAGATGCTGATAAATCGCAAACACGTGAGCTTGCCATTAAAAATTATGATTGGGGTCGATATAGTGTCGAGCTTTCTGTATTTGGTAGCAATATAAATGACCGTGAATTTATGGCTACTTTACCTACTTATAAATTTGAAATAGAGCGCCCAATTGAAGCTGTACCAGAAATTGTTCGCCCTGAAATTGATTTAGAAGCGCAAGCGGAGCAACAACGAATTCTTGAAGAAGAACAAAAAACATCCACCATGCTCATGGTGATCTTAATTGTTGTTGGAAATTTAACCGTACTTTTATTGGGTTGGCTAGCAATTAGAATTTTTGTTCAAAAGAAACCGCTTAAATTTAAATTTTCGTTACCGTTTTTAAAGAAAAAAAATCAAACCGAAAATGATGAGCAAGCAACGAATGAAAATGAAGTTGGCAAAAACGGCTCAAAAAATGACAAATCAGGTGAAATTTTAAACCTTTCGATGTCAGATGACTAAAAAACCTGTAAAAATACAAAAAACCCCTTGACGAACCAGAGGGTGATTCGTATTATTCACGCCGCTGTCAGGGGAGACTCAGTCAGCAACGAAAATGTGGAGTGGTAGTTCAGTTGGTTAGAATACCGGCCTGTCACGCCGGGGGTCGCGGGTTCGAGTCCCGTCCACTCCGCCAATTACTTGCACAACTTATGGTTGTAAAACATTTTCCTTTGCGGAGTGGTAGTTCAGTTGGTTAGAATACCGGCCTGTCACGCCGGGGGTCGCGGGTTCGAGTCCCGTCCACTCCG
>NZ_JAATOU010000036.1:0-11326 GCF_011806445.1 Pseudoalteromonas sp. HF66
CATGTGAAAGTAGGACATTGCCAGGCTCCAAATTAAAGAAAGCCCGATTCGAAAGAGTCGGGCTTTTTTGCGTTTGGAGCTGTCAGCTTTCAGCCGTCAGATAATAGATGTCAGCTGAGCGGTGGGGGTGTTTAGTGAAGAGTCTCCCTCAGCAACAAAACCTTGTAGGAGGCACGTCAGTGCCGTATCTAGACCTTAACCAACACATTCATGGCTAAAGCCATTCCTACAACTACACTTTGCCTAGAGCCTAGAGCCTAGAGCCTTTATGACTTTACACTCGCAACTTGCTAACTAAAAAAGCCCATACTCTTCGGTTTCTTCTGCCTCGTGGCGCATTAGGTGTTCTGGACGGAAGATGGCGCTTGGGTCTAATAATAAGCTGTGTTTATGCTTCATTTTAATTAGTCCGCGCATCATGTTTTTAGTTTGCGGGTCAACATCAAAACCAACAGAGGTTAATTGATCTAGCGGTTTAATGTCTTCTTTCTTAACGTTGATGCTGTCTTCTACTTTGTCGACTAATAAGCCTATATGTGGCGTAACGCCATCTTTAGTAGTGAAGATGATTATTGGCTTGTAATCAAGAATGATCTGTTCACGTGCCGATTCAAATAGTCTAATAAGCTGATTGAATGTTTGGCGCTTTTTCTCTGCAAATAAGCTAATGACTTTGTCGTGAGGTTGGCTTTTTTGCAATTCTAATAACTCACCAGCCATGGCATGTAATTCGCGGTGTGGCTTATCGAACTTAGCTAATATACTTTTTAAGTCTTCATTATCTGTTTCGAAGTTATTATACCAACGACCAAAAGCACATTTATCTGGATCAGTGGCTTTTGTAAAAGGCGCGCCGGTAACTAAGCTATTTTCTAAGGCATCTAGCCAATCTAAGTGGTCTTTTTCTCTTTCAACTAAAAGGTCAGATAACTCGGTATTGGTTTCTTTGGTGGAGTGATTGTTTAATACAATTCCTAAATCAAAAATAGGCGTAGGAGTTTCCATGTAATCTTTAACCCCAATGAAGCTTTTATTTTCATTTGGCAAAGACGTGAGATTTCCTTCGTAACGCTCAGTTAGAAGAATATCGAGAATTTTTAGTGAAATGGTCTTTTGCCCAACTCGAAAATTAATCAGATCCATATTTCCCTCAAAGCCTTGTTAAGTCTCTATAGCATAGAACATTATTGTATTTTAGTCGTAGTTTAACCTAATTACTTTTAAAATATGAGCGGTAGATTTTTTTGTTATTTCCTGCGGAGTGGGTGTTAAATAAATCAGCGAAATCAGATGTGTCAGTAAACAAACGATTTAATTCGGTAAGTAAGCATTGATTGTTTAATGGTGTTGGACATTTCTTGGCAGCGCTAACCAATGCAACGGCATTCAAATAACCTTCAAAAATAATTCTATTTGCACTAGTGTGATATGGCTCGATATCTTCAATAAACTGCTTACACCAAGAGTTTTTACAGTTATTTGGGTCGGGAACCACTTCGGTGACCATAATGTTGGCGGGTTGTTTGACACGCTTGTATAAATCATGACTGGAAACGAAAGACACAGAAGTATAGTCAGGGTTGAAGCCTTGTTTGTTTGCTGCATTAATAAATTCAGCGAGAGGCTCGTAGGTGCCAACTAAACAAATTGCGGTTGCATTACTTTCCTTTAACAGAGTTAATGCCTTAGAGATATCCTGACTATTACGCTTAAATCGAGCAACTTCTACTGGCTTAATTCCATGTATTTTTAGTGCGTTAACCAGGTTGCTCTCAACCATATAACCAAATTCATCAGCCTGGATCATTAGCCCAATTTTTTCATGCTTTTGCTCTTTGATTAAATAGTTAATTTGCTCAATCGCTTCATCTTGGTAGCTGGCACGAAGGTTAAATACATTTGGCATTGAACTGTTATGTAAAAAGTCAGCGCCCGTAAATGGCATTAGAAATGGAATGCGGTGCCTATCTAGCAGGGGTTTAATTGCATGGGCTGTCGGTGTTCCCATTGAGCCAAAAATTGCATGGATCTTTTGGTCAAATAAAAACTCGCGGGTATTCACTACGGCATTTTTTGGCTCATAGCCATCATCAGCTAATATTAGATCGATACTTTGCCCATTAATACCGTTTTCTTTGTTGATTTTATTGAAGTAAATATTACTGCCAAGCGCTAGTTGTTCGCCTATTTGCTTAGCAGGTCCAGTCAGTGCTGTAGACATGCCAAGTTTAATAGTTGGTTGTTTAAGCTCAGCGAAAGCGAACTGAGATAGCAGTAAGGTATATATACAGAAACACTTAATGGCTGTTATTTTGAAGAGATTTATAGTGAGCATACCAACCTTGCACTGCGGTTTTGAACTTTAAGTCTAAGTCTTTTTTACCTGTAAAACAGGCTTCTTCGATCAAGCTATTTACAGAGGTTTGCTGTAATACTAGTCGAATTAGGATGAATTTTGTATTTTCATCTAATAAATTTAGACTAATTGGTGTGCACCAAATCATTTGCCATAGCAATGGCTGTACTTGAAAGTGGTTAATATCGCTTGTTAAGAGCCGTTCTGCTCTTTCATTTAAGCCTTCAGGACAGTCACTTCTAGGGAGGCCTTTAAATAGTTCCATAATAAGCTGCCAAGGAAGTGAGCTAAAATGGCTGAGTAGTTGCAAAGAGAGGTCTTGTTTAAATTCTTCAATGAATTGTGCAGCTCTATCTTTGCTTTGCTCATCTAAAGCTTTCATCACTAAGGCAGCATGTTCCGCGGTCGCTTTATCGTGACTAAATCCAAGTTTAACAACATTAAAGCCATTACTTTGCCAAAACTTAACTAAAGCAGCGTTTGCCCCAAAGCTGGCTCCGAAATAACTACAATCTTTTAATTGGTTCTCACAAAAGTTTAATAGGGCTGAACCTATACCTTGTTGATGGGACTCTGGTGCGACCGCTATTCTTACCACTCTCGCTGAGCGTTTACACAAATCTTCTGTATTTCGGCTCAATTGAGTCAGAGTTTGCGCCATTAAATGACCATGTGGTCGACGCTTTCCTTTTATTACTTGCTCTGCGATTTCTGCTGTTAAGCCACCCTCAATAGCAATTAAGCAAACGGCTTTTAACGCATTTTCTTGTTTACAGATAGATAGCTGTAACTCAGGGGCATCAAGCAATTGCCGTAAGTCGTTTACCGTGG
Organism: Pseudoalteromonas sp. HF66; assembly: GCF_011806445.1. Lineage (NCBI taxonomy): Bacteria > Pseudomonadati > Pseudomonadota > Gammaproteobacteria > Alteromonadales > Pseudoalteromonadaceae > Pseudoalteromonas > Pseudoalteromonas sp. HF66. Next base: position 3,188 of record NZ_JAATOU010000036.1, read on the forward strand.
TTTGGTAATGAGCCAACGCCAATAGCGCCATAATTTGGCTAAGTAGCTTCTCATTATCAATAAGTTGTTCTTTGCTTATATTTTCAAATTCGTATGCTTCACTACTTTGCGTGTCTAGGTACTTTGCATCGAGTAGTAATAGTTCACGTATGATATTTTCTAGCGGATCATGGTTGGCAAAACGAATTGGCTCGCCCAAAGTGATTGTCTTTAGTGATTTAAATTGGCCACGTAAATAATGTAAAAAGCGTAACGTATAACCACGCCCATTCCCTTCATAACCAATCATAGTGCTAGCAAATACGATTCGTGGGTAATTTTTCAGGATCTGCAATAACATTGGTACAGGAATAGCGGCAGCTTCATCGACAAATAGCAGATCACAGTCTGGTTTTTCGTTTAACAGTGTATCTGGCGCAACATAGCTGAGGTTAGCTAGTTGTTTACAGTTTTGTTCTTTGCTGATACCAAGCTTAGCGGCTAAATGTTTAAAGCTTGTTTGTACGGCTTTAGCTTGTGTTGCACAAATAAGGATTTTCTTATCTTGAAGATTTGCTGCTGCAAGCCCTAAAGCGGCTGACTTACCACGACCTCGATCTGCACTAATAACTAAAGGTCGATTAGCGCGCCCTGTCGCGGTTTTAATTATTTGCTCTACACATAGCTGTTGTTGCTGATAGTTTATCTCAGCAGTTGCTGGCGATACCGGCTGGTAAGCTGGGAGAGAATGCTGAGTTAAATAATGTGGCTGCAACTTTAGCTTGGCGAAAAAACGCTGATTAAAAAAACTGTGTGTAATCTCTTCGCCATAGGAGGTAATACTCCTTAGTGCAGGGTCTTGCCAATGACTGTCATTGGGCAGTAATAATATCAGTACACCACCTGCTTTTACGGTACCTGCAAGCGCTGCTAGTTTATCGACATATAAGCCGCTAAAACCATCAAAAATTGCGTGCTGAAACTCTTGGCCAAGAATTTGGTGAGCATGTTTTGGAAACTCACTACTCACTAATTGTGAGCTACTGCTGAAAACATAGCTATTTTTAAGCACTAGTTGGCTAGCAAACTGATAGCACCAAGTTTCGCTTCCTTGCACTATGACAAGCTGGCGATGCTTTGCAATCGTCAGCTCGTTGCACAGTGCTGTTATATACTCATTATAAGGCTTGAAGTCTTGCATACTGTGTTACAAGCCATTTGCTGCCTAAGTCATCAAAGTTCACTTGAATACGTGACTGTGCGCCGCTACCCTCGTAATTGAGTACGGTCCCTGCACCAAACTTGGCGTGCAATACACGTTGTCCTAAGTTAAAGCCGCTATCTTCAAATGCTGCATGCGTCACTGATGGACTAAAGCGACCTGCCGCAGGTGGCCTTGAGACCTGGGTTTTAATACGAATTTCTTCGATACAGTCTTCAGGCATTTCACGTAAAAAGCGTGATGGACTATGGTATTTTTCTTGTCCGTATAAACGGCGACTTTCCGCGTGGCTAATGTATAGTTTTTCCATTGCGCGAGTCATACCTACATAGCACAAGCGGCGTTCTTCTTCTAAACGGCCAGATTCTTCATTACTTTGCTGTGACGGGAACATGCCTTCTTCAACACCGACCATAAATACCAGCGGGAACTCTAAGCCTTTTGCTGAGTGCAGGGTCATCATTTGAACCGCGTCTTCGTGCTCATCGGCTTGGCCCTCGCCTGATTCTAGTGAGGTATAAGCCAAAAAGCCCTGTAGTGGCGAGCTGAATTCTTCATCTTCCGGTAGTTCATATTGGCCACACGCACTAATAAGCTCTTCTAAGTTTTCTACGCGAGCACGGCCTTTTTCACCTTTTTCAGCTTGATACATAGCCATTAACCCAGAAGTTTGAATGGCGTATTTAGCTTGCTCTTCTAAGGTCAGATCGCTGATTTTATCTTCGATATGTTCAACAAGTTCTAAGAACTTAGTGACTGCACTTGCTGCACGGCCAGATAAGTGCTGCTGCTCTACAATTGCTTTTGCGGCATACCAAAGCGGCAGTGACTCATTCCGCGCGCAATCACGAATGTGGCTTAACGTTTTATCACCAATGCCGCGTGCTGGGGTGTTAATAACACGCTCGAAAGCGGCATCATCTTGGCGGTTACCGACTAAACGTAAATACGAAAGTGCATCTTTGATCTCTTGGCGTTCGAAGAAGCGCATACCACCGTATATGCGGTATTTTAAGCCTTCTTGCAACATTGCTTCCTCGAGTACACGAGATTGCGCGTTGTTACGGTATAAAATGGCGGCGTCTTGTAATGCATTACCTGCATTTAGCCAGCTACGTAGCTTGCTGCTAACAAAGCGTGCTTCGTCTAATTCATTAAAAGCGGCATAAACAGAAATAGGCTCACCATCATTGCCGTCTGTCCAAAGGCTTTTGCCCATGCGTTCAGCATTGTTTTTGATCAGCGCATTTGACGCTTTCAAAATGGTTGCTGTTGAGCGGTAATTTTGTTCAAGGCGAATGGTTTCGGCTTCGAAGTCAGTTAAAAAGCGTTTGATATTCTCAATTTTTGCGCCACGCCAGCCATAAATACTTTGGTCATCATCACCTACGATCATAATACTATTCGTATTACCCGCGAGTAATTTTAGCCAAGCATATTGAATAGTATTGGTATCCTGAAACTCGTCTACCAGCATGTGGGCAAAACGCTGTTGATAGTGACGTAAAAGTGTCGGATGATTCTTAAGTACTTCGTAGCAGCGTAGCAGTATTTCTGCAAAGTCGACTAAACCAGCGCGGTCACAAGCCTCTTGATACGCAGCATAGACTTTCAACATCATTTGCTCGTTAATATCGTAGGCTTGAATGTCTTTAGGACGTAGGCCTTCATCTTTTTTCGCACTGATATACCAGCCAAACTGTTTTGCAGGCCACTTTTTGTCATCGATGTTCATCGCTTTAAGCAAGCGTTTGATCATACGTTGTTGATCATCAGAATCTAAGATTTGAAAGCTTTCAGGCAAGTTCGCTTCACGGTGATGGGCGCGCAAAATACGATGAGATAAGCCATGGAAAGTACCAATCCACATACCACCAACCGGTGCTTTTAACGTTTCTTCTACACGGGTGCGCATTTCTTTCGCGGCTTTGTTAGTGAACGTTACCGCAAAGATACTATATGCAGAAGCTTGCTCAACTTGCATAAGCCATGCGATGCGATGAACAAGTACTCGAGTTTTACCAGAACCCGCACCTGCAAGTACTAGCATGTTTTGCAATGGGGCTGCGACTGCATCCCGTTGTTTGTCATTTAAGCCATCGAGTAATTCAGAAACGTCCATCGTTACGCCTTTTCAATCTATAATGAGTGGAGTATAACAGGTGTTTATGCAAGGCTAAATAAAATACTGTTTTTATAAACAGCTATTTTGGCAAGTCATTAAAATTGTAAATAAAAATTGTGAATTTGACCGATTTTTAGCAAAAAGAACTAAAATCAAAAAAACGCTATTTTTTAACGCTTTGATTTGTAAGCCATAATAAGTTGGCATAAAGTATGTTTACTAAAAGTATAATCATTAAAAACTATAGAGGTTAGTATGGCAGAGCAAGGTTCTGGCGGTAATGTAATCGCAGCAATATGTAATATCTTTTTTCCTGGCTTAGGGCAATTGGTACAAGGTCGTTTAATGGCGGCTATTGCATTCTTTTTAGCATGGGTTATTAGTGGTGCACTAATTTATGTGGCAGTTGGTTTTATTTTACTGCCAATCGTATACCTATGGGCGATTATTGATGCTGCACGCTTCAAATCGCGACTCTAGCTATTTAAATAGCACAAACACGAGCGCCACTTAGGCGCTCGTGTTGTTTTAAGGTTGCAAAACTCGCCACGTTTAGCTGCAAACGGTATAATTAGCAGATAATGTATTATGAGTACCCTCCATGGAATATCAATTTATCCGCGACCCTATTAGCGGTTTACGCATTAAAATTTCTTCTGAACATGCCATCATAGGCCGTTGGCTAAACGAAGAAGTTGGTAAAGAAAAAATAGCGATGGTGCAAGCTTTGATCGCTGCGGTTAACAGCTGCCATGAGCCTTTAACCTTACAAGGTCAAGAAATTGATTTGATCTTAAGTAAAGACGAAGCATTATTCGAAGCACATGCATTACATCAAGATAATGAAGACTTAGTTGCCTACCAAGATGATGATTTAATGCTTGAAGAAGAAGGCCTGTGCAGTGGCTGCGGCTTTGAAGACTTTGTTGATTTAATTGAATCTTGGCAAGAATTTACACAAGGCCGATAAGCAGAAGCATGTTCTGCTTATCCCTTGCTAATTTATTGTTCGCTCACTGATTTAACAGCTGCTAGTAATAAATCCTCTGTTAAACGTACTTTGTAATTTGGGTTAGCATATTGAAAATGAACTAACCCATTTGTGTCGATTACAAACACTGCAGGTACTGGTAACGCTACTTTCGCTTCACCATCTAGCGACACAAAGTTAACCCCAAGCTTATTGCGGTAAATCTTTGCTGTTTTGTCATCTAAGTAAAATGCTAAACCTAACGTTTGCGCCAAAGTGAGGCTGTCGTCAGAAAGCAATTGATAGCTAGGAGCTGTAATTTTTGTTTCAGCAAGTTTTTCAGGGCTGTCTGGCGAAACGGCAATTAATTGCGCATCTAAATTAGCTAATTCTTTCTCTATTTTTTGTACGCTGGCCAATTGTTTTGAACAATATGGACACCAGCCACCACGATAAACAATCAGCACTGTGGTTTTTTCTTTAAAGCGCTCACTTAATGAGACGGTTTTGCCGTATTGGTCTTTTAATTCAACATTTGGCACCGCTAATCCTGGTAATAATGGACTGACTTGCTCTGCAGATTCGGCAATATTAGAGGCAGTTGCAGCAACAACTTGGCTTGATAGCACAAACAGTGCGCTAATAAGTAGAGATTTAAACATGGGCTTCCTCGGTTATTTTTATCAACTGCAAAGATGACCTGATTGTTGCGGTATTTATTTCATCTTTACTGTAATATATAGGCAAATAAAAAATGCAAGTTGGGATAAAAAATGTCTGCTAATTTACAAAAACTCGTTGTCATGCTCGAGATGCAAAATGCGATGAATACCAAAGTACATGAGCAATGGTTTAGCCAAGGTTTTGAATGGTATCGTGCAATTTGGGTTGAGTGTGCTGAAATGCTTGATCACTATGGTTGGAAGTGGTGGAAGAAACAAACTCCAGATACTGAACAAGTTATTTTAGAGTTAGTTGATATTTTCCATTTCGGTTTATCTTTACGTATCGATGGTGAAACCAGCTATGAGCAGTTAGCAGCACAACTTGAAGCAGAGTTAAGTGCGCCAGTTCAAGCTGATGACTTTAAACAAACACTCGAATTATTAGCTGCTTCAGCTGTCGCTGAAAAGAGCTTTAATGCTGCTGCATTTGCTGGTTGTATGGCACAAATCGGTATGGATATCGACGATTTATACCGTGGTTACGTAGGTAAAAACACTTTGAATTTTTTCCGCCAAGATCATGGCTACAAAGACGGTAGTTATATCAAAGTGTGGAACGGTCAAGAAGATAATGAGCACCTAGTTGAAGTGGTAAAAAGCCTAGATACAGAGCATGCGGATTTCGCAAAGCTTGTATACCAAGGCTTAGAGCAGCGTTACCCTAAATAAACGTGTTTATGCTCATTTTATAACGGGCATAAACTCGCGAAAATCGATGGTCGATAAAAAGCCATCGAACTGCTTGTGCGGTTGCTGACTATCTGGGTTGGCAACCGCAAGAATATGACCAATACCAAACTCTTTTGCCGCATCGAGTACTGCCGGGCTGTCATCCACAAATAAAGTCCGTTCCTTATCAAACTGCCATTCTTGGTGTACTTGTTGCCATAATGGTTGATGCTCTTTACTCACGCCATATTGGTGAGTTGAGATCACGCCATCTAAGTAGTTATCGATCGCAGTTAGTTCAAACTTTAACATGGCACAATCTGGGTGTGCGTTAGTGAGCATGATCAATTGCTTGCCTGCTTTTCTTAGTTCCGTTAGAAATGGCGGAACATCTTCACGAATTCTGATTAAATGTTGAATGTCACGTTTTAACGCCATAATTGGTAAGTCAAGTTGCTGTTGCCAATAATCTAAGCAGTACCAATTAATTTGTCCGTGAACTTGTTGATAACGGTGCAAAATGTCAGCTTTTGCTTCGTCTAAACTGATTTTATGTTTATGCGCATATTGTTCGGGAATAACAGTAAGCCAAAAGTAATTATCAAAATGCAAATCGAGTAGGGTGCCATCCATATCTAACAACACAGTATCGATTTTTGACCAATTTAACATAGGCAATTCACTTTAAAAGATTTATGATGAGCATAACTGCCATGATAGCAAATTAATGCCAATGACACAGAAAAAGCATCCTACACCACCGCAAATTTTGTCTAATGAAGTTGTCGCTAAAAGCCGACTATTTACTGTTGAATCTCTCGAATTGAAGTTCTCAAATGACGAGCAAAGGCAATACGAAAGAATTCGTGGCGGTGGCAGAGGTGCCGTTATGATTGTGCCTGTAACGGCCGATAACGAACTGTTATTAGTGCGAGAGTATTGTGCGGGTACCAATGATTATCAGTTGGGTTTTCCAAAAGGTTTAATTGACCCAGGTGAAACACCTGAGCAAGCTGCCGACCGCGAGCTCAAAGAAGAGGTTGGCTTTGGTGCTAAGCATTTCGCTGAACTTAAAAAAGTCAGTATGGCACCTAGTTACTTTAATGCCACTATGCATATTTTGTATGCCGAAGATCTTTACCCTGAAACCTTGCCTGGTGATGAGCCAGAACCGCTTGTTGTGGTGAAATGGCCAATGAGTGATTGGCAATCATTATTGCAACAAGAAGACTTTACTGAAGCACGAAGTGTCGCAGCTTTGCTATTATTAACAAAGTTCTTAGAGTCGGGAGCGGGCAATGAATGATTTTTTAGAACCGTGCATTCGGTTAGCTGAGCAAGCGGGCGATGCCATTATGGCAATTTATCAGCAGGGTGATATTGGTGCTGAGCAAAAGTCAGATCATACTCCGGTCACCAAGGCCGATTTAGCATCTAACGATGTATTAATGGCAGGCTTAAAGGCTATAGCACCTGATATTCCAATTATGTCAGAAGAAACACCCATTCCAGCACTTGCAGACAGAAAAGATTGGCATCGTTATTGGTTACTTGATCCAATGGATGGTACGGGTGAGTTTATTCTCGAAAGTGGTGATTTTGCAGTAAATATCGCTTTAGTTGAAAATAATCGTCCAGTTCTTGGCGTTATTCATTGGCCAGCGAAACAAATAACTTATTTTGCAAGTTACCAAAATGGTGCATTTAAACGTGAAAATGGCCAAGATCAGCAAATTTCAGTAGCAACACCCGATAATTTAACCTTAGCTGTAAGCCGCAGACAAAAAATTGAAGCTGTAAGCCAGTATCTAAATACTCAGTTTGCGACTGTGGCATTAGGCTCATGTTCACTAAAAGCTTGTATCATAGCAGAAGGTAAAGCCGATTGTTTTTTACGAATAGGGCCAACAGGTGAGTGGGATACCGGCGCTTCGCAAGTGATTGTTGAAGAAGCCGGAGGATGTATTACGGATGCTGAATTTAACCCACTCACTTATAATCAACGTGAAAGTACCGAGAATCCAGACTTTATCGTCATGGGGCACCCTGATTGGGAATGGCAAAAAATGATTAGTCCTCATCAGCGCGGATTTTAGTGTAGTTTTGTGTGCTTTTTGTTCGGTTGAGGCTCTATTTCAATTATAACGCTTGATTTCTAATTTAATTGCTATATTATAGCGCTCTCTTCGGAACAAGGCATGGTTAACATGTTAACGTTACTTAGAGATTACAGGCGCGGGATGGAGCAGCCTGGTAGCTCGTCGGGCTCATAACCCGAAGGTCGTCGGTTCAAATCCGGCTCCCGCAACCAATTTTCTGAATTGGCTGACTTCTTAAATTAAGTGAGAAGTAAAATAAACTTAATAATTACAGGCGCGGGATGGAGCAGCCTGGTAGCTCGTCGGGCTCATAACCCGAAGGTCGTCGGTTCAAATCCGGCTCCCGCAAC
>NZ_JAATOU010000037.1:0-6313 GCF_011806445.1 Pseudoalteromonas sp. HF66
TCGAGTTAAGAAATTATGGCTTAAAGTTAGGCAAGGATCAGTGTGTTTAACTTGACAGTGGGAGTCATACCAACGCCGCAATATGGGGCGTATTAAGCTTGGCTATAATTAGCGACGAAGGAGCGCCTGCCAAGCTTTAGACGTCCCACGCCTAATTGCCTTGTTAGTTTTCAACTTCCACCGATACGGTGAAGTGACTTATTAAAACAGTGTTCCAATTGCTCGTAAATCGTTGGGTTCTTTTCAATGTAGTCACTTACCATTTCGAAGAAACCCTCAATACTTTCTTTGTCATATGGCCTTACATGTATTTTGGTAATTACCCTGTGGTTAATCTCATTTAACCACTTAACCCTATCTAGTTTTTCGCATTCATCTAGTTCCTTATCCAATAAATAAACTCGTACAGCTACTGTTAACGAGTGAGCTAGAACTCGAAAAAATCACACCTTTTACTGTCAGAAAGCGATTCTAATTCATGGATGAATCTGTTGAGATTAATACTCGGCTCCTTTGAAAACTAACGCCGCCATAAGCGGTGAGTAGCAGTTGGCTAAAATGTGTAGCGAAGCGGAACCGAGCCAACTGTTACGAATCCGACTTAATGGCCTTGTTATACGTTTTTTAACTCAATAGTTTCAAATAACACTGGTAATGCTGAGCCATCATCAAAGTTACAACTAGCAGTGACTGCCGCTATAGCAATTTCTTCTGAGGTTTTTCCACTATCATAGGATACATGTAAAGCGCCTAACGCATACCGTCTGCCCGAGCCTAACGCCCAATATTTAGAATACTCATCTACGCCACGGTAGCTATCAAATTCAAAGATACCTTTGGGACTGATTACTAATCCGTCCATTTGTGATGACTCAACTGGTTGATCATCATCTTCACTAGTTTCAATGAAAAATTCATCCTTCATTTTTTGATGAATTTTTAAAAGAGAATTAAAGATTGTGGCTCTATTGGAGAATTCTAAATCCATTGATTCTTCGTTTAAGATATTTTCCAAAATATCATTAAAGTTACTCCAGCCAACTAGACCAATAAATGAATCTGCGTGTTTAAAAAACTTAAGGTTATTTATTTTGTTTTCAGGACAAACCGTAATTGATCCATCCGTAGAAAGTGAATCACATGCAATAGTTGCATATCCGTTTTTTTTAACAACTACCAATGTACTCATGAAACTCCCGAAACGTATAACGCCCTATTAATGGGCAAAAAATTGTTGGCTAAAATGTTGAGGAACGTAAACAGCCAACTGTTTTTTGTCCTTATTTATTAGCTTGTTATAAAGCATTTATACCAAGCTTATTACTGGCTTATCTGTGCTTAGAACATTTAAACACTCATTGCTGCCTTTAATCAAATACTCACTTAACGTAGTGTCTTTGGATAAGAAGCCAGCGCGATTACTTTCTTGAGCTAACCAACCAGAATCATGTATTTGTAAAATCCAATTACTAGTTATTTGATTGCTTACCCAAAATTCTAATAAATCACCTTCATCAAGACACCTAAATCCGATTGGCTGATGAAAACATACTTCAATTCGTAAATTAGAATCAGCGACAACTACTACTTTTAAATAGTCTAAATCGTAGTTGATTGATTCAATATATGTTTGATTACCACTATAACTTGTGAACTCAATAGTTGAGGCTTTCATCAAAACTTCCGTGCTTTATAACATGTTTATAGCGAGCTAATCGCGCGTTTTTCTACCACAGCGTAGCTCGTTTTTCTTATTAGATTATTTCTAACAAACTTGTTAACTAATTACCAGTGTTATTAAAATTTAGGAGTTCTCGCTTTTACCTCAGGATAAAAACGAGCGATTGGGTCGTTTTCTTGACTATGCAAGCAATATACTTTGACGAACGAAATAGAAAAGCAATTTTGAATGGCAGAAGTTAGCTCTTTTGAGACATTCGCCTAAACACGTCTTGGGGCAAAGGAGAGTTATATTATAACCCGCCTTTGGACAAATGTATGGTACGCCCCGTTTTGCAAGTTAATAATTAAAAATAACGGAGATGGTTTGCGCTAATGTATTCAGAGTCTATTAGAGACTTTCATTAGTCCCAGCTCTACGATGAGATCTGCGCCAGATTGTCCTCAAAAATGAGAAAGTACTTTATCTTACTGAAATGTCCACAAGGTCTTCAATCTGGTGGTCTAACCGTTTTGTCATCATTAATTATCATATGCAAACTGACTTAAACTCTAATTTCAAAGGGCTTCTTCTTGGTCATTACAGACCAAGCTATTCTTGCTATTTTATTTGCTAAAGCAACAAGTGCGACATTAAATGGCTTTCGACATTTTAAATTTATCAACCATGTTCCAAAGAATTTTTCCGCTGTTTTATCCCGCCACATAACGGCACGAGCAGCGTGAATAAATAACTCTCTCAGTTCCTTATTCCCTCGCTTGGAAATACCTAACATTCTAGGTTTACCGCCCGTTGAGTATTGAAATGGAACTAACCCCAGCCAAGCGGCAAAATTACGGCCATTATCAAAATCCTGAGGACTACCAACTGCTGAGATACAGCATGATGCAGTCATAGGCCCAACACCTGGAATTGTTTGTAATAACTTAGCTATATCGTTTTCTTTATTTAACGCTAATAACTTATCTTCTTGAGCTTTAATCCACACATTTAATTGATTGTAATATTCATATTGAGTTGTTAGCTCTGCAATCAATAGCGGTGGCAACACTTCATTTTGTTCAGCTATCCATTGGAACAAGTTTTTCATTTGATGATGGCCTCTCAGAAAGCTAAGCCCAAATTCCAGTAGTATCGAGCCAATTCGGTTCATACAGGCGGTTCTTTCTTTAATATAGCCAGAACGAACACGTCTAATAACGTTCCCTAGTTGAGCTTCTTCTGTTTTGACTGAAACAAACCTCATGTTTGGCCTTGTTGCAGCTTCTGCAATCGCATCTGCATCAATGTAATCATTCTTATGGGTCTTAACATAAGGTTTAACATATTGAGCTGGTATTAGCTTAACCTCATGTCCAAATTGTTTGCATTTCCTTGCTAGCCAGTGAGCACCGCAGCAAGCTTCCATTGCAATAACTGTTGATTCTTGGACTGATAGAAAATCGACTAACTTTGCTCTGGAGTATTTATGACGAAATATTTCACGACCAGAATAATCGTAACCAATGAGGTGAAAGGTTGATTTACCTAAATCAATACCTATGACTTTTGCAACTGACATGATGGTTTCCTCCTGTAATAGCCAACACTATGAGTTTAGCTAATGGGTGGGGCGTACCATCTAATTAATGAGTTAGGACGAACGCATGCTTTGTGCCAATTACAGCCCCTCAAACCTAACTTAGTTTAAGGTCATAATCTCGATTAAAGTCAATTCCTTGAGCCAGCCTTTGTCCATCTAGCAATCTCTCATAAGACGATGGCATTACTCGAAAACTATTAACTTTAGTGCTGACCTTATCAACTAGCTTTCGAATCGTATGTAACTTTAATTTAGCCTCTTTACTATAATATGCGGAGCTAATTACGGTCTGAACTATCGTATCTGAGGCAGCTTCGCCACCAAGTAATATCGATATTGCTGTTGGATTAAAGACTTCATCAGTTTTAAATTTTACACCGTTACTGCCATCCTTCATTACAAGTTCCCTACTATAGACGCTTTCACTTTTATTTAGTCACAAAAATAGATGTTTCGAATTTGGGTGTTCGTAATCGACTTGATGTTGAGATAATGACTCAGCATTTTCATAGACTCTAGGCTTTTGATTGAGACCACTTAACGATTGGACAAACTTTAATTCGCCTGTTGAACTCATTAATTTAAAGAACAGTTCTAAATCACATCGATCTGCATATATTTCAATGCTTGCACCGCTCATTCAAAATCCTTGTGGTAATTGCATACAGCCAATATAAATTAGTTTGACCTCAATGTCTCTTGATCGCTCAAAGCCGACCTATAGAGTAATTACGTTAACTCATTTTGGGGCAGAAGCAATGTGCAAGTTTTGCACTTTGCTCACTCGTTAATGGACAAAGAAGAGTTATATAAATAACTTGCCTCTGGAGAAAAATGAGTTTGAGCCAAACGAAGGCTCTGTATTAGAGAAAGGGCTTCGTTAAAGCGTATGTTAGCTATCAGCAAACACATATTTGCGACCTAAATAAATAAAGTGTACAGAAACAACTATAGGTATAAGAAGCCAAATTAATTCGATATTTATACCTGACATAAATGTAAACCCAAGAATTGAGCAAAAGCCGCAGATTATAAAGAAACGTAATTTACTAAACGACAAAAAATATCTGCTTGGCTCAAGAATATGCATTAAAACTGAGATAAACGCGAACATGCCAAGAAAGCCTCCGATCTCAATAAGTAGCATAAGCAGTGCACCATAATAACCATCTAATATACCCACAATTGAGATGGGTATAGCGATTAATCCTAGCCCTAGTATTATTACTAAAGGACCGAATCCAATTATGGCTTCAACAATGATCAAAAATTTGTAAATTGGTCTCATTTGCTAGCTAACACTCTACTTAAGGGCATAAATACGCAGGCTAAAATGCGGAACGAAGCGAAGGGAGCCTGCGTGTTTGTCTCCCAACGAGCGCCAGCGAGTGACTACATTACTCTGTTATAAGCCACTTACTCAGCTCTATCTCTCAAGTTTTTTGGAATACAGCTAAGTAATTGTTCAGTACTTCGAATAGTCAAACGCTGCTTTGGGAACTCATTTAGTTGGATATTTAAATACTCAGTTTTTGAAAATGGTTTAGTCATACTCTTCAGAAAGCGCGGAGTATTCACTGAAAATAAACCACTTTCTAATGTAACAGCCGAGATTTCTTGCCACGGAATAAATAGGTTGTTATGACCAAACTTAAAGGGAAAAAGCACTCTTAAATAAAGTCCCCTGTTATTTACTGTAACCTTTAAGATTCCGTTGTGTCGTATTTTGCCAATATACCCACTTCCAATTAGAAAGTTTTCTTCTAGCTCTCTGTCATTATTTTTTCTGTATCTCTTAGCTAAGTTTTGCCAACCACTTTCTTTTCCTAGCCCATAACAAACTCCAAACCAACCAGCTACAAAAACAACAAAAAACCAGTTTGAAGTGAGAAAAGACGCTAATACCGTCTGAAAGTAGATCACATACTCTTGAGCTGAAGGAGGTATTTCACCTCCACTACCAACGTAGATGAATAGAACAAAAACCAAAAAGAAAGAAATAGTTCCAATCAATCCAATAAACTTAAAAACAACCTTCATACTTTCCTTGTGGATTATAACGCCGCAATATCGGCGTATTAAGCTTGGCTAAAATCAGCGACAAAGGACCACCAGCCAAGCTTTAGACGTCCCACTTATAATTGCCTTGTTAGGTGAAGTTTTCGACTATTTCAATAGCTCGTTGTTTTGTAAAAACACCATTAATTTCTGGATCTGTTAATTCAGCTACGTAGTCAAAAACTCCTTCCTCTTCAAAATCAACTAAATCACATAGTTGAAGAGCATCAGCGATAAAGCATAAGTGATTTTTATTTAGTTTATCTTGAATGAACAATTCACATAGTTTCTTTATATCAGCAAAAGATATAACAATCTCTTCATCTTCAATGATATCGAGAGTAATATAAGAACCTTTGATATCCAATTTATTTTCATAATCTGAAAATTCAGTTATAAATTCTCCTAGAAACACTTCTGGAGATATGTATTCATTTAATAATTTGGATAGCGATGACAGCTTCACCTTTGCTCACCTAACAGCTTAATGCCAAGAATTCCCGTTAACATTCAACGTGCCAATTTTCAGAATACGGTTTTCATAATCTAATAATTAATAACTTACACATAGCCAAAAGGATTTACAATTGTTTAGGCTACGCTACAACCGAGAGTTTACTCATTCGAGATTGGATATAATAACATTAAGAGAAGCCACTTAAATTGCATAACGAGAATTGCTTATTTATACATTAGCCTTTGAATGCTGGCTTCGCTCAAAGCTGCCTCAAGTTATTCAAACTATTAAAGTCGCACCTTTAAGATGCATCAAAAAGTCACGTTTTACTATATAATAACAATATAGTGAAGTGATACTATATAGTAACTTAATCTATACCTTGTTATGATATAGTAACAAAAAGAAGCGTTATTGGTGCTCCTATGAAACTATATGACGGTGAAAAATTAAAAAACGCACGTAAATCGAAAGGACTTACTCAAGAAAAAGTGTCAGAAGTTCTTAATATTGGCCGTAGACAAATATCACAAAT
>NZ_JAATOU010000038.1:0-2406 GCF_011806445.1 Pseudoalteromonas sp. HF66
CAGCGTCTTTCGTTGCTGCCCGCCGTGTCAGTGGGGTCGCATTATAGGGAGATGGATTTTTTACGCAAGCACTTTTTGCAGGTTTTTTTGCTTATTTTCAAATTAGCTAGATACCCACCAAATGCAAACAAGTTACTCACAAACAACTGTGGATAACTGACGTTTTTTAGCAGAATAACTAAACTCTCCTCACTTGTTATGGTAACTTGCGCCGCAGATTTTCCACTCGCTCACAAGGCAAGAAAAATGACAGACATTATAAATAGTATAAGTGGCCTCCTTTGGGGCCACATTCTGGTTTACCTCTTAATAGCTGCGGGGCTATTTTTTACACTTCGACTTGGTTTTATTCAATTCACGCAATTCCCGCATATGATCAAAGTTATGTTTCAGAGCCGACAAGGTTCTGGCGACGGCATTTCTTCATTCCAAGCATTTTGTACTTCATTAGCAGCTCGAGTGGGTACGGGTAATATGGCAGGTGTTGCCGTTGCACTTTATTTAGGTGGCGCAGGCGCAATTTTTTGGATGTGGCTTATTGCATTAATAGGTATGGCAACAAGTTTTGCAGAGAGTACCCTTGCCCAAGCATATAAAACGGTCGATGAAGAGGGCAACTTTCGTGGAGGTCCTGCTTATTATATGGAATATGGTTTGGGTAAACGTTGGATGGGAGTCATTTTCTCGCTTTGTCTCATTCTTGCTTTTGGTTTGGTATTTAATGCTGTTCAATCAAACTCTATAGCAGCTGCATTTAATGTCGCTTTTGGTATTCCAAACTATGTTGTTGGTATCGCCTTAGTATTAGGTTCTGGCATTATCATTTTCGGCGGCTTAAAAACCATTTCACGTTTTGCAGAAATGGTTGTGCCCTTTATGGCATTGGCGTATTTGTTAGTTGCACTTTATGTATGTGCCATGAACTACGATTTATTACCAAATGTATTTATGCATGTTATTAATAGTGCCTTTGGTATAGAGCAAGCAGGCGCTGGTGCTATTGGTTATGGTGTAATGCAGGCTATGATCCAGGGTATTAAACGTGGTTTGTTCTCTAATGAAGCCGGTATGGGTAGCGCTGCGAATGCTGCTGCAACGGCAACACCGAACCCACCGCATCCTGCCTCACAAGGTTATGTGCAAATGTTAGGTGTATTTGTAGATACAATAATTATCTGTACAGCAACTGCAGCCCTTATTTTATTATCACAACAGCTAATACCTGATTCAGGAGTAACAGGTATTGCGTTAACACAAGCTGCACTTGAAGAACATGTTGGTAGTTGGGGAGCAACGTTTGTTGCAATTGCCATTTTGTTTTTTGCATTTACATCTATTGTTGCTAATTATTCTTATGCCGAAACCAATTTATTGTTTTTAGAGCATAACCATGCATCGGGTATGTTGATCTTCCGATTACTAGTACTTGGTATGGTGATGTTTGGTGCTCTAGGCGAATTGCCACTAGTGTGGACCCTTGCAGATGTTTCAATGGGTTTAATGGCTATCGTTAACGTAATCGCTTTATTTATGTTATCGGGTGTCGTTATTTGGTTAGCGAAGGATTACAATACACAACGTAAAGAAGGTAAAATACCTACTTTTGATCCTTCGCAAAACAAAAAACTCGATCAAACCATTCCTAAAGGCGCGTGGCGCAAATAATCAAGTTTAATTAATGTTTAATTGGGGAGCGTTTGTGCTCCCTTTTTTGTATCTGCTAACTTTTCAAAAACAGACAATATGAATGTAATTTGCTGTTCGTTAAGCTTTGACTCGAGTTGCATGACAAGCTGCTCTTTGATTTGCGCTTTTAATGTTTGTCTTTGCTTGGCAGTTAATAATGGCTGCGATTGTTGATGATAAGCTTGCACGGCAGTGAGCGTATCCATCACCACGTCATTATCAAAGTCAATTAACGCTGTTTTAGCATTACTGATAGCCCGTTCAGATTTTTCAAAGACTGTGGATACTTGACCAACAAGCACGCTGACTTCATGAATTTTAAGTACATCGTTAATGTTCGACATAATAATAGCAACAGGAATAAGTACTAATGAGATTGCTAAACATAGCCCAAACACTGCACCAACCCAGAACTGATTTAAACCACCTTTAAATTGCTCCATTATCTTTCCTTGATCCCATTTATTTAATTCCGTTGTACCAGTTCAAAGTTTTATACTGCAAACTTTTTAACTAATTTGAAAAAGAATAAGGAAACTATAAAGCTATTTAGTGAAATAAAAAACAATTAGATTAATTTATAAACTGAAGTGTTAATGAAATAGATAGGAGGTATTGTATATAAATGGTGCCCGGGGCCGGACTTGAACCGGCACGTCCTTACGAACGAGGGATTTTAAATCCCTTGTGTCTACCAATTCCACCACCCGGGCATCGGGT
>NZ_JAATOU010000003.1:0-277450 GCF_011806445.1 Pseudoalteromonas sp. HF66
TGGTAGTTCAGTTGGTTAGAATACCGGCCTGTCACGCCGGGGGTCGCGGGTTCGAGTCCCGTCCACTCCGCCATTTGATATCATAAACAAATTAAGTGCATTACCCCATGCACATACCACTGCGGAGTGGTAGTTCAGTTGGTTAGAATACCGGCCTGTCACGCCGGGGGTCGCGGGTTCGAGTCCCGTCCACTCCGCCATTTGTTTTCATCAAAGCAAATGATTAAATTAGTCTTTACTCTCCAACAAATTATCTCTTTACACTGAAAACGTATCTCGTATCTCGTATCTCGTATCTCGTATCTCGTATCTCGTATCTCGTATCTCGTATATTTCTTCCTATCTTGCTAATATTCTTAATTATTCCTATTTATTCAGCTTCTTATATCTGCATGAATAGCAAAGAATAGTGGCTCCACAACAAAAGGAAATGCGTTATGAGTACATTCGGAACACAACTAAAACACTATCGCTGTGAGCTAAAACTAAGCCAACCAGAATTTGCTGAGCAAATAGGGATAGAGCAAAGTTACCTATCAAAACTTGAGAACGATAAATCAGTGCCTTCAAATGACACATTTCGTTCGATACTAACGGCACTCAACCTAACAATTTGTGACTTTATGGAGCCATTAAAACACTCGGCAGATAAAGCGAGATTGATTAATGTGCCTGACATTGAAGCTTGGTATAAGCGACAAAGTAATAAACAATTCATTAAACAGCGCTCATTGATATATGTTGCCATACTGTTGAGTGCGCTAGGCTGTGCCATGTTTTATTTAGGGCATCAAGAAAAGCTATTCAATACAATGTTCTATGAGTACAAATCATACGGTGTAGTGAAAGATAATGAACCAGATGGCATTTTTCATGATTGGCGAACGCTACTCGTTGAACAAAGCCGCGAGAAAATAGATGCAAAACGTCGAGAAATGATTAGCAGGCATGATTTTAAATTTATTATCTCAGCTGACTATAAGGGCATCTCGTTTGTAGAGCCTGGCGAGCAAGACAGCAGACGCTTATACAGCCTTACTTCAAAAACACCTATTATCAAGCCGCATAAAGGCCATGTGTGGCTTGAGTTTTTAGGTATCTTATTGCTTGTGGTTGGTGCAGGTCTCATCACATTTGAGAGTAAACTGACAAGACAGCATTAATGAGTTGCAGAACCTGACGCGTGTTAGCTGGCGTCAGGGTCACGAGGAATTAAATGAGCAAACTGTTGCTGGTGGATTTGTTCGTATAAGGTCGCTGCATAGCTTTGCGCATCATGTAATCGGCGAGTACTAATGTGCTTTCTAAGGTCATCAAGAGCAGCGGTTGCAGGCTCATATCCTTGACTACTTGCCAAACTTAGCCAAACCGCACCATGAAATACGCTGTGCGGTACACCTTGCCCTTTGATGAAAAACAGCCCCATATAAAATTGCGCTCTATGGTTGCCCGCCATAGCTGCTAGGCGCATCCATTTGGCAGCAAGGGGAGGTTGTTCATTTTTTAAATAATACAAAGCTTTGTTTAGTACGTTTTCAACAGATTGAGTACTTTTATCTGGCGCCGACCCTTTATCGGGTTGGGTAATAAAGGCAAGTACATTATCAAGCTGTTGCTCTAAATCTAAGCCTACTGGCGAATTATCAGACATAGTTTAGTTATTTTCTTGAATTAAAAGACCTTATTAGTTTAGAACATTGCAAGGCAAAATGTCCTCTTATTGAGATAAAATATGATAAAATTAGCCAATTAATCTCAACTTAAAGTTCAACATGTTCGAAAGACTTTTCAAAATCACTGAAAACAACACCTCTGTGCGCCGCGAGACTATTGCTGGCATCACAACATTCATTACCATGGTTTACATTGTATTTGTTAACCCTGCCATGCTAGCAGAAGCGGGAATGGATCAAGGTGCGGCATTCGTAGCAACCTGTATTGCTGCTGCAATTGGCTGTTTTATCATGGGTTTATGGGCAAACTACCCATTAGCACTGGCTCCGGGTATGGGCTTAAACGCCTTCTTCACTTATGGTGTTGTTTTGGGCATGGGCTACACTTGGCAAGCTGCATTAGGTGCAGTTTTTATGTCTGGCTGTATTTTCTTATTCTTAAGCCTATTTAAGGTGAGAGAGTGGATCATTGATGCTATTCCACTGGTATTAAAGCGTGCCATTGCCACAGGTATCGGTGCTTTCTTAGCGCTTATTGCATTGAAAAACGCTGGGATTATCGTAGCAAGCCCTGCAACCTTAGTGCAGTTAGGCGATATCACCGCACCAGGTCCACTACTTGCGATTTTTAGCTTCTTTGTTATTGCGGCGCTGTTATATCGCGATATGAAAAGTGGCGTGCTTATTAGTATTTTACTAGTAACGGCTATTGCGCTTGGTTTAGACCTTGTGGAATATCAAGGTATTATTTCAATGCCACCTTCAATAGCGCCAACCTTTATGCAATTGGACTTTGCAGCCGCATTCGAAATCTCAATGCTAACAGTGGTTTTTGCGTTCTTATTTGTTGATTTGTTTGATACTTCAGGCACTTTAGTTGCTGTAACGCAAAAAGCAGGTCTTGCTGATGAACAAGGTAAAATGCCTCGTTTAGGTCGTGCATTAAGTGCCGACAGCACAGCTACCATTGCAGGTTCAATGCTTGGTACATCAACAACAACGTCTTACATTGAATCAGTAGCAGGTGTGTCAGTGGGCGGCCGTACAGGTCTTACTGCTGTGGTTGTAGGCATTTGTTTTTTGTTAATGATGTTCTTTGCGCCACTTGCTAGTATGATCCCAGCTTATGCAACTGCGGGTGCGATTTTGTATGTTGCTGTTTTAATGATGCAAAACTTAAAGCTGGTAAATTGGGATGATATGACAGATGCAATCCCTGTCAGCGTGGTATTATTAATGACACCGCTCACTTTCTCGATTGCACACGGTATTGCACTTGGTTTTATTTCGTATACTGCGGTGAAGTTGGTATGTGGTAAAAAAGATGAAATCAGTATTAGTGTGTGGGTATTAACAGCGCTGTTTATTGTTAAGTTTGCGTTTTTATCTTAATTAGCACAAAGCAAAGAAAAAGTGGTTTACCACTTTTTCTTTGGTGCGAATAATACATCTAAATCGTCTTGCTCTTGTTCTGCTTTTTTCTTCAGTGACGTTGCATTTGATGCTTTTAATTCAGAACTAATCGTTTCTAGATAATTCTCTACTTCTTGCTTTTTGGTATTAACATAATCATCGCTATAGCTAACTGCGCTGAGAGTCGCAAGTGCCTTTTCAAAATACTGTCTGGCAGAACCCACCATGTTTGCTGAACGGGCAGAGATACCACGCTTAATTTGGCTTTCTACATTGATTCGCAGTTGTAACTTTTCAAGACGTTTATCTTCAGCAACAAATATTTGGCTATCTATTTTACCTTTGCCATGCTCTGAGCGAAGTAAGGCACGTAATTTCTTTATCCCTTGAATTAGGGCAATCAGTTGTTTGTCGTTATCTGGTAGGGCTAATGCATCACTATTATTAGCTTCGATAGGAGAGGCTAAACGTTCTTTTGATTCTTTTAATCTGTTTTTCAATTCTTTTGAGCTTGGAGAGAGCTCTACCATACCTGCTAAAGCATCATAAATACGACGCTGAATAATACGTAGGATATTTTCAGACATTGGGATATTGGCACTGTTAAGCAGTACATCCTCTGCTTCTTCAATGATTTTTTTCTGTTTTGTAAGCTCTTTACGGCGCTCTGCTTCTTGTTTTTCTTTATGTTGTTGCACTGCACTGACCCATAGTGCGATCACAATTAATGCAACAATGAGCATGATGATGATAGAAACAATCATTACTAAATCTCAGTTTTAACTATCTAATTTTTTTATCTTACATTAAAAAGATTAGATCTGAACAGTTTTGCGGTTAGTTATCTCGAATAAACTTCTTACACTTACTACTTTATAATGAGTATAGCCTTAAACTAGCACCTTTATTGAATATTTTGCGAGTAAACACCGCTACCGAGCTGTAATTTAATGTGTTAGCCTTAGAAACAATCGATATAAATGTATAGCGCGATGAAATATCGCTTGGCATTGCGCTTTACAGCCTTTATAAATAAACAATAAAAACGTCTACAATGCAGCCATGAAACTACAACAACTCAGATATATAGTCGAAGTCCAAAATCATAAACTGAATGTATCCGCAACAGCAGAAAGTTTATTTACCTCGCAACCGGGGATCTCGAAACAAGTTCGTATGCTTGAAGACGAACTCGGTGTACAGATCTTTGGCCGCAGTGGTAAACACCTTACCCATGTAACCAGTGCAGGTAACGAAATTATTAATATCTCACGGGAAATACTGTCGAAAGTTGAAGGTATTAAAGCGGTTGCCAATGAGCATACCTTACCCGATCAAGGTAAGCTTAATATTGCGACTACTCATACTCAGGCTCGTTATGCATTGCCGAATGTTATTCAAGGTTTTATGAAAAAGTACCCAGCTGTTTCGCTGCACATGCATCAAGGTACGCCGCAACAAATTTCAGATGCTGCAGCACGCGGCGATGCTGACTTTGCCATTGCGACTGAGGCATTGCATTTATATTCTGATTTAGTCATGTTGCCTTGTTATCACTGGAATCGCAGTATTGTTGTGGCAAAAACACATCCGCTCGCGCAAAAGGCTGATAATTTAACCGTTGCCGATGTGGCTAAATACCCACTTATTACTTATGTGTTTGGTTTTACGGGTCGTTCTGAATTAGATAAAGCTTTCAATGCGCATGGGCTTGAGCCACATATTGTATTTACTGCAACCGACGCTGATGTAATCAAAACCTATGTCCGTTTAGGCCTAGGTGTGGGTGTTGTGGCGTCTATGGCGATTGATCAAATAACTGATTCTGATTTAGTGTGTATTGATGCAAGCCACTTATTTGAAGCGAGCACTACCAAAATTGGTTTTAGAAAAGGCAGCTTTTTACGCAGCTACATGTATGATTTTATTGAGCGTTTTGCACCACACTTAACTAAAGAGTTAGTGGAAAAAGCAAGCTTATTACGTAATCAAGAAGATGTTGATAAGCTCTTCGAAAACATTGAATTACCAGTAAAATAGATATAAAGAAGCCGCGTTAAAGCGGCTTTTTTATTGTGCTCAAAACGTGCTATAAATTAACACTCGATGATATTAACAGCTAAGCCACCGCGCGCGGTTTCTTTGTATTTTGTTTTCATATCATTTCCTGTGTCGAGCATGGTTTTAATGACCTTATCAAGCGTAACCTTTTGCTCGCCAGAACCGCGCATTGCCAAACGTGATGCGTTAATTGCTTTAATTGAACCCATCGCATTACGTTCAATACACGGAACTTGCACAAGACCGCCAACGGGGTCACAAGTTAAACCCAGGTTGTGCTCCATACCGATTTCAGCGGCATTTTCAACTTGCACAACATTACCACCCATTATTTCAGTTAGTGCACCAGCGGCCATTGAACAGGCAACGCCCACTTCACCTTGGCAACCTACTTCAGCACCCGAAATTGAAGCATTCTTTTTATATAAAATACCAATTGCTGCAGCTGTTAATAAATAACGTGTTGCAATATCACGGTCTACTTCTTTAATGAAAGTGTGATAATACATTAATACCGCTGGCAAGATACCCGCAGCACCATTGGTTGGTGCGGTAACAACACGGCCACCTGCTGCATTTTCTTCATTTACTGCAAGAGCAAACAAATCAACCCAGTCCATTGCGCGCAATGGGTCATTATTAACCTCAATATTTAATTTAAGGTGTAAGCTTGGTGCGCGGCGTTTTACTTTTAAACCACCTGGTAAGATACCCTCTGTACGCATACCTCGCTCGATACAGGCTTTCATTACTTGCCAAATATTAAACAGCTCATCTTTAATGTCTTTTTCGCTGCGTAGAGTTTTTTCGTTGTGCATCATAAGCGTTGATACACTAAAACCTGATTCACGGCATAGATCTAATAGCTCTTTTGCAGTATTAAACGGGTAAGGAGCTGGGTTTTCTTCGCGTATCTCGAGCGCTTTTTGTTTTTCGTTCTCGAACTCATCATCGCTTACGATAAAACCACCACCGATTGAGTAATACACCTTACTAAATAATTTTTCGCCATTTTGGCTGGCAATGATTTCCATTGCATTTGAATGTTTTGGTAGTGTTTTACGGCGGTGGAATACAATCGCCCCTTGCTTTGGGAAATTGGCTTTATGGCTTTGGTTTAAATAAATAACCTGTTCTTTTTCGATTTTTGCGAGGATATCGTCTACTAAATCAGCATCAATGGTTTCTGGATCATAACCAGCAAGACCTAATATTACGGCTTTACCAGAGCCGTGGCCAATACCTGTCTGCCCTAATGAGCCAAACAGCTCAACTTTAATATCGGTCACGTTTGCAAGTAAGTTTTTTTCTTCTAATTCGTTTACAAATAAACGCGAAGCGCGCATTGGGCCAACAGTGTGAGATGACGATGGGCCAATACCAATACTAAACATATCGAATGCACTGATCATAATTTGCTACTCATTTTTCTATTAACGGCATACTACCTGCCTTTGAACGGTGCCACATGATAACGTTTAAACGTGTCTGTGTAACCCTAAAAGCAGGATAATTAAACTGGTAGGGCGAGCTGTTTGATAAAGTTATTAATAATGCTGGCTGTTGCCCCCCAAAGCAGACCATGCGGGGTCATTAAGCCTTGTAAAATAATGATTTTACCATTTCGTTCAAAGGGCAGGGGCTGCCAATTTTGTTGATTACTCAAATAAGATAAAGGCAGTAAAAAGCTAGCAGCAACTTCGTTGGGATCTGCCTGCCATGTTGTGCCTTCGCTAAGGACACAAACAAATGGCTCAATAGTGAAACCGGTTAGGGTCGCGTATTGGTGTAATTTACCGTGAACCGTCACTTGATGTGTCGCAATATTGAGCTCTTCATTGAGCTCTCGAAGGGCTGTGTGCATCAAAGAGTCATCATGCTTTTCATACTTACCACCTGGTAAGCAAATTTCCCCCGGGTGGTGAAGCAGATAACTTGGTCGTTTACATAGTAATAAATGTGCTTCGTCATTTACATCAAGCAATGGTAGCATCACGGCACTGGCGCGCTTTTCGGCATTAAAGCGAATGGTGCTAGGGCTCTGTGTGGTTTTACTTAAACTAAAACGAGCTATTATTTGCTGACTATTCAAGGTAGTTACTTCAACTTTTACTTTAACAAAGGCAGTATTTTATTTACTTTATCGTAAGTTTCTTGGTACTCCAAGTCGACCTTTGAATCAGCCACAATGCCGCCGCCAGCCCAGCAATAGATAGCACCTTGATGACACACTAAAGTACGAATTGTTATACTGGTATCCATGTTGCCACAGGCACTCAAGTAGCCAATTGAGCCGCAGTACACACTACGGCGATGCGGTTCAAGCTCTTCTATAATTTCCATAGCGCGAATCTTCGGTGCTCCAGTAATTGAACCGCCTGGAAAAGCAGCATGAATTTGGTCAACGGCATCTTTGCCATCCGCTAATTCTGCGCGCACAGTACTTACTAAGTGATGTACTGCCGGAAAGCTCTCTATGGCAAATAAGGACGGCACGGTGACACTACCTGGACGGGCAACTTTTCCTAAATCATTACGCAAAAGATCGACAATCATGACATTTTCCGCACGGTCTTTCTCAGATTGTTGTAAGCGAGAAGCTTGCGCTTGGTCTTGTTCATGGTCGGCAAAACGAGGAAGCGTTCCTTTAATTGGTTTGGTTTCTATTTGGCCCTGATTAACTGAAATAAAACGCTCAGGCGAGATTGATAAAATAGCGCCATCAGGGTGGTTTATATAGCTTGAGAATGGTGCTTTATTGGCTTCTCGCAACTGTTTATAGGCTTGCCATGTTGAACCCGAAAATTCAGCTTTAAATCGCTGAGCAAGGTTGATTTGGTAGCAATCACCGCTTTTTAAATAAGCTTGAATTTGTTCAAACTTTTCGCTGTAGCTGGCTTTGGTCATATTTGAGTGCCAGTCACTTGTTAGAGCGAACTCTGCACTTTCTGGTGTTTCGTTTAGCTGCTGTTGATAGAGTGCTAAGCGATTATGATTTGGCTGACAGACGTAAAACCAGCTTTGTTGTTGCTTATCAAAAATAAGGGCATCAGGATAAAGACCTATTGCCATTTGCGGCATATTAATATCGTTTTTGGCAGTAGTCGGCATGTTTTCAATCACGCGACCTAAATCATAACCAAAATAACCAAGCCAACCACCAGTAAAAGGTAGGTTGTTTGAGTTTGGTGTGTGATTAAACTCCCTAAGACCAGATTTCATCAAACTAAAGCAATCACTTGATTGTAATTTACCATCTACAAAGCACTGATTATCGCGCACCTCTAATTGCTTTAATGGCGCAATGGCAATGATATCGAAACGGCTATTCACATGCTCGCTATTAGCTGAATCAAGTAACACGGCGTGGGGCAAATGAGCGAAATGAGTAAATAGCGTGATGCAATCACCGCTTAATTCTAATTTAATGCATAAATTTTCATCGTTTATCATCTACATTGCCCTGAATAACTAGCCCGAAACGGGCGAGGAGGGTATCATAAGTTAAATTTGATTGGCAGCGTTATGATTTCCTTTATAGTGATGCCATGACTAACCCGTAGAGTAAATCTTCGTCACCGGTTTACTCAGGATCACGTACAGCGCTACGCGATAAAAACTTAAGGAACCCGTAATGAGTACAATTCGTCAGCAAGACTTCATTGATAGCATTGAAGATGCATTGCAATACATTTCTTTTTATCACCCTCTCGATTTCGTACAAGCCTTAGAAAAAGCTTACAATAAAGAGCAAAGCAAAGCGGCAAAAGATGCCATTGCGCAAATATTAATTAACTCTCGTATGTCAGCTGAAGGTAAGCGTCCGCTATGTCAAGATACAGGTATTATTACTTGTTTCGTAAAAGTAGGTATGGATGTTAAGTGGGATAAAACAGACATGACTGTTCAGCAAATGGTTGATGAAGGTACCCGTCGCGCATACTTAAACCCAGATAACCCGTTACGTGCATCAATTGTTGCAGACCCTGCTGGTACGCGTAAAAACACCAAAGATAATACACCATCAGTTGTTCATATCGACTTAGTGCCAGGCGCTGAAGTAGAAGTAATGGTGGCAGCGAAAGGCGGTGGCTCAGAAAATAAAACGAAAATGGTTATGCTTAACCCATCTGATGATGTGGCTGCATGGGTTGAAAAAACATTACCAACGATGGGTGCGGGCTGGTGTCCACCTGGCATGTTAGGTATAGGTATTGGTGGTACTGCAGAAAAAGCTGCGGTACTTGCTAAAGAATCTCTAATGGACCCAGTTGATATTCACGAGCTGATTGAGCGCGGCGCAGAAACAACTGAAGAAAAAATGCGTATCGATATCTTCGAACGTGCAAATAAATTAGGTATTGGTGCACAAGGTCTTGGCGGTTTAACAACCGTAGTTGATGTGAAAATCAAAACGGCACCGACTCACGCAGCATCAAAACCAGTGGTTATGATCCCTAACTGTGCAGCAACTCGTCACGTTCACTTTACGTTAGATGGTTCAGGCCCTGCTGATCTTAAAGCACCGAAACTAGAAGATTGGCCAGAAGTTACGTTTGAAGTTGGCGAAGGTACACGTCGCGTTGATTTAAACACACTGACTAAAGAAGATACGCAAGAATGGAAGATGGGTGAAACTGTACTTCTGTCTGGTACTATCTTAACGGGTCGTGATGCAGCTCATAAGCGTCTACAAGACATGATCCAATCAGGTGAAGGTTTACCAGAAGGCGTTGATTTTGATAACAAGTTTATCTACTACGTTGGCCCTGTAGATGCTGTGGGTGATGAAGCAGTAGGCCCAGCAGGCCCTACAACTGCGACTCGTATGGATAAATTCACCGATATGATGTTAGAAAACACAGGCATCATCGGTATGATTGGTAAAGCTGAGCGTGGTCCTGCTACAGTAGAATCAATCAAAAACAATAAGTCTATCTACTTAATGGCGGTAGGTGGTGCAGCTTACCTTGTTTCTAAAGCAATCAAGAAAGCACGTGTTGTTGCGTTCGAAGATTTAGGTATGGAAGCAATCTACGAGTTTGAAGTAGAAGATATGCCAGTAACCGTTGCTGTTGATAGTGAAGGTGCGAATGCGCATACGCAAGGCCCAGCTATTTGGAAAGCAAAGATCGAAGAACTTGATGGCAAATTAAAATAACCATCTTGTAACTCTTTAAATAAACGGCGCAACAGCGCCGTTTTTTTCAGCTCTGACCAGTCTTAGTTATTTCTTCACCATCCCCTTAAAAAGCATATATTTCTTGGCTTTATCGATACAATTTCTTTGTAATATTTTCTTTACGCTATACTTTACCTTTACGTTCACGTAATTAAGTATGCAATGTTAATATTTTGTTTTGAATTAACAATGCTTAAAGTGTGCTTTTTATGGTGTGTTTTTTCTTTAAAGTGTTATTTTTTGAGTTGTTATTTCGGCAGGGGAACTTTGCTTAGTTTTATCATCTCATATAGTGGCAAGGGAGCAAACGAAGTGATAAAGTCTCGGCACTTTCAGCGCTCACACCCCTTAGGGTAAGAAAATTTCGGAGTATTTAACTGTGGCTGTATTTAATAAAGTCGACTTTGATAACCACGAGCAAGTGGTGTTTTGTTCAGATAAAGAATCAGGCCTAAAAGCTATTATCGCGGTTCATAATACCAAGTTAGGTCCAGCAGTTGGTGGTTGCAGAATGTGGGACTACTCAACAGATGAAGATGCTGTAACTGACGCACTACGTTTATCAAAAGGTATGACGTATAAAAATGCTGTGGCACGCTTACCATTTGGTGGCGGTAAGTCAGTGATTATTGGTAATGCAAAAGAAATAAAATCAGAGCAACTTTTCCGTGCATTTGGTCGTCAATTAGAGCGATTAAGCGGTAGCTACTATTCAGCTGAAGACGTGAACATCACCTGTGACGATGTTGCTATTATGAATAAAGAAACTAACTATGTATTAGGTCTTGAAGGTAAAAGTGGTAACCCATCACCTTTCACTGCTTATGGTACATTCTTAGGTATTAAAGCTGCATTACAACATCAACGTGGTCACCAAGACCTAGCAGGTGTTAAAGTAGCAGTTCAAGGTTTAGGTGCGGTGGCGTATGGCCTATGTAAGCATTTACACGAAGCGGGCGCAACGTTATTTGTAACAGATATCAATGAGCAAGCTGTTGAGCGTGTTGTTAATGACTTTAACGCTACGGCTGTTGGTATTGATGAAATCTACGACTTAGATGTCGATGTTTATGCACCGTGTGCACTAGGCGCAACGGTAAACGACACGACTATCCCTCGTTTAAAAGCAACGATTATTGCAGGTTGTGCGAATAACCAATTAGCAGAGTCTCGTCACGGTGAAATTATTCGTGAAAAAGGTATCTTATACGCTCCAGATTACGTAATTAACGCAGGTGGTATCATCAACGTTTACTACGAAACAGCGCCAGAAGGTTATAGTGCAGAAGCATCAACGAAACACGTTGAAGGCATCTTTGATACCCTAACTGAAATCTTTGCTCGTTCAGAAAAAGAGCAAAAGTCGACGCATTTAATTGCAGATGAGCTAGCATTAGAAATCATCGAAAACGGTTTATAATTTAGTAAATTCACTAAATTTACAGTCAAAAAAAGGTGCGCAGGTCGCACCTTTTTTGTATCTGTTATTTATCGCATCAAGGTGACGAAGTTAAGCTTGCTAGGTACACTCAGCTTTTAAATTTCGAGGACACCTAATGAAAGCTCCATCTTGTGAAATCACGCCTATTGATCTAGCGACTTGGCCTCGTAAACAGCATTTTGCTTTTTTCAAAGAATTTTCTCTGCCTTATTTTAATGTGTGTGTTTCGCTCGATATGGCAGCTCTCTACACTAAATGTAAAACAGAGTCTTATTCGTTTTTTCACTGCTATGTCTACCTAACACTTGAAGCATGCCATGATTATGCGCCGATGCGTCAACGTATTATTGATTGTTTGCCAGTACAACTGTCATCGGTAAGAGGCAGTGTTGTAGAGCTTGCTGAAGATGAAACATTCCGCTTTAGTTATTTTGAAAAACAAGCGTCGATGGACGATTTCTCAAAACATGCCATTGCAGCGAGCAAAACAAGTAAAGCAAAGCCATTTTTTTCTGATGCATTTGCTGCAACAGAAGGGCAGCCTGATCTTATTCATATCTCAGTGCTTCCATGGTTAAACTTCACAGGCTTCTCGCATGCCGTGAGTGAGGGGCACGGCCTTGGTATACCTAAGTTTGTGTTTGGTCAATATGACTCGAAAACTGGCAAGATGCCACTCTCAATTGATGTACATCATGCTTTGATGGATGGCTTACATGTGGCGCGATTTGTGAAAATACTGCAAGATAAAATTACGAATTTTTGTAATTGATTGTTGCTAAATGTCATTAAAGTGAGTAAGAATTGCAACTAATGTAGTATTATCTGAAGTTAGCGATGACTTTGGCTTCACAGAGCTACATCACTGAATAGAACGATAATAAATATCAGGGTTTTAGTTTTATGGTGCGGGTAGTTAGTTGTATTTTACTTTTCTTATGTTTCAGCGCTTTTGCAGACTCTGCACGCCTCTCTCTGAGTGACTACTTTACAGAGACTTGGAGTACTCGCGCCGGACTTCCTCATAATAGTATTAATAGCGTTACGCAAACTAAAGATGGCTACATTTGGATAGCGACTTGGGAAGGCCTTTCTCGCTTTAATGGCCGTGAGTTTAAACTTTTCACTCGCACAGAAATTCCTGGTTTACCAGATTCAGGCTTACGTAGCCTTATTCCCATGGATAATGGAGATTTATATATCGTTGGTGCGCGAGGTGGTATTGCTCTTCGCTCACAAGGTGGGTGGCGCGCATTACCCAGTTCTTCTGCGATGGTAAATCATGCGCTTGTCACTGAACAAGGTGAGCTTTGGTTAGCACTAGAAGGACAAGGCATTACTTATCGTGCTTCTGAAAATGCCACTGAGCAAAAGTTACTTGATAAGCTGAGCGCATATCGTCTTTTACAGGACAAAACTGGGGTGATCTGGGCTGCTACCAGTGATGGACTCTATCAAATTATTAATAATCAAGTTCGTAGAGTAGGTCAAGAATCAGGCCTACCTGACGCCTCTGTCTTTACTTTGTTACTCACTAGTTCAGGTACCTTAATTGTTGGGACCGAAAAGGGAGTATGGAAAAAGCAGCAAGACAAATTCATTTCTGTTGACCCTGTACTGAATAAAGAATCTATTTCTAGCTTACTTGAAGATAGTGAAGGCGATTTGTGGTTTGGTACCATCAATAAAGGGGTGTTCAGACTCAGCAGTGTAGGACTTGAAAACTTGGCCGCCGATGATGGTTTACCCAACAACCGTATTTTATCTTTACTGCAAGATCGCGAAAAAAGTATCTGGGTTGGCACTAATGCTGGTTTATTTCGCCTGCGCGAAGCGCCATTTACAAATTGGAGTCAAAGTCGTGGGCTTGCATCTGACTATGTGCGTACCGTGTTATCGCATTCTGATGGTAGTTTGTGGGTGGGCAGTAGTAATGGTTTAAACCGTATTGAAAATGGCAAGCTCACAACTCTTAGCCAAGCCTATGAAAAAGACCCGCTATCAGTTTTAAGTTTAACCGAAGATAAACAAGGCACAGTGTGGTTAGGCACTTATACTGCAGGTTTAATGAAAGTGGTAAACAAACAAATTTACCCAGTAAGAAATCGCAGTAATGGCTTGATTAGTAATGAAGTTCGCGCTGTGTTGTTCGATAAAACGGATAACTTATGGATTGGCACCGCGGGTGGTTTAACCAAAATAGATCCTGCCGGGCAAACTGAATTATTCACCACAGAAGATGGTTTAATTGGTGATTTCATTATGGCCCTTGTCGAAGATGACCATGGCAGGTTATGGGTTGGTACGGGGGTCGGTGTTTCAATTTATGACCCAGCAACAAAGCAGTTTAAAACTCTAGAGTTTCCAAAGCAGTTCAGTACTGAGTATGCATTTGGCTTTTATCTAGATGACGATACTATGTGGCTTGCTACTGATAGAGGCCTAGTTCGCTACAATCTCAGCACAGATAAAATGAGCTTGTTTGGTCGAGATCATGGTTTACCAGTTGATAAGCTGTTCCAAGTAATTGAGCAAGGTGACTCATTATGGCTGACCAGTAACCGTGGTGTTATTCAAGTCAACAAAGCTCAGTTAGTTGCAATACTAGATAACCCTGAAAAAGTTCAACCAATGAGCATTTCGATGCAGCTTTATGATGAAGGCGATGGCATGTTGAGCGCGCAAGCAAATGGCGGTTCAAACCCTGCAGCTGTTCTTCATTCCGATGGACAAATATGGGTTGCTACTGCTAAAGGTGTCGCTATCGTAACACCAGAGCGCTTAAAAGAAGCTAGTAAACGACGATTATCGACGGTTATTGAAAGCTTTGAAGTCGATGGCAAACCAATGACTTTACCTGTTGGTAATGAAGTTTTGAGTTTACCTGCTGGTGTTTCTCGTGTTTCGTTTAACTATGCAGGGCTTAGTTTTATCATGCCTGGGCGTTTAAACTACCAAACTCAATTAAGTGGTTACAATCAACAATGGGTAGACAGGGGGCGTCTGGCCATTACGGAGTACACCAATTTACCGCCGGGTGAATATACCTTTAAAGTGCGTGCAGGGTATCCTAATAGTGATTGGCAAAATAATGAGCAAGTACTGCGTTTTAAAATCGCCCCTTATTTTTGGCAAAAAACTAGCTTTAAGTTATTTATCTTAATTGCCGTACTTTTTACTGCTTATGTCATTTATAAATACCGCTTATATCATTATAAGCGTATTGAAATTGAGTTAACCGAAAAAGTTGAACAGCAAATGCATGATTTACAAACCCAAGCGGATGCTTTTGCTCATTTAGCGAACCATGATCAGTTAACGCAATTACCGAACAGACGAGCTTTCGATAGCTGGTTATCTGAAAACTTTAATCAATTTCAGCGTGATAATAAAACGCTTAGTATTGCCATTATGGATATTGATCACTTCAAACTTATTAATGACAACTTCTCGCACTTAATTGGCGATAAAGTGATTTGTGAAATTGCTCGTTTGCTGCGCCTGAACTTCCCTGATGAAGGTTATGCCGCTCGTTGGGGCGGTGAAGAGTTTACTCTGCTGTTCCCATATAAAAATGCTGAAGAAGCTGCAAAAATGTGTGAAATTATCCGTTTAGAAATAGCCGATTACGATTTTTCAGAATTAGCACAAGAGCTCTCAGTGACGGTTAGTTTTGGCGTTGCAGATAATGCAGAAGTTACTGATTATGACCGTTTATTATCACATGCAGATACAGCTCTTTATCACGCTAAAAACAACGGGCGTAATAAAATTTTTATTTATAATCAAGGTTGCACTGCGCTAGATTAGCCAATCTGAAAATAAAAATGTGTGCAAACAATTGATCTTTTCTTGTTTGCACACATTAAAGTATCAAGATTGTTTTTTAGGCGATAGTAATGCTTAACGTGGTTTTGATACTTTTTTTAATAATTTTTGTTGTGTGTTACTGGCGCTGGGACGACATCCGTAATCACTTTTGGCAGAAAAAATACCTCAATAACTCCCTCAATGTTCAGCAAAAAAATCTGCTGTTAAAATATATGCCTATCTACCGAAAGATGACGGATGCCGATCGTGAAAAGCTGGAGCGTCACATCGTTTGGTTTTTAAATGAAAAACGCTTTATTGGTTGTGATGGCCTTGAGCTTAATGATGCAATGAAGCTGATTGTAGCGGCAGATGCCTGTGTTTTAGTGCTTAATAAACCTTGGCCTTTGTATCGCAATGTAAAAGAGATCCTTTTATACCCAAGCGCGTATTATGCCCCGCAAACTTCTCGTGATAATGCTGGGCTTGTGAGTTATCACAATACTGTGCGACAAGGTGAATCATGGCCGGGCGGAACGCTGGTATTGAGCTGGCATGATGTCCTTGAGGGGAATCGCTTGCCAAGTGATGGTCATAATTTGGTGTTTCATGAATTTGCCCATCAGCTCGACCAAGAAACCGGCAAAACTACAGGCACGCCATTGCTTTCGAGTAATGAGGATTACCAAAAGTGGGCAAAAGTATTTAGCCGTGCGTTTAATCAATTAAAAACCCATTTAGCCTATGGCATGCCTCATGTTATTCACAGCTATGGCGCGACCAATGAGGCAGAGTTTTTTGCTGTTATTACTGAAACCTTTTTAGAAAAGCCTGCTGAACTCAGACAGTTTGACCCAGAAATATACCATTTACTGGTTGGCTTTTATCAGTTTGATCCGATTGCGTGGCATTAGTCGACTATTTACGTCTGTTTAACACGAATCACTGGAATCTTGCTATGCTATTTGGTGCAATCCTAAAAGTGTGCATATAAGCAAAACAATAAAAAAGTGAGATTTCAATGAAGAAAATGCTTCATACAGCGCTTGCTGTATCGATTTCACTTGCTTTAACAGGGCAAGTGGCTGCAGCTGAGCAATCAAATGATGACAAATGGCAGGTAGACGCACCAAAAGGCCAATTCTTAGACGCTAAAATTAGTGTTGAGCAAGGCACGTGGATGAATGTTGATATTAGCCCTGATGGTAAAACAGTCGTGTTTGACCTACTCGGCGATATTTATACCATGCCAATGTCTGGTGGTACTGCAACGCAATTAACCAGTGATATAGCATGGCAAATGCAACCGCGCTTTAGCCCTGATGGTAAGCACATTGCATTTACTTCAGACCAAGGTGGTGGCGACAACATTTGGGTTATGGATTTAAATGGTGAAAACCAAAAGGCAGTAACGAATGAAACATTTCGTTTATTAAATAGCCCAGCTTGGAGCCCTGATGGAGACTACTTAGTGGCTCGTAAGCACTTTACTGCAAGCCGCTCTTTGGGTGCAGGTGAAGTATGGCTATACCATAAAGCGGGTGGTAAAGGTGTACAGCTAACTGCACGCGAAAACGACCAAAAAGACTTAGGTGAGCCAATGTTCTCGCCTGATGGGCGTTATGTTTATTTCTCTCATGATGCAACGCCGGGTAAAACATTTCATTACTCTAAAGACTCTGTAGCGGGTATTTATAAAATTAAACGCTATGACCGTGAAACTGGCGATATTGAAACAATTATCGATGGCATGGGCGGGGCTATTCGTCCTACACCTTCGCCAGATGGTAAAAAGCTTGCTTACATCAAGCGTGATGATTTTCAAACAAGCTTGTACTTATATGACCTTCACACCGGTGAGCATACTAAGCTGTATGGTGAGCTTGAGCGCGATATGCAAGAGACATGGGCTATTCATGGCGTATATCCAACAATCGCTTGGACACCAGATAACGAACAATTGGTATTTTGGGCTGGTGGTACTATCCATAAGCTAGATGTCGATGATAAGTCTGTTTCGACTATTCCATTTAAAGTTGAAACCAATAAGCAAATTCAAAAAGCAGTGCGTTTTACACAAAACATCGATAGCGATAATTTTGATGTGAAAATGCTGCGCAATGTACAAATTTCACCAGATGGTGAAACGGCTATATTTGAAGCGCTAGGTCATATTTATAAGCGTGATTTAGAGTCTGGCAAAGTGAAGCGCTTAACTAAGCAAGACGATCACTTTGAATTATTCCCACAGTTCTCTCGTGATGGAAAGAAAATTGTTTACACAACATGGGATGATAATGAGCAGGGCTCAGTACGTGTTGTATCTGCGCGTAGTGGTCGTGGCGATACTATTACCAAAGAGCCGGGTAAATATGTAGAGCCAACATTTAGCCCAGATGGCAAAACGGTTGTTTACCGTAAAGCGTCAGGCGGCAGTATTCTTAATCCTACATGGTCATTAGAGCCAGGTATTTACTCAGTAAGTGCTAAAGGCGGTAAAGCAACGCTTATCACTAAATCAGGCTATCAACCACAATTTGGTGCAGCAAACGACCGTATTTATGTGATGAGTCCTTGGCCAAAACCAACATTAAGCGTTGTTGAACTTGAATCAAAACAAATTCGTAAACTTTATGAATCAGAGCATGCAACAGAGTTTAGAGTATCACCAGATGGTAAATACTTAGCGTTTGCAGAGCGATTTAAAGTGTTTGTCACGCCATTTGTTGAACGTGGTAAAACCATTAATATTGGCCCGAAAGATAGCCAATTCCCAATTGAGCAGCTCTCTGTTCGTGCGGGTGAAAATATCAGTTGGAGTGGTACAAGCGATAAACTTTATTGGAGCTTGGGCCCTGAGTTATATCATGCAAGCCTAGCGGGTTTATTTGATATTAACCAAAATGCTGAGACTGATTTTAAAGTTAAAAGTGGCGACAATATCGGTTTTACAAAAACCATGGCGGAGCCTAAATCTGTATTTGCATTAACTGGCGCGCGCATTATTACCATGAATGGTGAGCAGGTCATTGAAAACGGCGTTATTGTTACCGACGGTAAGCATATTAAAGCTGTAGGTAGTAAAGACAGTGTTGATATTCCTAAAGGCGCAGAAGTAATTGATGTGACTGGTAAAACAATTATGCCGGGTATTGTTGATGCGCATGCACATGGCTCGCAAGGTAGCGATGAGATCATTCCACAGCAAAACTGGAAGAACTTAGCTGGATTAGCGTTAGGTGTGACAACGATTCATGATCCATCAAACGACACCACTGAGATTTTTGCTGCAAGTGAAATGCAAAAAGCAGGCATGATTGTCGGCCCTCGTATCTTCTCTACGGGTACCATTTTATATGGTGCGAATATGCCAGGTTATACATCGCACATTGACTCGCTAGAAGATGCTAAGTTCCACCTTGAGCGCTTAAAGAAAGTGGGCGCGTTTAGTGTTAAATCATATAACCAACCGCGTCGTGAACAGCGCCAGCAAGTAATTGAAGCAGGCCGTGAACTTGAAATGATGGTTGTGCCAGAGGGGGGATCATTACTGCAGCACAACTTAACTATGGTGGTTGATGGTCATACGGGTATTGAACACTCAATTCCTGTAGCCAATATATACGATGATATTCGCCAGCTTTGGTCTCAAAGCGATGTTGGTTATACGCCGACATTGGGTGTAGCTTACGGTGGTATTTGGGGTGAAAATTATTGGTACGACAAGACAGATGTATGGAATCACCCACGCTTAAGTAAGTTTGTACCAAAGAATCAACTTTTACCTCGTTCAATGCGTCGTGTTAAGGCTCCCGATCATCACTATAATCACTTTAACAATGCCCGTGTTGCTAAAGAGCTACAGGACTTAGGTGTATTAGTGAACTTAGGTGCACACGGTCAACGTGAAGGTTTAGCGGCACATTGGGAAATTTGGATGTTTGCGCAAGGTGGTATGACACCACTTGAAGCTATTCGTGCAGCAACGTTAGATCCCGCTAAATACATTGGCCTTGATAACAACATCGGTTCTCTGGAGCCGGGTAAACTTGCCGATTTAATTGTTATTGACGGTAACCCGCTAACTAACATTCGTGATACAGATAAAATAGATTACACCATGATTAATGGTCGTTTATTTGATGCTGCAACAATGAACGAAGTGGGTGAGAAAAAACGCGAAAAGTTATATTTCGAAAAAATCTAACAAAGAGAAGGTTTAACTTAAAGCGGCCATTGTGCCGCTTTTTTTATGATTTATTTATTGTTTTAAGTGAGGAAACTGTTTAGTTCCTATTAGTTTTGCTTGGCAGATCATGCCTTCAACGAGCGTCATTAAATAGTAGCTTTGCGTGTCCAGCTGCGCACTTTCCATGTTATTACACGATGACAGACGCAGTTTAATTAACTGCTGTATGGCCATTTTATGTTCTTTACAGGCTTGATTTATCGGGCTAGTAGGATCAGGAAACTCGGCTGCAGTGTTAATAAATAAACAGCCATTGAAATCACCTAACTCAGTCACCTCAGAATTAAACCAAGCTTCATGGCAGCTGATCAAAGCTACTTTAAATTCTTCAACAGTGGTTAGCTTGCTGGTGGCATGCGTTAACCAATTTAAGAATTTGTTATGTCGCTCACTAAGGCACGCAAGTAATAATTCATCTTTACTTGCGAAATGGTGGTACATGGTTTTTTTGGCGACACCAGCCACATTAATAATTTCGTTTATTCCCACACTATGAATGCCTTTTTGATAAAAAAGTGACAGGGCAGTCAAAATAATATGTGTTCGTTTATCCATAACAAAGCCTCATTGGGTGACTAATGATAGCTTGACAGAAGTAGACCGAGTTGTCTACCATTTGCGAGGTAGACAACTCGGTCTACTTTTGGAGGTGTTATGGAAAATAAGTTTCGTAAAGCTGCTATTGCTGGCATATTTGCTTGTATGGCAATTTTTGTTTTAGCGTATTTGCAGCAATTAGGAAATTATGGTGTTTGGTTGATGGCGCCATTTGGTGCAACTGCGGTGCTGGTGTTTGGTGTACCGCACAGTCCTTTAGCGAAAGCGAAGAATGTCATCGGCGGGCACATTTTGACTGCTTTAATCGGCGTTGTATTTGTAAATTATGTTGGAGTAGGGCCTGTTGAAATTGCTTTAGCCACAGGGTTGGCAATTAGCCTGATGATGTTGACAGATACAATTCATCCCGCAGCAGGCGCTAACCCAATTTTGATTATGCAATCTCTACAAAGTTGGGATTTTTTAGTGATGCCCGTACTGATTGGAACTGTGTTTATTGTGTTATTTGGTTACTTAAGTCAATGGCTATTAAATATTCAGTTGAATGGACATAAAAAAACCGCTAACGAGTAGCGGTTTTTAAAATTTTTAAGTGTAATTAAATTACACAACACCACGCGGTAAACGACAATCGTGGTCTTTTTCAGCTAGGTTAACAATCCAAAGCTCTTCAGCTTTGTAACCATCATCGTTTGCTGTAACAACAGTGAACGATGCTTTCTTAGCTGTTTTAGCCGGCGCAGCGGTTTTAGTTTTGGTTTTTTTCGCTGGTGCTTTTGGTGCTTCTTCTGCTTTAGGCTCAGCTGTTTTACCAGAAGTGAGCTCTTCAGTCAGCGCTGCAACATCAGCAAGGCGCATATTTTTGCCACCGTCGATGCTATACCAACCAGGTTTTGTTGTGATTTCAGGTTTCTTACCATTCGCTGCTTCGTATGCTGCTTCGAAGGCATTTAACACTTCTGTTTTGTCTAGTTTGCTCATCAGAGACCCTATACGTTGTAAACACAGATTAAGAATATATATTTATACCTATTTTCAGCTTACTTTTCAATTTTTTGCGATTTTCCTTCCATTTTTCACTCATAAACGCCAAAATTTGCACAAAATAGAGGGTTGAAGGACGATTTTTATATGCAACGCAAACAATTTACTCAATTATTAAACGACATTCTTAAACCTGATTCTATCGCTGACTTTTGCCCAAATGGCTTACAAGTTGAAGGTGCGAGCGAAGTAAAAAAAATAGTGACGGGTGTCACAGCAAGTCAAGCATTGATTGATGCTGCTATTACACAAAATGCAGATACTATTTTGGTACACCATGGTTATTTCTGGAAAGGGGAATCACAGCCAATCACGGGCATGAAAAAGCGCCGTATAGCGGCACTTTTAAAAAATGATATTAATTTATATGGCTATCATTTACCGCTAGATATTCACCCCGACATTGGTAATAACGCACAATTGGCAAAGTTACTCGATATTGAGTTCACAGGCGGGCTTGAATCAGGTCCAAATAGTGTGCCAGTAAAGGGACGTTTAAAAACACCGTTAAGCGGTGAAGAGTTTTCCGACAAAATTACTCAAGTACTTAACCGTGCACCATTAACTAGCTTGGTTAGAGAACAGAAAATCGAAACCATCGCTTGGTGCACAGGAGGTGGACAAGGGTATATTGATTTAGCGGCTGCTCAAGGTATTGATGCTTATCTTACTGGTGAAGCCTCTGAGCAGACTATTCATAGTTCACGTGAGCAAGGCATCGACTTTTTTGCAGCAGGACACCATGCTACTGAGCGTTATGGCATTAAAGCCTTAGGCGAACTTTTAGCTGAGCAGCATGGTTTTGATGTAACGTTTATCGACATAGACAATCCAGTCTGATTAAGTCTATAGCGTCTCTGGATCAATCCAGCGGCGCACACTCACCCATGCACTGCCAATTTTCTCATGAGCAACTCTGGTCACTGCAACAAGTACAGCGTCATCAGGTATAAACTGTTTATACGTTGGATACTGACTAAAATCTTGAAAGTCGGTTGCCGCTGGGATCACATCAACACCTTGTGCATTAAATAAGTCTTTCGCTCGCGGCATATGGCTTGCTGAGGTGACTAGGGCAGTTTCTTTATCAACTAAATATATGGCAAGTCGTTTCGCTTCTTCTGCGGTATCCATAGCGAGGGGATTTTGTTTAATTCTCGTTGCAGAAATACCTAACGCTTTTGCTGTTTCAAACATGAGTTGACTATTGGTGGTATTAGCAAAACCGCCCCCTGATACATAGAGGGTGGCATTTGGATAATGGTGAGCAAGCTTAACACCTTCAAGTAAGCGAGCAAGCGCACAATCGCCTAACTGGTGGTTTGCTTGAAGGCGCGAGTTGGGCATTATTGAGCAGCCAAGTACCACAATATTATCAAGTTTAGGATGTTTTGCTTGGTTAAATTGCCATGCAGGGTTATTGCTTGTAGCTATCAATGACTGGCCAATAAATGGCGTGCTTATCAGCATTAAAGTTAAAATGCTAACAAAGCCAAAATAGAGTGCTTTGCGTTTATGTGTAATGGCTAAAAATACCATCACTAAAGTAAGCAGCCCCAACAACGGCAGGGGCATTAATAATGAGCCAATGATCTTTTTAATTTCAAACATATATCAATGCTATTGTCTGTGACAGATAATGCTATGTTAGTTATTTTGCCTTGCTTTAGCGACCGTTATTTTGCTTACACGTATTTAAAAAGTGGCGATAAACAGGGTTATCTTTCATATTTTTTTTCATCGCTAAATACATAGGGCGTGTAAGACCTAATGCACCTAACGGAATAGACTTAATAAGCCCTTGGCTTTCATAAGGGGTGACTAGCCAATCTGGTAATGCTGCAACTCCCATACCTGCGCTCACTAATTGGAAAATCAATAAGCCTTGGTCAACAGTTTTAAGGGTGCCATCAAATCGTGCATTTTGAATGAAATGTTTAAAGATATCTTGGCGCTCACGCGGAATAGGGTAAGAAATAATTGTTTCGTTCTTTAAATCAAGGGCCGTGACATAGGCTTTTTTTGCCAATTCATGATCCGGTGCAACGATTAGTTTTAATTTAAAATCAAACAGGTGAGCATATTCAAGCTGATCTGGTTCACGGATATCAGAAGTCAGCACTAGATCTAATTCATCATTAATTAAATCTGGGATAGCGTCGTAACTAAAGCCGCGCTCGTAATCAATTTTAATATCAGGCCAAAAGTTATTAAATTCTTTTATGGTTGGTAGCAACCAATGAAAGCAGGCATGACACTCAACACTTAAACGTAAATTTGATATTGGCTGATTCAGGCTTTCCTTTAAGCGACATTTCGTTGCTTCAACTCGAGGTAATACCTCGTTAGCAAGTTCCAGAAGTAACATACCTTGTGGTGTGAAGCGCACAGGCTGTGTCTTACGTTCAAACAGTTGGCAATCTAACTTATTCTCAAGATCTTTAATTTGATGCGATAAAGCCGATTGAGTTAGAAATAACTCACGCGCTGTATTGACCAAAGAGCCTGTTTCTTTAAGGGTCGCTATGGTTTTTAAGTGTTTTATATCAATCATCTTTAAAAAATCTCATGAAAAATGTGAGTCTGACTCAGATTACGAACATACTACGCCTTAGAATTATTTTTTTCAACGTCTAGACGTCTAAAATTGGCGATTAATTTAACCGCTTTTTTACAATACGCCTTCCTATAAATAATTGACAGCGTTGTCATGTAATTGTTTGTATTTTAGTTATGAAATTATATGAATTTACCTCAAGTTGAAACTTGCTATTTTAATAGTGTTATAGCTTGCGAGAACTAACTTGATATTTATTTTCAATTAATAGTAGTAGGGTAGAGCTGTTCGCTAAGGTATTATTTTTTATAATGTTATTATCTAAAACAATGGTAGTTTTATTTTTCATAGGGATGTCTGTGTTGCGTACTGTATTTTTACTCTGTGTTTGTTGGGTTATGCCTGCTTTTGCTGGCACTATTAACAGCCAGTTTCCGACAGAAATTGACCCACATGGTCACTATGTTTTTTATTCACATGGTTTTATTGTAGAAGGGCATAACCCTAAGCCTGTTCACAAAACCTTTGGGATTTATGATTTTGTTGCCGTAAAAGAAGCGCTTGCAGATGAGAGCTATCATTTAATTGCTTACCATAGACCAAAAG
Source organism: Pseudoalteromonas sp. HF66 (assembly GCF_011806445.1). Lineage (NCBI taxonomy): Bacteria > Pseudomonadati > Pseudomonadota > Gammaproteobacteria > Alteromonadales > Pseudoalteromonadaceae > Pseudoalteromonas > Pseudoalteromonas sp. HF66. The sequence continues at coordinate 24,595 of NZ_JAATOU010000003.1, forward strand.
GCACTGAACCTTTTGTGTTTGCGGAAAAGCTTGCAGCAGACGTTGAAGCATTAATAACTGCCGGTGTTGCTGAATCAAACATCAGTTTGGTTGGTTTTTCAAGGGGTGGGGCATTGTCGATAATGGCAGCCAATGAACTTAAACGTACAAATATCAACTTAATTATTTTAGCTGGTTGTGCTGGTTTAATTAAAAAGCTCCCATCAGTTAAAGCTTACGGCAAGGTTTACTCTATCTTTGAACGTTCAGATCAGGTTGGCTCTTGTCAATTTTTAATTGATAGGAATGAGGTAACCAAGTTCGAAGAAATAAGCATCAATACAGGGCTTTCACATGGCGCATTTTATAAGCCAAAAGATGAATGGGTGTTACCTATTAAGAAGTGGCTAAAGGATTAACTATGCCTTATATATTGTTATTTTTAGCGATTAGTGTTTTCGGAATAAGCTTTTCAAGCGATGCTGAGCCGTTTACGTTGCCGCGCACTGATACAGTTTTGCTTAAAGATAAACAATCAGACAACGAATACCCAATCACTATTAAACTGCCACCTAGCTACCAAAAGCAAAGTCATAAACGCTACCCTGTGGTGTATCTATTAGATGCAAATTATAGTTTGCCAATTGCCTCTGGTGCTAGTCGCTTTATGATGAATTCGGGGTCCATTGAAGAGGTGATTATCGTTGCTATAGGATACCAAAAAGGCATGTCTGGGCTTAATAGCCGTATTTATGACTACACCCCATTTGAAGATAAAAATTGGCAGCGACAGACTGGGGGAGCAAGAAACTACCTCAATTATTTAAAACAATCCGTATTGCCCTATATTGATGCTCACTACAGAACAAGCCAAAAAAACACCTTGGTCGGTAACTCGCTTGGTGGTTTATTTGCAGCCTATACCTTGTTTACTGAGCCTACGCTTTTTTCTAGTTATGTCATAGGTAGCCCTTCAGTGTGGTTTAAGCAGCATGACCTTTTAGCTTTACCTGTGGTGTCCACGAGCAAAACAACTAAAGTGTATATTGGTATCGGAGAACTTGAGGAAAGTGAAGGTGAACAAATGGTTTCGGGCGCAAGGCTATTAGCAGCTAAAATTAATAAACAAAGCGGCGCGCTGGTTACAACAAATTTATTTGTTATCCCTCAGGCACGCCATGCAACAGCATTCCCAACAACGATTACCCAAGCCTTAGACTGGATTTACCAGGTTAATGATAACTAAAGAGCGTGACACTTTTTATATTTTTTGCCGCTACCACAAGGGCATTCATCATTACGGCCAATTTTAATATCTGCAACTGGCGTTATATCACCATCTAGGTAACGCCATAGGCCATCTTCTTTAATAAAACGCGATTTTTCGTGTAACTCACAATACAAGTTTTGGTAAAAGTAATTTGCTTTAAATTCTACAAAACCTTCTTGATCATTATGTTCAGTATCTAAAACACTGAGTTTGGTAAAACGGCAGCTATTAGCAAAATCTTTGATTTCGCGAACCGGGTTAGCGGCTTGCTGGCTTTGTGCATAGGTACTAAATACATATTTAGCATCTTTTAGCGCGTAGGCACTAAAACGAGAACGCATAAGTTGCTCTGGGTTATCAGCTTGGCTTGCACCTGTATGAAAAGGTTGGCAGCAAAGCTCGTAAGTCAATTCGCTGCCACAAGGACAAAGGGAGTGTGTGAGTGATGTCATAACAACTTACCTAAAACTATAAATTGTTATTTTAACAAGCCTATTGTGGCTGCGGTACTAAATTGTTTAATTGGGCGCTTTTTGTAAAACAATAAAACTTAGCAGATGCCTGCTCAAGGTTTAAGTTCATCGAATCAAGTTGATGATTGCTTACAATATCTGTCCATGTGATTACAGCAGCAAAATTACCGTTATGTAATGCTGAGCTAAGTACGTACTCAAGGTTAACTAAATGCTTTTGTCTTATCACAAGCAGTTTGCTGGTATCAATCGAACACGAATCTAATAACGCTTTACTAGGAACATGATCAGGAGCAATTAATAGGGTCCATGCATTTTGGCTATTGTAATGATGCAATACCTTTAATAGTTCAAAGGTTGCTGATATTTCGTCTTCAATTTGAATTAAGTTAACAGACGCTTTGTCGTTATCTTGTTGGTAGCTTTTAACTGTTCTTAAGGTAATTGGCTGTAACATAACTTTCACTCACTGGTTGTTTATACAGTATGTGTATACAGTAGTTTATACAGTATTCTTGCGCAAGTACTTTTTTGCTATTTTTTAACCAATAATTCAGTTTTATTTTAATTAAAATAATTTAGTTGTTATTAAACAATTGGTTATGGTTTTGTGTTGAAGGTTGAAAAAGGTGAGAAATTTACCGCTAAAGCTATACAGTATTTTATACAGTACTATGTAAATAGCTAAGTTTTGCTTCTATACAGGTATTTTGCATAAAAAAGCCGGTATAGAAACCGGCTCTTAATCTTTGTAGTTCTGCTATTTATCTAAGTAGGTATTTAAAAACTCAAGATATGCGTTTGAGGCTTTTATACGGTTTTCCTTTTTAGTAAACCCATGGCCTTCATCATCGAATAATACATATTCGACAGGCACACCATTTGCTTTTACAGCGGCAACGAGCTCATCGCTTTCAACTTGTAAAACGCGAGGGTCGTTAGCACCTTGAATCACCATTAAAGGCTTAGTGATGTTTTTAGCATGAAATAGTGGCGAAATTGCACGGTGACGTTCACCGTCTGTCGCGGGGTCGCCCATTTCGTCATACAGCGCCTTTTTAAAGCTTTCCCACCATGGTGGAATCGAGTTTAAGGTTCTAACCCAATTCGTTACACCAAAAATATTAATGCCGACTTTAAACTCTTCAGGTTCGAAGGCAAGTGCAGCAGCAGTCATAAAACCACCATAGCTGCCCCCTATGATGCCAATTTTATCAGCATCGACCCAATCTAGGCTTTGCAGGTGTTTTTTACCGTAAACGATATCTTGTAAATCGTCAGTGCCATGCTTTTTGTCATCTAAATGGAAGAAGGTTTTACCGTAACCTGAGCTACCTCGGTTATTGACTGCAAAAATGGCATAACCATGATTTACTAGATGTTGCTGCATAGCACTATATCCAGTGCGGCTTTGTCCACCAGGGCCGCCATGCACCCATACTAAAGCAGGTACTTTGTTGTTGCTGTTGGCTTGCTTAGGCTTGTATAAAACTCCCGGAATTTCTAAACCATCAAAGCTTTTAAAGCGCACAATGGTGCTTTCAACCAAGTCACTTTGATCAATTGCATCACTTAATGTATTGGTTAATTGTTTAGCTTTCGACTCACCGACTTGCCATACAAATAGGTTGCTTGGAGAGGTGTCTGAATTTAGGTAAAACGCCATGGTTTTTTCATCAGCTGAAAAATTTACACCGCGTAAGTTACCAGCAGGCAGTGATGGCATGGCAATACCTTTACCTGTGGTGGTATCGATTATCGACACCTTAGTGCTTGCATCAGCATTAACACCGCTTACTTGGTAACGGCCAGATTTAGAGAAGTAAATAAAGCTTACATCCCACTCATCTTTGAGGGCAGGGCTGTGCTCACCGGTAGTTAAATCATAACGCCATACTTCTGCAAACTCACCCTTAGCATCAGTTGAGTAGTACAATGATTTACTGTCTCTTGAAAATGTTTCAGGGCCGTATTTAGCGTCGCCGTCATGGCGGGTAATGAGCTCTGGTTTCAGAGTTTTTTTACGCGTATCGAGAATAAAAACATCGCTGTCTTTGTTCGAATTGTTTTTCGATAAAGCAATAAAGCGGCCGTCAGGGCTGATTGCGCCGACATCAAGGCCCATGGTATTTTGATAAACAGGTGTTACTTCATAGCTGTTTGCATCAACACGATATAGGTCCATAAACTTAGCATCACGCTGATTGCTGGTTATAAAAAACTGTTTACCGTCTTCGGTGAAGCCAGCAAACCCTGCTCGGGTTTCTTCACCAGGGGTGAGGTCTTTCACTGTGCCATCTGTTTCGCGAACATAGATGTGATAACGCTCGTTACCGCCTGAGTCTTTAGTAAATAATACGCGCTCATCTTGAGGGAAATAAGCCACTGCATAAGTACTGTCTTCAAAGTCTGTTAAGCGTTTTTTTTTGGCGGTTTTTATATCTACTTCATACAGGCTATAAATGCCGCTTTCGTCACTGCTCACGAGTATTTTGTCGCCTTTAGGTGAAAAGCTGCTGCCCATAATTGAGGTTGTATCAAAAAAAGTTTCAGCATCATACTGTTTAACAGTTTGGCTTTGTTGCACGCTTTCGGTGATGCTAGTTGATGGGGTTGATTGTGAACATCCTGCAAGTGCAAGGCTAAGCGCACATGCAACTGCTGCTATTTGAAAACTCGGTTTCATTGTAATTATTCCTTGTTAATTTTTCGTTATAAAGTGTTGCCTGTTCATAATCTAAACGCAAGTTTTACCCGTTCGATATTTGTTACAAATCATGTAAATGAATAGGTACATGAGTGTGTTATTATTTTTTCACTATTAAAGGAATAAACATGATTGAAATTAACAACCTCAATAAGCGCTTTGCCTCAGCGCACGTGTTCAAAAACTACAGTAAGCAATTTCAGAATAAAAAGGTTTGTTTACAGGCAGCCAATGGTAGAGGAAAAACAACATTACTGATGATGCTAGCTGGCCTTGAAAAGCCGCAATCAGGGGTTGTTTTATATAATAATCAAGCATTAAAGTCGCCGCAAAACGATGTTTCAATTGCTAGCGACCGTATTACGCTGCCAGATTTTTTAACTGCGCGGCAGATTATTGAACTTAGTTGCAATGCGTTAAAGAAAGATATGCCAGAGCAACTTATAACTGGATTTAACTTTACAGAGCATTTCAATACTCGCTTTAGTGCTTTGTCGAGTGGCAATCAAAAGAAGTGTCAGCTTATAACAGCTTTTTTAAAGCAAGCTCCATTTTTACTATTAGATGAACCGAGCGCTGCGCTTGATCAAATAAGTATAAAATTTTTGCTGACCATACTCGATAGCTACCTAGATGATAAACCTAATGGGCAGGTCATCATTACAAGCCACGAACCAGAGGTGTTTATACAACACGGTTTTGAGTGCACATCACTATGATAAACTCCCTTGCTAGTTACTTGTCATTCCTTTCTTTTCGATACCTAGCATATACGACCACCCTCAAAAGCATGCTGTCTCAGTTAAAGAGCTTTAGTTTGTTGTTCGCACTAGTACTGGGCCCAGCTTTCCTTGGCATGGTTTTATTGTTGTTTTTAGGGCTTGGAAAAATAGTCGATAGCCATGCAGCACCTGCTTACGGTGCAAAATTAGCAGTGATTTATCTCTTACTTGAATCAGTGATGTTATGGGCCATGGCGCCAGCCATTAAAAATTCGCAAAATAGGGCATTTCAGCGAAGTCTTTATAAATACAGTTGGCGAGTATGTGTTGACTGCAAATTACTACTTTTAAGTAATGCTTGGCTTATTGCCAGTTTACTAATAGCAGTAGATCTATCGTTAAAGCAATGGTTACAAGTGCCTCATTTTATGCTGTTTATGTTGTTGCAGTGGCTAAGTGGAGTATTTGTTCTTTATAGGCCTCGTGCACTTATTTATAGTTTATTGCTCAGTTCTGTATTGGTATTACTGCCTGTTAGTTTAACTTCACTGCAATACTATCTAGGTTTTGTTGCTATTTTCGGTTGTTCGATTTTACTCCCTCCTCTAAGAAAAAGTCATAAGTTAAAGGTACACTCGCTTGCTTTATTTTGGCTTAGTTACTTTATACAGCACAGCTGGAGCTTAATATGGCGTGGCTCAGTATTGTTAGCATTCTTGCTCGCTTTATTACAGCTAATTGAAGTTCGTAATGACTTTAGTGACTTGATACAGGCTGTGGCTTTTTCAGTATGCGTGTTGCTAACGAGCTCGCTGCAGTTCGATTGCTTATCTGTTTTTAAAAAATACCGGCTGTTCTTTCAAAGCAATAACCAAGACAAGCCGTTTTATATAAGCCAGTTTTTACCGAGCTTTATATTTTTTGCTGTGGCTTTAATTGTTGTTATGAGCATGCTTGGCACTAACTTGATTTACATCCCCATTGGGGCATTATGGTGTGTATTGCAGCAATATTTAGTGCAAAAAAAACCAGCGCAATTTGCGCTGGTTTGGTTTTTCATAACAATTGGAATTGTTTTGCTAGCTTAAGCGGCGTCTGCTTTTTTATCGCTCTCGCCGCGGGCTACCTTACCGGCAACTAAGTCAGCTGGGTCAAAGTCGTCAACGTTAATAACATCAAGACGGGCTTTTTCAACAGCAGCTAATTTGTCGGCTTCAGCTTGGCTTAAAATACCTGCTTCAAGGCCCATTTGCGCTACTTTATCAAGCTGGAAGAAAGGCAGTTTCACGCCTTTTTCACGGCATACCTTGTCAAACAAAGGCTCAACTTCAAGAATGTCTTTAAGCGTTTGCTCCTGACGACCCACAAGGTTAAGCGGCTCGTTTTTAAGGTAAATGTAGTTAGCTAAACGGTTACGAGTTTCGCTTGGTACTTGTAATAAGTGAGCAAGTTTGTGCTCAAGCTTATCTGTAGGCTTACGAACTGGACGACCGAATGGGAATAACATGATTTTTAGCATCGCACGAAGTGGGGCAGATGGCATGTTGTTAATTAAGTCAGCTAGTGCACGTTGGCAGTGGTAAAGGTGATCTTGGCAGCTCCATTGAACAAGCGCAAAATCTTCTTTTTTACGGCCTTCGTCGTTGTAACGTTTAAGTGTTGCAGATACAAGGTATAAGTAGCTTAGTAAGTCACCTAAACGTGCAGAGATACGCTCTTTACGTTTTAATGAACCACCAAATACCGCCATGCTGATATCTGACATTAATGCTAACGATGCACTGAAACGTGACGCAACACGATAAAACTCAGCGGTTTCATCTTTGTACGGCGTACTCGTAAAACGTGCATTTGTAAATGCTAACCACTTAGTGCGAACAAGGTTCGAAATAGTAAAGCCAACGTGACCCATTAACGCTTTATCGAATACTGCAAGGGCTTCTTCGCGGTCTTCAATTGCACAAGCACCTAGCTCAGTTAACACAAATGGATGACAACGAATTGCACCTTGACCATAGATGATCATGTTACGTGTTAAGATATTTGCACCTTCAACGGTAATCGCAATTGGCGCACCTTGGTAGCCACGACCTAAATAGTTGTTTGGACCAAGCATGATGCCTTTACCACCGTGAACATCCATGCCGTGAATAGTCGCTTCACGCATTTGCTCAGTTAAGTGGTATTTAATAATTGCAGATACAACCGATGGTTTTTCACCAAGGTCAACAGCCCCTGTAGACATACTAACTGCAGCATCAGAGCTATATGCGTAACCTGCAAGTTTTGCCATTGATTCTTCAACACCTTCCATTTGACCAATTGGTAAACGGAATTGACGACGAATACGGCTGTAAGAGCCTGTTGCAAGCGCGATTGTTTTTATGCCACCTGTAGAGTTAGACGGCAATGTGATTGCACGACCAACAGATAAACATTCAACAAGCATACGCCAGCCTTGACCTGCCATTTTCGGGCCACCAATGATGTAATCAAGTGGTACAAAGATATCTTTACCGCGAGTAGGACCATTTTGGAATGGTACGTTTAGCGGGAAGTGACGACGGCCAATTTCTACTCCCGGAGTATCTGTTGGGATCAGCGCACAGGTAATACCAGGTTCTTTGTCATCACCTAGTAAACCGTCAGGATCTTGCAATTTAAATGCAAGGCCAAGTACAGTTGCAACAGGAGCAAGAGTAATATAACGCTTGTTCCATGTTAGGCTAATACCAACAACTTCTTCACCGTTCCATTGACCTTTACAAACAACACCGTAATCAGGAATTGCACTTGCGTCAGAACCTGCTTCTGGTGAGGTTAGCGCAAAACATGGAATTTCTTGACCACTCGCTAAGCGTGGTAAGTAATGATCTTTTTGCTCTTTAGTACCATAGTGCTGAAGTAATTCGCCCGGACCTAATGAGTTAGGTACACCTACGATAGAAGATAGCAACGTTGATTTACTTGTTAGTTTTTGCAGTACACATGATTGTGCATAGGCAGAAAACTCTAAACCGCCGTATTCTTTTTTGATGATCATGGCAAAGAACTTATTATCTTTTAGATATTGCCAAACATCTTGCGGTAAATCAGTTAGTTCGTGAGTTGCGTGCCAGTCATCTAGCATACTACACACTTCTTCAACAGGACCATCAATAAATGCTTGTTCTTCGATAGTCAGTTTAGGAGCTGGGTATTGGTGTAATTTGTTCCAGTCAGGACGACCACAAAACAGATCCGCTTCCCACCACGTAGTACCGGCATCGATTGCTGATTTTTCAGTATCCGACATAGTCGGTGTTACTTTTTTGAAAGCAGCAAAAATAGGTTTAATGATGTATTGTTGACGAACGCCAGTCACAGAAAGTGGCACAGCGATAAGTAAGAATAGTAGCCAACTAATTGCGCCAAACGCGCCAGCAAATGTGCCAACAAGTAAAGTCGCAATGGTAATACCTAAGCAGGTATTCCAGCTTGCTCTGTGGTAACTCGCAATACTAAGCAGCACGAGTAAACCAAGTAAAAATATGAGAGTCATTGATTATTCCTTAATAGAGGTCAGACCACCTCTTTTAGAGTAGCGCTAGAAAAGCGAATTATCAAGAGCAGAACAGAGATTAAAACAGTCTGTTCAGTGAGTTTTATTCATTTAAAAATGACTATCAGTGCAAAAAGATTTACAGCAAATTAGAAATTGTTGAGTAATTACTGATAATCAGCGCCGCTAAAACAGCTATTAGTTGTGAATTGCTCAGATAGTTCTGAAAATCTCAGCATAGCAGTTGCCATCTTTAGCGCTATGTTTAACAATGAGCGCAGGCAGGGATCAGCCCATCATGCCTTTCCTTCGATTAGTTTTATAGGTTAAGAGTTCTATGTGTGAGTTGCTTGGCATGTCGGCCAATGTACCAACGGATATTTGTTTCAGTTTTTCAGGATTATTAGAGCGGGGTGGTAATACTGGCCCACATAAAGATGGCTGGGGCATCACCTTTTATGAAGGTAAAGGCTGTCGTACATTTAAAGATCCAGAGCCAAGTTGCCAATCAGAAATTGCTAAACTCGTTAAAGCGTATCCAATAAAAAGTATTTCGGTGATAAGTCATATTCGCCAAGGTAATCGTGGCCGTGTATGTCTTGAAAACACTCATCCATTTACCCGAGAGTTGTGGGGACGCGAAATTACCTATGCTCACAACGGGCAATTATCGAATTATCATGATTTAAAGCCAGATTATTATCGGCCAGTGGGTAATACCGACAGTGAGCTAGCGTTTTGTTGGTTGCTCGATAAAATTCGCGAAAAATACCCTAAGCGCCCATCAAATATGGCATCTGTATTTCGTTATGCTGCTAAGCTTGCTCACACACTGCGTGAAAAAGGCGTATTTAACATGCTACTTACCGATGGTGTGTATGTTTTAGCTTATTGTACCAATAACTTACATTGGATCACTCGTCGAGCACCGTTTGGTAAAGCAACATTAATTGATGCTGATATGGTGGTCGATTTTCAAAAAGAAACCACACCGAATGATGTGGTTACTGTCATTGCGACAAGACCACTCACCAATGACGAGCGCTGGCAAAAAATGGAACCGGGTGAGTTTGCACTGTTTAAAATGGGCGAAAAAATCTAAAAAAGAATGAAGCGCTATTAGGGCGCTTCTTTACTTTCTTCATTTGTTAACGAGACTGGCGTGGTCACAGTGAATGAATTAAGTTGCACTTCAAATTGTTCTACCCCTTTTTCACCTTTCCACATACGAACTAACATGTAGTCCATTTCAGGAGCAAACCAAGCTAGCGCTTGACGCTTATCGTTATCGTATAAACGTTTTACTTTAATGGCTTCTACATTACCAATTGGCAGCGAAATCATTTCTGTGCCCACAACTTCAAAGTCGTAATTTCGCAGATTACCTTTTTTATCAATCAATGGATACGATAATTGCGTTTTGCCTTGTTTTAGTTCTTCTCGAACTTGTACTTGATAAGACAGTGAATCTTGAAAATCATCAGACCAATCAATTTTAAGTGGGTATTTACTTTGATTGCTTTGCACTTGCTTTTGAGTTGAATCAAATTTTAAGCTGTATTCTTTATCAGGCCCTGTTCCCGAGCGCTCCATAGTGTAACTTACTGGAGAGATTTTGTGATCATGATAAGTAAACATTGATGTTTCTTTTCGTGAGTCCGAAAAAATCATCCATTCGATTTCACTGTGATAAGTGATCACGTAATTACCGTCTGCGGCTCTTTTAAGCTCGCGGACTGCTTTACCATGGGTTTCGCCTTTACGAAGTACATCGTATTCTGCTTGGTATTGAGTGAGGTCGCCAGCTAAAACACTGGTAGGAAGTAATAAAGTGCCCACACAAGCAAGTAGGGCACTTAGATTTTTATTCTGGGTAGTGCGCGCCGTGTGCAGGAAGTTTCTTTTCGTCAAAAACTGCATAATCTGCTTCCATCTTGAGTCGTTGTTCACTGAACCACTTGACCACCAATGGATAGATTATATGTTCTTGCTGATGAACACGTTGTGCGAGTGTCTCTGCGGTATCGCTTTCGAGTACCGGAACTTTGGCTTGAAGAACAACGGGACCGCCGTCTAGCTCTTCTGTGACAAAGTGAACACTAACACCATGAACGTCATCTTTTGCATCTATCGCTCGTTGGTGGGTATTCAGCCCTTGGTACTTAGGCAACAAAGAAGGGTGAATGTTCAACATTTTTCCCTTAAATTTTTGCACTAAGCTAGGAGTAAGAATACGCATAAAACCAGCTAATACAACTAGATTTGGTTCAAAATTGTCAATAATGTCCATTAACTCAGCATCATAGGCCTCGCGCGAGTCAAAATCTTTATGGCTAAGTACACGAGTTTGTATACCTGCATTTTTTGCTCGCTCAAGGCCATAGGCGTCGGCTTTATTACTAATTACAGCGGCGATTTCGGCCTTAATTTCACCACGCGCACACGCGTCAATGATGGCTTGAAGGTTAGAACCGCTACCAGAAATTAATACAACAAGACGACAAGGGGTCATTAGTCACGACCACCTAAAATTTCTACTTGCTCTTCGCCTGCTTTCGCATCTTGAATCTCACCGATATGCCATGCATTTTCGCCAAGATCTTTAAGAATTGTTAAGCTTTGCTCAAGTTTGTCAGCTGGAACAACTAATACCATGCCTACACCACAGTTGAATGTACGGTACATTTCGTGTGTTGTGATGTTGCCGTTTTCTTGTAACCAGTTGAAAACTACAGGCCATTCCCAGCTGTCGCCTTTGATTACTGCTTTTGCAGACTCAGGAAGTACGCGCGGGATGTTTTCCCAGAAGCCACCACCTGTGATGTGAGATAACGCGTGTACATCAACTTGCTTGAATAGCTCAAGTAATTGTTTAACGTAGATGCGAGTTGGCTCTAAAAGGTGATCGCCAAGTGCTTTGCCTTCAAGTTCAGCGCTTGTGTCTGCGCCAGATACTTCAAGGACTTTACGAATTAATGAGAAACCGTTTGAATGAGGACCACTTGATGCAAGTGCGATTAATTGGTCGCCTGCAGCAACTTTAGTACCGTCGATAATTTTTGATTTTTCTACCACACCAGTACAGAAACCAGCCATGTCATAGTCTTCGCCGTCGTACATACCTGGCATTTCAGCAGTTTCACCACCGATTAATGCACAGCCAGAAAGCTCACAGCCTTTACCAATACCTGTTACAACATCAGCCGCAGTATCTACGTCTAATTTACCAGTTGCATAGTAATCAAGGAAAAATAGTGGCTCTGCACCTTGTACAATAAGGTCGTTTACACACATAGCAACAAGGTCGATACCCACTGTGTCGTGCTTTTTAAGATCGATTGCTAAACGTAGTTTTGTACCAACACCGTCTGTGCCAGCAACCAGTACAGGCTCTTTATAGCCAGTTGGTAGTTCGCAAAGTGCGCCAAAACCACCGATACCGCCCATTACTTCAGGACGTCTGGTTTTTTTAACTACGCCTTTAATACGCTCAACAAGTGCATTACCGGCATCGATATCTACGCCCGCGTCTTTATAGCTAAGAGACTGTTTTTGTTCGCTCACAGGTTTTCCTCAAAAAAGTTGCATGTGGGTTGCTTAGAAACGCGCGTATTTTACAACAATTGCAATGGCGCGGCTAGTTGAAAAATCACTTTAACCGACTTGACAAGGACAGTTGTCCGGTTTTTTTTGCTTTCAAGTTACAAGGCTAAAGTATCAAGCAAATGACCCTTCAGCCTTGTAACTGATATTTGTTAAGCTTTCGCGGTTAAAATAGCGCGAAGAGGGGCTGGGTAACCTTCGATGGTTTTGCTGGTGTCATTTGGGTCTAAAAAGTCGACTAATGATTCGTTTTCCATCCACTGGGTTTTGCGTTGTTCTTCAAGCGTTGTGATTGCGCAGTCTTTTACTTGCACATATTTAAAACCAACGCGCTCCATCCATAGTTTTAATGCGGTGGTGCTTGGGATAAACCATACATTACGCATTTTCGCATAACGGTCGGTTGGCACTAAAACTGTGTGTTCGTCACCTTCAACAACCAAAGTTTCAAGAACTAACTCACCCCCTGGGCGAAGCTGTGCTTTTAATTGTGCTAAAAAGTCGATAGGTGAACGACGGTGATATAAAACACCCATCGAAAATACTGTATCGAATGCTTTTAGCTCTGGCAGGGCTTCTACACCTAGCGGCAATAAGTGCACGTTGTCATCTTGATGATAATGCTTTATCGCTTGGAATTGGCATAAGAATAAATCGGATGGATCAATGCCCACTACAAAATTAGCGCCTTCACCGCGCATGCGCCACAAGTGATAACCTGAGCCACAGCCAATATCAAGCACAGTGCGGCCTTTTAACGGTTCAATATGAGGCAGTAAACGATCCCATTTCCAATCACTGCGCCACTCAGTATCAATCTCGATACCGTGTAAGCTGAATGGTCCTTTACGCCATGGCATCATGCGCTTTAATAAATGCGTTAACTGTTTTTGCTGGCCTTCAGATAGCTCATCACCGGTGCCAATTTGTACTTTATCCTGAAGGTTCACATGGTTTGTGCTTACCTCAGGTAAGTTTTTCAGCACTTTTTGCCATTTTGGTAAATCACCGTGGCTAGCTTCTAGTTCCCAGTGCTTTAATTGGCCAGGCAAAGTTTCGAGCCAGTGGCTAAGCGGGCTTTGTGCAATCGCAGCGTAAAATTGGTTAAACCATTGAGACATGAAATACTCTTTATATCGTTGTGATGATTACTTGATTGCAATCATCGAGCAGAAGTTAAAACATTGATACCACACTTGCGTTTGGCTAAAACCAATTTCACTTAATCGGTTTAAGTGGGTAGATAAATGATCAGGGCGCATGACATTTTCGATAGCCGTGCGCTTTTGGCTGATCTCCAGCTCTGAATAGCCGTTGTGACGTTTAAAATCATGGTGCAAATCAATGAGCAAATTATCGCATTGCTCATTTTCACCTCTAATTTTTTCGCTAAGCAGCAAAACGCCGCCAGGTTTTAAATTTGCATAAATCTTTTCAAGCACTGCTTGGCGCTTTTCAGGTGGAATAAACTGTAGTGTAAAGTTCATCGCTACCACAGAAGCATTTTCGATTGCTAAATCGTTTATATCACCCAGCGTGACAGTGACCGGCACGTCAGAGCGAAAACCTTGTAAATGTAATTTACAGCGTTCAACCATCGCTTCTGAGTTATCGACGGCAATAATATTACAGTTATCGGTGCGAATATTACGGCGCATACTTAACGTTACAGCACCAAGTGAACAGCCTAGGTCGTATAGGTTTGAATTACTTTGCGCGTATTCGCCAGCCAGTTTACCTATGGTGCTAACAATGGTTGCGTAACCCGGCACCGAACGCTGGATCATATCAGGGAAAACTTCTACTACATGTTGGTCAAAGCTAAAGTCTTTAACCGCTTGCTCAGTGGCATAAATACTGTCTTTTTGCGTCACGTGAACAGTCTCTTTAAAAAATAATACCGCTATTTTAGCATTTTTAACTGGATAGTCAGTGATAAATTCAGTAGCTTGGCTAGAATTATCAATAACAAGTACAAAAAAGAGAAGTTTAATGACAAAAAGCAAAGTGATCAGTACAGAAGATATCTTATCAACTCTGTGTCATTCAGTGACTGGAGTTCTGTCTTCAGCAAGTGGTAACGGTATTAGTTATTCTGCTATGGTTCAAAAAATCACCCGCACCTGTATGCGCCCAGATATTGGCTGTTTTGTATTGTTCGATGGTGGCTTTACCGGTCTTGTGGTAACAAACTTCACAGCGCAAGCAGCCATGGAAATTTACCATGATTACATGCGTAACATGGGTATGCCAGAAGACGAAATTGCACAAAGCCATTTATCAGATGATGTGGCGAACGTACTCGGAGAGCTGATGAACCAAATCGTTGGTGACTTTACGTCAAAAGTACGTGACCAGCTGCATACTTCTATCACGCAAAACCAACCTAAGATGATGGCAATTAACAAGCAGGTGCAAATCTCTGTTGATACTACCATGGATAGACCGCAAGCACGCCGTGTGACATTCACCACAGCTAAGCAAAATATCTTCTATCTTGAGCTGGCAATGGATAAAACTGAATTCATCAAGCTACATGACTTTGATATTTCAGAAGCCGTTGACCCAGATGACATCATTGAGAACGAAGCTAAACAAAAAGCTGAAAAGCAAAAAGCATCATCACAAGCAGACGATGCAGATGATGATTTTATGGCAGAACTTGGTTTGTAAACCAAAGACTTGAGCTATCAGCTATCAGCCGTCAGATACAATAGAGGCGCGGGTCAGACCGCGCTTTTTTGTGTTTAAAATGCTAAACACTCAGTGCTTTATATTAAGCATATTGCAACTGTAAAATTCAATTGAGGGCACTAAACTCGGAGTTTGAAATATGGTTTTGCAGCTTTTATTAAGTTAATGCTTTGGTGCGTTATACATAAATTAAATAACTGAAATAACTCAATAGGCAGTTGAATTGAAATTTAATCACATATACCAAGATGTTATTGTCGATGAAGTGAAGTTAAAACGCACTGGGAATGAGTTTCAAGTGTTTGTGACATTCCAAGCTCAATCAGAGACTTTATATGTTGTACTTAATGGAGTCCGAGAGACTGATAATATTTCCGATTTGTTAGAAGCAAAACAACTTTGGCTCGAATATACCGAATCTAATCAAGCTGAGTATGGCAAATTTACCCTAGGTATTTCACATGAGAGTTATACGGAAATTTGTTTTGACTCATTAGCTTAAAGGTCTTTTAAGCTATATTGGTATGAACAAAATATATATCCATGTTAGCAATTACTTACATTCTTTTTTGAGGGAAATCGTGCTGCAAGAATTAGAACATTGGAGAAGTTCAAAATCTAAAATTTTGACAACTGAAAAATTCAAGATTGTTATTTCTGCTCAATTGGGTGAGCCAATTAAAGCTCAATACATTGAAATTAAAGGCAATGGCCTTATAGCAAGAGCAACACTTTGGGAAAATGGTAATCTTGTATTAAAAGCAATTAGTTGCCAGTCTGGTAAGCAGGTAATTTTAAAACAGCTGAATTCATGTGAGGTATGGCAAATTGACGATGAACTTAACTGGTGGTTGAGTGAAATTGTTATTTACGACCCCTCATAATCGATGCAGTTGAGTAACTAGTCTTGGCTTAAAGCTGAACTTAAAGCTCCTTTTAAAGCCTACATTCATCCAATTTATGCTTTACTCATTAAGCCTTAAATGGATTTGATGATTGCATGAATTACTTAAAAAACTTTATAACTAAATTTGTTTTCATGATGCAGAAGCGGCCGGGGTTGATGGCTGTGTTGGCTTTTTGCAGTGGTGTGGCAAGTTTTGTCTTTGTTGAGCGAAAAGAGTCGTTTTCGCAGCTTATCTCTATTTTGTTATTAGTTACTTGGTTGTGGTTGTTAATAGATAACTGGCTAAGAGATAAAGTAGAGGAGCGTTTTGGTGTGGCGGTGTCGCCCAACGTGATGCGCTTTGCGCTGCAAGTTGTGCAGCAAGAAAGTTTGTTTTTTGCCTTACCATTTTTCTTGGCGGTGACAACTTGGGACCATGGTCAGGCCGCGTTTACCGCTTTAATTATACTTTGTGCGTTCGTTTCTGTTGTTGATCCCCTCTATTACAAAAAGCTTGCAAGGCACAGTGTCTGGTTTAGTGTGTTTCATAGCTTCTCTTTATTTGTCGTGCTGTCGGTTACCTTACCTATTTTATTAAAGTTAACGACCAGCCAGAGTTTTGAAATTGCGCTGATCACGGCTGTTATTTTAACGATTCCAAGTCTTGGCAATTTGATGCCAAATGCGAAATGGTGGCGTTTCCCACTGTTGGTGTTATTGCTTTGCGCTTTAAGTGCTGGGCTTTGGCAATTACGCAGTTTTGTACCCCCTGCGGCACTGCGTTTAACTGATATGAGCATGTCGTATCAGCTTGATGAACAAGCCCGTAAACCGCTTTCGCCAATAACAGAACTCACTGAGCAGAGCTTGCATGGAAAAGGTTTATATAGTTTTAGTGCGGTAAAAGCCCCTCGAGGTTTAGATGAAAAAATCTTCCATGTATGGGTACATAATCGTAAAGAAGTTGACCGCATAGCCTTGGATATTTCTGGTGGTCGCAAAGAGGGCTATCGTGCCTGGAGTCATAAAACGAATTTCCCTGCAAATGCTGCAGGAAAATGGGTCGTTAAAGTGGTTACCGAGTCAGGTCAGCTGATAGGACAGAAAAGGTTTGAGGTAACTAAAGTCTAGCTTATAGCTTTAGTACGGATTTTTCCCTTCACCTACCAACACACTGAATATTCTCAAATCCAGTTCTAGTTGATGGTATTGCGGTTCCATGTGGCAGCAAAGTTGATAGAAGGCTTTGTTGTGGTCTTTTTCTTTAAAATGAGCCAGCTCGTGTACGACGAGTGCTTTGAGAAGTGGTTCAGGTGCGCGAAGTAGATCGCTATTAATGGCAAGGTCGTGTTTTCGGGTTTTACCTTGCATACGGAAAGTATGGGTGCCTAAGGCATTTGTGACCATATCGCCTTGTTTTTTGAACGCGGCACGGCCAAATGGCAGGGCATTTTTAAGGTAACGCTTTTTCAATTCAGTGGCGTAATTGTATAAAGCTTTATCGCTGGTAATGCTATGTGCATCTGGGTATTTGCTTTTTAGGTATTTGGCAGCTCTGTCACCCTTAAATAACTGTAACACTTGCTCAATGATATGGGGCGGGTAACCTTGAAAATAACGGCTGTAATCTTTCATCTTTTCTCTAATAAATCGGGCGCTAAAATAAACTGCTTTGGCTTGCTTCGCGTTCACCTAAAAACGGCGCAAGCACGGGGTGATTGTAACCTAAATCTTGGCAAAACTGTCTTGCTAAAAGTGGTGACTGGCGATTATCTGCGGTATGAAAAAACAAATAGGGCGATTTTCCTTCATCAAGCCATTGTTTTACTTTTTTCAGCCAAGGCTGGTAATACGATTTATATTCATGTTCAAGGCTGGCAATCACAAAGCGCAGCATTGGCTGATCTCCTGTTGCAATGGCATGCACCGGTAAATAGGGCTTTTTCTTTTGCGCATCAATGAGTGCATCGGTATCGGCGGGTACAGCAAATAAAGCGCGGGTATCCATGCTTATGCGGTCTATATTGTTTTCAATTAATAGCTGATTTAAACGAATTTCAGCATCATCTTTGTTAAAAAAGCCTGGGTGACGTACTTCTACACCGTAACTAAGTTGCTTGGGGAGTTGTGCAATAAAATTAGCAAGCAGTGGCAGTGCTTCTGGTCCAAAGGCGCGGGGTAGCTGCAACATGACTTGCCCCGTTTTAGCAAAGATTGGCTCAAATAAGTTTAGCCATGCATTAAGTTCATTATTTATATTTGTCAGTTGTAATTCGTGACTAAAACGACGATGAAACTTAAAAGTAAATTTAAAATCTTCGGGTACCGCATCATGCCAGCGCAATAATGACTCATGACTTGGGTCAGCATAAAAACTGGTGTTGCCCTCGACTGAATTAAAGCTTTGCGCATACTCACTGAGCATGTCGGCGCTTTTACAGTGGCTAGAGAGTAAATTTCCTTTCCATGCGGTGCTAGACCACTGCGGACAACCTAAATACAGCATTAAATCAACCAATAAATTGAAACTGTGCTTAGTGTAACAAAAGAAATGTTTGCTCAGAAGTCGGGGGGTATATTTAGCCCCCGACAGGCACTGCTGGCACTCGCATTTTGAGATGGTTTGGGTATAATGCTCTGCCTTAAATGATTACTTTGTATAGTGGCTTTTGCTCTCAAAATAGCGAACTCTTAAGAGCAGGCGGCTATAAGTCTTTAACTGACAGGAATACTATGCGCTCTATATATTGCGGACAGCTAAATAAATCTCACGTAGATCAAGAAGTTGAACTATGTGGTTGGATCAACAAACGCCGTGACCTTGGTGGCCTTATCTTCGTCGATTTACGTGACAGAGAAGGTTTAGTACAAGTTGTTTTTGATCCTGAAGTAGAAGGATTAATGGATACTGCGAATAAACTACGCCAAGAGTTTTGTGTGCAGTTAAAAGGTGTTGTTCGCGCACGCCCTGATAGCCAAGTAAACAAAGACATGGCAACAGGTGAAGTTGAAATTTTAGGCACAAGCTTAACTATCATCAACCGTTCAGAGCCATTACCACTTGATTTTAATCAGCAAAACTCTGAAGAGCGCCGCTTAAAATACCGTTACCTAGATTTACGTCGTCTTGAAATGAGCGACCGTATCAAACTTCGTGCAAAAGCGAGCAGCTTTGTGCGTCGTTTCTTGGATGACAACGGTTTCTTAGATATCGAAACACCGGTACTAACAAAAGCAACACCAGAGGGTGCGCGTGACTACTTAGTACCTAGCCGTGTTCATAAAGGTAGCTTCTACGCTTTACCTCAGTCGCCACAGTTATTTAAGCAATTATTAATGATGTCGGGCTTTGACCGTTACTATCAAATTGTTAAATGTTTCCGTGACGAAGACTTACGTGCAGACCGTCAGCCAGAATTCACACAAATCGATTTAGAGACGTCATTCATGAGCTCTGATGAAGTGCGTGCAATGACTGAGAAAATGATTACAGAAATGTGGCAATCATTATTAGACGTTGACTTAGGCGACTTCCCAGTGATGCCATACAGCGAAGCAATGCGTTTATATGGTTCTGATAAACCAGACCTACGTAACCCAATGCAGCTTGTTGACGTTGCTGATTTAGTAAAAGACGTTGAGTTTAAAGTATTCTCAGGTCCTGCTAATGACGAAAAAGGCCGTGTTGCTGTATTAACTGTACCTGGCGGTGCTGAGCTTTCTCGTAAACAAATCGACGATTACACTAAATTCATCGGTATCTATGGTGCGAAAGGTCTAGCTTGGATGAAAGTGAACGACCGTGCTGCGGGCGTTGAAGGTGTGCAATCACCAATCGCTAAATTCTTAAACGAAGAGGTGATCAACCAATTACTTGAGCGTACTAATGCGCAATCTGGTGATATCATTTTATTCGGTGCTGATAAGCGCAACGTTGTAAACGAAGCAATGGGTGCATTACGTCTTAAGATTGGTGTTGATTTAGGCATTACTGATCTTGATAGCTGGAAACCTTTATGGGTTGTTGACTTCCCAATGTTCGAAGAAGACGACGAAGGTACATTGCATGCGGTTCACCACCCATTCACTGCACCGAAAGGTATTTCTGCCCAAGAGCTTGAAGCAAACCCAGCTGCAGCATTATCAGATGCATACGATATGGTATTAAATGGCTACGAAGTTGGTGGCGGTTCGGTACGTATTCACAATGCCGATATGCAAGAAACAGCATTCAGAATCTTAGGTATTGATGCACAAGAGCAACAAGACAAGTTTGGTTTCTTACTTGATGCACTTAAGTACGGTACACCTCCGCATGCGGGTCTTGCGTTTGGTCTTGACCGTTTAGTTATGCTGTTATGTGGTACTGACAACATTCGTGACGTGATTGCTTTCCCTAAAACAACGCAAGCATCATGTTTATTAACAGATGCACCAAGCAAAGCAAATGCAGATGCATTAACTGAGCTAGCAATTAATGTTGTAGCGAAAGACGCTGAATAATTCATAATAAACTGAATTATAAGACTTTATGAATAATAACCCTAAGGTATATGCCTTAGGGTTTTTTTGTGCTTAAATGAATATTTAGTATGTTCTTCAAGGAGAGAAAATGAATATCAATGCAACTTTAATCGGCCAAATAATTGTTATTTTAATCCCTGTGTTTGCCGCTATCAGCTATTACTTAGGCAAGCGTAAAACCTCAACACCAATTGTGGTGGCCGTTATTGGTGGATTATTAGCGCTTATTCCCTTGTTTGGTCTTATTTTTATTGCAGTTCTTGCGCTTAAACAAGATATTGAGACCACCGCGTGATCGTAAGCCACTCGCTTTATTTTGAACACACCTTTGAAGTAAACCTAGTAGACCAAACATTTTCGCATTGCGAATTTGAGCAATGTGAATTTATCGACTGTGACTTTAGCAATAGTCAGTTTGAAAACTGCCGGTTTATAGAGTGTGAGTTTAAAAACTGTAATTTAGCTGCGCTTGGGCTTAGATACACCTCACTCGAAGAAGTGAACTTTAAACAGTGTAAATTAACCAGTGTGCGCTTTACTGATGTTGATTGGCCGCTACTCGCTAGCCGTGCTCCAGTGAGTTTTATTGGCTGTGAGCTTAGCCACAGCAGCTTTTTTGAGCTTAGCTTAAAAGCTTTAAAAATGCGTAGCTGTTTTGCCAAAGATGTTGATTTTAGACATGCAGATTTATCTTCTGCTGATTTTACTGATACTGATTTTCGTGACAGCTTGTTTCAACAAACCAATCTCAGTAAAGCTAATTTTATAGGTGCTAGTCACTTTGCTATTGATATAACAGCTAACAATATCAGTAAGGCCAAATTTGAACGTTATGCCGCTTTGGATTTATTAGCAGGGCTCGACATCGAGCTGGTGGATTAAAGTTAAGGAAAGTTATGGATTTAAGTCCCATCTTTTTGGAAGGTCAATTTGTTAAATTAGTGCCGTTAACGCTTGAGCACCGTGATGCTTTAGTAAGCGCCGCTTCAGATGGAAAGCTTTGGGACCTGTGGTTTACCTCGGTGCCCAATGAAGAACGTGTTGACGATTATCTAACTATGGCGTTTGAACAACAAGCACTTGGTCGCGCATTACCATTTGCTGTCATCGATAAACACACTGATGAGGTGATAGGCTCAACTCGCTTTTGTAATATTGACAGTAAAAATCGCCGTTTAGAAATTGGCTATACCTGGTATGCCAAGCGTTTTCAGCGTACTGGGGTTAATACTGAATGTAAAAAACTGCTGCTGAGTTATGCATTTGAAACGCTTAATGTGATTGCTGTTGAGTTTCGTACCCATTGGCATAATCAGGCTTCGCGCAATGCCATTGCTCGCTTAGGAGCAAAACAAGATGGGGTTCTTCGTAATCACCAAATAATGGCCGATGAATGTGTACGCGACACCGTGGTGTTTTCAATTATTGATGGTGAGTGGCCGATGGTTAAACGCAGCTTAGAATTCAAATTAGAGAAGTCATAGCATGTTAAATATTAAAAAGGCGGCGCTAATGCTCGCGTTAACCCTTAGCGGACAGACAGCCTTTGCTAATCAAACAGAGATACTGTTTGATACACAGCGAGCTCGCCATATTCCGGTGACCATTACAGTAGCCGATAGCAAATGCACGATAAAGAAAAAATGCCCAGTGGCGTTTATTGGGGCAGGCTATGGTATGGCGCATACAGACTATCAATTTGCCCAGCAGGCCTTCCATCAGCATGGTTATTTAACGGTTGAAGTTGCTCATGAGTTAAAAGGCGATCCGAGTTTAAACCCTGAGCCACCATACATGACCACACGCATGGAAAACTGGCACCGTGGTGTACAAACCCTTGAGTTTTTAGCCGTAGAACTTGCAAAGCGTTATGCTGAGTATGACTTTAATCAGCTCACTTTATTTGGTCACTCAAATGGGGGTGATATTGCAGCATTATATGCCGCTATTTATCCCGCTAAGGTTTCTAAATTGATCACCCTCGATCATCGTCGTATGCTGACCCCAAGGAACAAAAATATTGCTGTACTGACACTACGTGGTAGCGATTACCCAGCAGATGACAACGTATTGCTTACGCAGCAAGAACTCGCTGTATACCCAGTGACGCAAATTAAGCTTAAAGATTCGCGCCATAACGATATGTATGATGGTGGCCCAGAAGCGCTTGTCGCACGTATGAGTAAAGAACTTAATACGTTTTTGGCACGTTTTTGATGCTCAGTTAAAACTGAGCATCAATATCGCTGCGAAAATTAAAATAGCCCATCTCGACAAGGTTGTTATACACACCCTCAATATTCAGTGGTAGCCATTGCTGGTACATTTTTAAATGGCTGTATTGGGGCAAGCTTATTTCTTTTTGTAAGGTAGCAAGGTTTTTACCTTTTAACATGCCATCGCGAACGGCAGTGTGTAAGTCTTCAATGTAGTGTAAGTAAGAGACAACATCATCGCGGTTGCCTGTATCAGCATGGCCACCTATAAATGCAGCAAACGCAGGTTCATTTAACACGGCTTTGGTTGAATGCAGCATGCCGTTAATATCGTAACCAATCAGATTTTTATATGGCATGCGGCCAAGTACAATCCAATCAACAACATAAAGTACATTGGCAGGCATAAAGCGCATACTGACATTACCACGGCCATTATTTGGCCCATAGTAATTAAGCTGCACGTAGCTATCACCTAAATCGACTTTGAGTGTATCGGTAAAAGTAAGATCAGGCAGGGCAGTAGGCACTTTATTCAATTTAAGGTCCTCAGCTGCAAACTGATGAGCGACGACAGTTGTGTTGGTATCGATTAGCTCATTACCGCCCATCGCATGGTCAACATGGCTATGGCTGTATAGCATGTATTTGATATCTGCGTTAAAGGTTTTCTTTATATAGCGTTTTAAGTATTTTGCGGCATCGCTATTAATAGGATCCGTTACCAAGGCAAGGTTATCAACAATCATAAAAGCACTATGATAATGGCCGGCAGTAAAGCGATATACATTATCTTTAATATTTTCGACTTTATAGTTTGCTTGCACAGCTGAGATGACCGGATTGGTAACGAGTATGAGCGCACTGAAAAGTAAAATTTGCAGCCTTGTGAACATAAGCGATCCTTTCGTGTTGAAACGTGTCTTATTAACCATATCAAAGTTTATGTAATAGTACGCATTATACTACTTAAAGGCTTAGTTGATCTGTATCAAACTTAAGGAGCTAAGCTAGGCAGGGGCGGACATAAGTCCTTATGTTTTTGCTTGTGTTTCTCTATTCTCGCGAAGCGCTATAATGAAGAAATGCTATGCTTAGCACAGACTTCTAGAACCTTATTCACTGGAAAAGACAATGCAACATTTACCTACCGTTGATTATAAAGCGAGCGATGCGGCCGCTCAATTTGTTGAGTCACTAAGAAACACAGGTTTCGGTGTATTAAAAAACCACCCAATACCTCAGTCATTAGTTGAGTCTATTTACAAAAATTGGCAAGAATTCTTTAATTCTGAGCAAAAGCATGAGTTTTTATTTTCAAAAGAAACACAAGATGGTTACTTCCCACCATCAGTGTCAGAAGTTGCAAAAGGCTTTACCGTTAAAGATATTAAAGAGTACTACCACGTTTATCCAAAAGGCCGTGTTCCAGCACAGCTAGAAGAAGAAATCCGTGAGTACTATCGCTTAGCCAATGAGTTTGCGGCAACATTATTAAGTTGGGTTCAGGCAGAAGCACCAGAAGAGGTGCGTGCTAAGTTCTCTATCGACCTTAAAGATATGATTGCTGACTCTGAGCAAACACTCCTGCGTATTCTTCACTATCCACCAATGACTGGTGATGAAGAGCCAGGTGCAATCCGTGCGGCAGCACACGGTGACATCAATTTATTAACTGTATTACCAGCGGCGAATGAACCCGGTTTACAAGTACAAAAAACAGATGGTGGTTGGTTAGACGTACCATGTGATTTTGGTAACCTGATCATCAATATTGGTGACATGCTACAAGAAGCGTCAGGTGGTTACTTCCCATCAACTATTCACCGCGTGATCAACCCAACGGGTAAAGCGTCAACGAAATCACGTATTTCGTTACCACTATTCTTACACCCGCGTCCTGATGTTGTGCTTTCTGAGCGCTACACTGCAGACAGCTATTTACAAGAGCGTTTACGCGAACTTGGTGTTAAGTAAAGATTAGCTATACCCAAACCACCTCAAGGTGGTTTGGGTATATAAGATAAAGCGGCATCAGAGCCGCTTTTTTTATACCTAAAATTATTCTGCTAAATCCACCATTAAGTACTAGTTTGTAAATAATTCCATGCATTATTGACTATCCTAGGTATAATGCGCCCACTTCGCCGTATCGGCTGAATTTTTTAAAGAGAGATAGTATGAGTTTTGATGGGTTAGGTTTATCACCAGCTTTAGTAAATGCAGTTTTAGAAAAGGGCTATGAAGCACCAACGCCTATTCAATCACAAGCTATCCCTGCGATCATTGAAGGTCGCGATGTTATGGCCGCAGCGCAAACTGGCACAGGCAAAACCGCGGGTTTTACGCTGCCGCTAATTGAGCGCTTGTCAAAAGGCCCTAAAGCAGGTGGCAATAAAGTACGTGCATTAGTATTGGCACCAACTCGTGAGCTTGCTTTGCAAGTAAGCGAAAATGTTGAGCAATATGCTAAGCATTCAAATGTCAGCTCATTTGTAGTGTATGGTGGTGTTAAAATTAACCCGCAAATGATGCGCCTTCGCAAAGGTGTTGATATTTTAGTGGCAACACCAGGTCGTTTATTAGACCTACACAATCAAAATGCTCTTAAGTTTGATGATTTAGAAGTACTGATCCTTGATGAAGCCGATCGTATGCTTGATATGGGCTTTATCCATGATATCAAACGTATCATTGCTAAACTGCCAACTAAACGTCAAAACCTGATGTTCTCAGCGACTTTCTCTGATGAAATTCGTGAACTTGCAAAAGGGCTAATTAACGATCCGGTTGAAATTTCAGTTGCAGCAAAAAACACGACCGCTAAATCGGTTACTCAATCAGTTTATGCACTAGATAAATCGCGCAAAACAGCATTACTTAGCCACTTGATCCGTACTAACGATTGGCAACAAGTATTGGTATTTTGTCGTACCAAACATGGTGCTAACCGTTTAGTTAAGCAGCTTGAACGCGATGATATTGTGGGTGCTGCCATTCACGGAAATAAATCGCAAGGCGCTCGTGTTAAAGCACTCGAAGGCTTTAAATCAGGTGAAGTGCGCGTACTAGTGGCAACCGATATCGTTGCCCGAGGTCTTGATATTGTTGAGCTACCTCACGTTGTTAACTACGATTTACCGAATATTTATGAAGATTACGTACACCGTATCGGCCGTACAGGCCGAGCAGGTGCATCGGGTCATGCTATTTCGTTTGTGACAGCTGAAGATGCAGTTGATCTTTACGGTATCGAACGTTTTATTGGTGAATTGATCCCACGCGCGACTGAAGCAGGTTTTGAACCAAGCAATCCCGTGCCTGAACGAGAGCTTGATGCACGCCCAATTAAACCCAAAAAGCCGAAAAAAGCCAAACAGCCGTTTTCTAAGCCTAAGTCGGATAGTAAAAAACCAAATAGCAATGGCAGTGGCATAGGTCCACGCCGTGGTGGTTCTGGGAAAAAATCTAATGCCAAGAAAGCAAGTGACGAGCAAACACAAAGCCCATGGGCTAAGCGTCAGTCTGTAGGGGGGAATTCTCAGCGCAGACGTCGCCCTAAGAATGATGGCTCAAATAACAGCTAATTTATTGGTTAATTAATATAAAGCGCGCCTGTGTTGGCGCGTTTTTTTATGGGTCTGCAAAGTCACACGGCTTTAAGGTAATTAACGGCTAAACCAATAAATAAAGTCACGCTGACACTGAGTAAGGTACCGAGCATAACGTATTCAGTCAGTTTTTTATCTCTACTGGCACTTAAATCACCAAAGCGGAATACGGATTTTGCCGCAAGTAAAAAGCCAACGCCTGAAAATTGGTCCAGTAAGATAAATGTTAGCATCAATACCCGCTCAAGCATGCCGATACTTTGCCCCGCAGCTGGTAAACTGCCCGTGGTGCTAAAGCCAGATGTGATCCGCTCTAACATCATTCGAATAAACACCGCTGTTGGATTTAAAATTAATAAATAGCCACACAGCACCCATAATGTTGCCGGTTGCATCAGCCATTGCCAGCTATGTGTAAAAAACTCATCGTTTTCGCTTAACCATATAGCCAGTAAGAACAAGATAACTAAATGTGCAAGTTGGTCGACAATAAAAGGAACCACACCTTTACTTGAGTAAGATTTAGCAAGGTCGATTAGATAGTGTGTAACCATAATCACTGCCGTGGCGATAACGACGTTTGAAAGCGCTTGCCAGCCATAATTAAACTCCCAAAATAATAGTACCAAAAATGAGCTAGCACCGTGGATGAGCACGTGCAAGTAAAGTTTACTGGCACGAAAGTGACGCGTATTTCTGTCATGTACCCAGCTCATAGGTTGCCAGTAAAAGTCGGCAATTAAATGCGCTAAAATTAAGCTTACGATAAGTAATGAAAAACTCATGTTGTCATTCCTTTGAGTGTGGTTTGGCTGTACTGTATAAAACGTTCAATTAATTGGTAGTGAGCCAAATTTAATAGCTTTGTGACATTGGCTCGGCTTGTTGCGAGTTCTTTAGCAAGTTCGGCATGGTTGTTGTGTTCTGCTGTTAAATAATAAAACAATGCATTTGCTTGTTTTTGACTCATTTTTTCAAGTAATACTTCTATTAGTTCAATATTGAGTAAAAAACCCTCTTCAAGGGGTTGATTGTCTATTTGTAAAGTGAGCCGTTGATGGCCCATATTATCTAACCCCCGGCCAGATAGAGTATAGGCGCTGCCTGTGGCTGTTTTTATATCGGCACGGGAGTTATCGAGTGAGCCAATAGCCAAACTTTGTCGCAGTTCGTAATTGGCTGCTTTCATTTGCAAATACAACAAAATTGCAGCATGACAGACCTGCTCTGGCTCTGTTAACTGTATTTGCAATGCATCGCCACGATATATGCTAAAACTTGCATTAAAGCGCTTGGCAACAAAGCGTAAGCTTTGATCAAGCTGATACAGCATGGCATCGTATTCTTGTTGTGGAATTTTTTGTGATTTAATTAAATCACCGCTGATCACCGCAATCATTATGATCCCCTAGGTTAAGTAACTTAATTTAGTTACATCGCGTTAAGTAACCAAATTTGGTTACTTTGTTTTATGTAACCAATTTAGGTTACTTTTTCGTAAATATCAACCTAGATATGCTACAGTGAACACAAATCACTAAAAACAGAAAAATTATGTCAGCAGTTGATAAGCCAAGAGTCGGTATCTTTGTAGATGTACAAAATATTTATTACACCTGTAAAGAAAGCTACAAGAAAAACTTTGATTACAATGCCTTTTGGGCACAGATGAGCGAACGCTATGAAATTGATTGCGCCATTGCGTATGCAATTTATCGTGGTGATGAAAAGCAATCGCAGTTTCAAAATATTCTGCGCGCAATTGGCTTTGAGGTAAAACTGAAACCTTTTATTCAGCGCAGAGATGGTAGTGCGAAAGGGGATTGGGATGTTGGCATTACCATTGATATGCTAGAGCATGCCAAGCAGCTCGATAAAATGGTATTACTTTCGGGTGATGGAGATTTTGCGTTATTGCTTGGCCATTTAGCGAATAAGTATCAGCTACCGTGTGATGTCTATGGGGCAGAGCACCTCACTGCCGATATTTTAAAGCAAGCCGCAGCTGAATTTCACTGTATTGACGATTCACTGTTGTTATCAAGGTAGAAAAAAATATTCCATTTTAAATAAAATGTTTAACTAAAGTATTATTTCGGCTAAGCTTGCATTAGTTAAACTTGATGATGAATAAAAGAATAGTCACTCACAATGCGCTAAATTATGCAAAAAAGTATAATTTAAGGTGTTATAGGACATCGTTGATGTGGTTTCTAATTTTCTTTTCTATTAAATAAAGCTATTTAATTCAACAAATTAAAAATAAATATAAAAGTTATACGAAATTTTATAAAAAATATAATGACAACGCTGTCATTTGTTGTGTAACATTAAATCAACAAAGGTTGAGATGATTTCGCATTCAGATAATAAAAATAATGCGATTTAGATAAAAACTAAACGAAGGCTAGGGGTCGTTAAATGATGGCGAAGAGTGTGAATGAGGACCAATTGTTTATTGGTATTGATGGTGGCGGAACGAAATGTCGAGCAACTATCTACTCTGTTAAACAAGGTGTATTAGGAACTGGCCTAGGTGGTCCTGCAAATCCATTACATGGTTTGGAACGTACTCTCGAATCAATTATGGTCTCAACACAATTAGCGCTTCGTGATGCTGGTTTACCACTTGATACAGTTCATCAGCTTTATGCCGGCTTAGGTCTGGCGGGTGTTAACCTACCTAGCTTGTATGACAAGATTATGGAATGGGAACATCCATTCAAACAAATGTTCCTCACGACTGATTTACATACTGCTTGCATTGGTGCACATGAAGGCAGTGATGGTGCGGTGATTATCACTGGCACGGGCTCTTGTGGTTTTTCATGTGTAAATGGTCGTACAACTAACTTTGGTGGTCATGGTTTTGCCCTAGGAGATAAAGGCAGTGGCGCATGGATGGGGCTTGAAGCAATAAAAGCGACCTTGCTAGACCTTGATGGTCTAGGCGAATCAACAAATTTAACTAAAGTGATCACTGAGCATTTTGCTGCTGATAATGCGATGGCAATTGTTGAGCAAATGTCTGGTCAGCCTTCGAGCAGTTTTGCTAAATTAGCCCGTTATGTATTTGAAGCAGCCAATAACAATGACAAAGTTGCCGTTGCGATAGTCAAAGAAGGCGCAGATTACGTGAGCAAATTAGCGCAGCGCTTACTTGAGAATAAGCCTCCACGTTTATCTATGATTGGCGGTTTAGCTGAGCCTCTGAATAAGTGGCTTGCAGAAGATATTGCTAAACGAGTTGAGACACCTATTCAACCACCTGAAATGGGCGCTGTTTATTTTGCTCAGCAATCTGTACTAGAACAAAGTCAAGAGGTAGGTTTGTAATGATGATTTATCATGCGAGCAAATTGTTTACCGGTGAAGAATTTTTATCAGATGTGTATTTTAGCGTCGACAATGGTGTCTTTAAACGTGTTGAAGCACATGCTGATGCTGTTGAATTAACAGGTTTAGTCACCCCTGGTTTTATTGATGTTCAAGTTAATGGCGGTGGCGGGGCATTTTTTAATGCAGAACAAACGCCAGATTGCTTAGATAGAATAGCCAAAGCGCATGGTCAGTTTGGTTCAACAGCGATTATGCCAACGCTTATTACCGACAAAGTAGAAGTAATGGCAAAGGCCGCTGATGCAACCGCACAAGCAATTGCTGAAGGGGTTCCGGGCGTTATGGGCGTGCACTTTGAAGGGCCACATCTTTCCTTTCCTAAAAAAGGTACCCACAGCGAGCAATTCATTCGTCCAATCACAGAGCAAGAATTTGCAATTTATGCACGCCAAGATCTAGGCATTAAAATCGTTACCTTGGCTCCTGAGAATGTTAGTGCTGATGATATCGCTCGCTTAGTTGAGTGTGGCGTAAAAGTATCTATTGGCCACACTAATGCGGACTTTGCGACTACCAATGCAGCACTTGCTGCTGGTGCTGATGGATTCACCCACTTATTTAATGCTATGTCAGCATTTACATCACGAGAACCGGGTGTTGTTGGTGCAGCACTTTGGGATGATAACAGCTGGTGCGGCTTAATTGTTGATGGTCATCATGTACACCCATCATCAGCAAAATTAGCAATTCGCACCAAGCAGCGCGGAAAAATTATGTTAGTCACAGATGCAATGCCACCTGTGGGTACTGACGATATGGAGTTTGATTTCTTTGATGGTCGTAAAGTCATTCGTACTGGCGATCGATTAAATTCAACTACCGGTGAATTAGCAGGCAGCGTACTTGATATGGCAAGTGCGGTGCGCAACACAGTGAATACATTGGATGTTAGCCTTGCTGAGAGCTTACGTATGGCATCACTTTATCCTGCACAATATTTAGGTTTACATAAAAAAGGTCGCTTGCTGAGCGGGTTTGATGCTGATTTTGTTGTGCTAGATGATAATCAATATGTAAAAGCGACATATATAGCTGGTAAAGCTTTGTAAGAACTTCCCTGGAAAAATCCCCGCCGAAGTATCGCGGGGCTTTTTGTATTAAAGGTAAACAATGACAACAACACAACCAACAAGAAAACGTTTGGCATCGCTGGATGCATTGCGTGGCATGGATATGTTTTGGATATTAGGCGGACAGTCACTATTCGCAGCGCTATTCGTTTTAACAGGCTGGACTGGCTGGAAAGTTTTTGAAGCACATACAGTACATAGCGTCTGGCATGGTTTCACATTTTACGATCTGATTTTCCCATTATTTATCTTCTTATCGGGTGTGGCGATGGGGCTAGCCCCGAAACGCATTGACCATTTGCCTTTTGAGGAACGCAAAGTTTATTACCGTAAGGCGGGAAAACGCCTTTTACTATTGTGTTTATTAGGTATTTTGTATAACCACGGCTGGGGCACTGGTATGCCAATGGCTTTGGATGAAATTCGCTATGCCAGTGTACTTGGGCGAATCGCCATTGCATGGTTTTTCTGTGCTATGTTGGTTTGGCACACCAGTTTACGAACGCAAATTATAACCGCAGCGACTATTTTATTGGGCTATTGGTTACTGCTTTGTTTTGTGCCTGTGCCAGGCGGCAGTGCTGGTGACCTTTCAGCAGCAGGGAGTTGGAATGCATGGTTTGATGCACACTTACTGCCAGGTATTAGTTATCAAAACCGTGTGGTAGACCCAGAAGGTGTATTGTCGAATATCCCAGCGATTGTCAATGCTTTAATGGGCGTGTTTGCAGGTCAATTAGTCGCCCGTGCTCAGCAAATTGGCGAGTGGAAAATGACCGCATTATTGTTTGCTGCAGGGATTGTAAGTGTCTGTTTAGGTTGGTTATGGGACTTACAGTTCCCAGTAAATAAAGAGCTTTGGAGCAGTTCATTTGTGCTTGTAACGGTTGGTTGGAGTGCCATGTTGCTAGCCGTATTTTATGCACTGGTTGATATTCTGCCGGGCCAGCGCGCCGCGTATCCTTTTGTGATCATAGGTGCAAACTCAATTATTATTTACTTAGCGTCAAGTCTTGTGAATTGGGGTTATGTAAGCCAAAGCGTTTTTGGTGGTGTGGTTCGAGCTGTGCCAGAGGTATGGCAACCCCTGATGGCGGTGATTGCGTTATTAGCAGTACAAATGCTGGTATTGCATTGGATGTATCGCCGTAAGATCTTTGTTAGTGTTTGATAATTATTAAACACTAACAAAAAGAGTAATTTTTTATTCACTTTTACTTTACAAAGGTAAAACTAGAAGTGATAATGACAGCGTTGTCATAATGGTTATAGCTACTGCATCGTATCCTGGCAGTGGTTTGATCTAAAACCCAGCTCGATTGCACGTGGGGTTGGGTTTTAGGTCCCATTTTTTTCCAACTTATAATTAGAGCTAATCGATATGCAAATAGTGATTCTTGATGATGCAGCCCAAGTTGCAGCTTATGGTGCCAACATCTTTGCTAAACAATTACTAAAAAAACCAGCATCAGTGCTTGGCCTTGCTACAGGTTCAACACCCGTTGCCTTGTATCAACAACTGATCGAAAAAAATAAAGCAGGCGATATTTCGTTTAGCCAAGCGACAACATTTAACTTAGACGAATACTTAGGCTTAACTGGCGAACATCCACAAAGTTACCGCTACTTTATGAATGAGCAGCTGTTTAACCATGTTGATATCGACAAACAGAACACCCATGTACCGCCGGGTGATGCAGTAAACCCGCTTGTTGCTTGTACTGAGTACGAACAAAAAATCCTAGCAGCTGGTGGTGTTGATATACAGCTACTTGGTATTGGCCGTAATGGTCATATTGGTTTTAACGAACCATCTTCAGGTTTGACATCACGCACGCGTGTTAAAACACTTACGAAAGCGACAATTGAAGACAATGCACGATTTTTTGCCGAAGGCGAATATCAACCACATTTATCAATCACTATGGGTATTGGCACCATTTTAGAAGCTAAAAAAGTGGTACTTTTAGCAACCGGTGCAAGTAAAGCAGATGCCGTTCACGCCATGGTTGAAGGTCCGTTAATGGCTAAATGCCCAGCCTCAGCACTGCAACTTCATAAAGATGCCGTAATCATCATTGATAAAGCAGCAGCGAGTAAATTAGAAGATTTAGAGTTCTATCGGCATATTGAAGCTGAGAACCAAAAACTACAAGCGCATCTAGCGACCTTGTAAAATTGTGAGAGAGAATAAAAAAGCCCTGTTTGGGCTTTTTTTATGCCTGTAATAAATTGGGTTTATCATCCGCTTATGGTAGTTTTACTAAGTAAACTATTTTCAAGGAACGCCATGCTGAATTACTCTCAAATGCCATTGGATCGTGCATCAAACCGCCGCAAAGATCCTAAGTGGCTAAAGGCTCAAATGAATTCTCAGAGTCGCTGGTTATTAGTCAATAACAATCAAAGTTTATTTGTTAAAGACAGTCCTGAAGTGTGTTATTTACGCTTATCTCAAGTGGATCATCTCGATTTATCAAAAGGCATTTTATTGGGGTTAGACGACGATGATGTGGCTCATTTTGCATTAGATGTCAGCCATGAACCAGACTCACTTATTGAGCCAATGCTCAACGGCGCTGAGTTTGTTGATATTCGCAAGTTGGGCCCACAAGTTGAGCTTAAACAAGGCTCAATTGCAGCACTGGCAAGAGGCTTGTGTTTTTGGCACGCAACGCACCGTTTTTGTGGTCGTTGTGGTCATGAAAATAATATGGTTGAAGCTGGGCATTCGCGTTTATGTGAAAACCAAACTTGTCAGCATCAAACTTTTCCGCGAACCGATCCTGCCGTTATTATGATCGTTACGAAAACTTTTTCAGACGGAATAGAGCGTTGCTTGCTGGGCCGTCAAGCAAGCTGGCCTGAGGGTGTTTTTTCAACACTTGCAGGTTTTGTTGACCCAGGTGAAACACTAGAGCAAGCCGTTGCCCGTGAAGTAATGGAAGAAGCGGGTGTTGCTGTTACAGATATTCAATATATAGCTTCACAGCCCTGGCCATTTCCATCATCAATTATGTTTGGCTTTATGGCCACAGCAGTTTCAGAAGATATTCAGGTAGATAAAGACGAGTTAGACGATGCAAGATGGTTTAGCCGTGCTGAACTTAATGAATTCGGCCAATGGCATGAGCAGGGCAGCCATCTTAAACTAACCCGGCAAGATTCTATTTCTCGATTTTTGGTTGAGCACTGGCGCAACCTGTAAAGCACAGCTTGGACAAATTATGACAAAGACAAATAAAAATACCCAAATCGTCTCTGCAGGGCGTAAAAAAGCGTATACACAAGGGGTTGTGAACCCTGTCGTACAACGTGCATCAACTGTGGTATTTGACTCAGTTGCCGACTTAAAAGCTGCGGCTAAGAAACGTGGCGATAAAACTTTATTTTATGGCCGTCGCGGTACGACGACGCATTTTGCTCTGCAAGAAGCAATTGCAGAGCTTGAAGGTGGTGAGGGTTGTGCGCTTTACCCATCAGGTGCGGCTGCAATCAGTAATGCCTTGCTATCGTTTGTGAAAACGGGTGATCATATTTTAATGGTGGATACAGCTTATGAACCTACCCGTGATTTTTGTGACAAAATACTTGCTGGCTTAGGGATTGAAACAACCTATTACCCGCCGGGGATCGGCGCAGGGATTAGTGAGCTTATTAAAGATAACACCCGTGTATTGTTTTTAGAATCACCTGGCTCAATCACCATGGAAGTGCAAGATGTCCCAGCGATGGTTGCTAAAGCAAATGAGTGCGGTGTTATGACCATGCTAGATAACACTTGGGGTAATGGTCTGCATTTTAGACCGCTCGAGCATGGCGTTGATATTAGTATTCAAGCGGCTACAAAATACATTGTTGGTCACTCAGATGTGATGATGGGTGTTGCTGTTGCCAACAAAAAGTATTGGCCAACACTTCGAGAAAATTCATACCTACTTGGTCAATGTACCTCTGCAGATGATGCCTATTTAGCGCTACGTGGTCTGCGTACTATGGCTGTGCGTTTAAAACAACATGAACAAGCAGCCATAGAAGTGGCTAAATGGCTTGAAACACACCCTTTGGTTGATCATATTCGCCATCCAGCCTTTGCAACGTGCCCTGGTCATGAGTTCTTCAAACGAGACTTTGATGGCAGTAACGGCTTATTTTCATTTGTAATGAAGCAGGGTAATCAACAAGCGATTGATGCCTTTTTAGATAGCCTGCACCATTTTAAAATGGGCTTTTCATGGGGCGGTTATGAGAGCTTAGTCACGGCAAACTTGAGCATGAAAGGTCTTCGCTCTGAAACTGGTTGGTCGCAGGGCCCAGTGATAAGGCTACACATTGGTCTTGAAGATGTGGCTGATTTACTAGCCGACCTTGATCAAGCACTGGCTGTGTACGAAAGCCACCTCTAGGTTAAAGTTTATACTTTGTTACATAAGACCTGCTAGTCGGGTCTTTTTTTTCTGGTAATTCAAGCTGTTTCAACTTAGTGTAATTCTAATAATAAAATTCATTAAGGATTATGAGTGACGCAGTTACATCCTAAACGTCTTGCACAAATTGCCCAATTTGAGCTGGTACGACTATTTTTGACCAAGCGTGGTTTGTTGGCGGTTGCCGCTTTTGCCATTTGTTGGCTACTTATTTTACGCTATCCCATTGCCCAATCTGTGACCTTGATTAGCTCACCTGATTTTGCCGACTTTGCTAGGCAGGCATTTGGCGCCATTGGCATCAGTAAATTACTTGATTGGCCTGAATCTGAACTGGCCGTTTATTGGCTGATTGCTTTATTTAGTTTCCCAAGCTTTTGTTTGTTTTTATGTAGTGACCAGACAGTGGGCGACAGACAACGAGGTACGTTACGCTTTTTATCACTTAGAGCCACTCGCTCAGAAATTATCATTGGCCGCTTTTTAGGACAGCTATTAATTTTAGCGGCACTGTTGTTTGTTACTTTGATGGCAACGGTTGCAATGCTCGGTTATCGTGAGCCAAGTTTGCTGCTTTCTGGCTTATCGCGAAGCTTTATGTTGTTATTTTATTTGCTTGTTGCGGTTATGCCTTTTATTGCCCTAATGAGCTTTTTGAATACCTTTGCTCGTTCATCGCGTCTTGCATTTGTATTGGCTATTTTGTTCTTTGCTGGCGGTAATATTGTGATTGGCTTACTAACATGGCAATGGCCTGCATTTGAGGTTTTAAATTACATATTTCCGGGCTATCAACTTGATTTAATGGCTGGTCAACGTGCCGGCGTAACACTTGCTCTTGGTTTACCACTCTTACAAACTGCAGTGTTATTGATTGCTGGTGAACGAATTTTTTCGAGGAGCTCACTATGACCGTTTTAATTCAAGCACAAGGTTTGTCAAAAAACTATGGGGCTAAACGAGCGCTAGATAACGTCAGCTTTGAAATAAATAAAGGGGCTCCAGTGGCGCTGGTTGGTCCAAATGGTGCGGGTAAAACGACCTTATTTAGCTTGTTATGCGGCTATATTTTACCTAGTTCAGGAAAATTATCGGTAATGGGACATACCCCAGGGAGTGCGGAGTTATTTGGTAAGCTAACGGCATTACCACAAGATGCACAGCTTGATCCTCGCTTTAGTATTGCGCATCAACTTAACTTTTATGGTCAATTACAAGGGCTAAGTGGTGCGGTTCGTAAAAAAGAAACGGCTCGTGTTTTAGAGCTCGTTGGTTTGTCAGAAGTGGCTAAGCAGCGACCAGATGACCTTTCTCATGGTATGCGTAAGCGAGTGACGATTGCACAAGCCTTGATTGGTTCACCAGAAATAGTGATGCTTGATGAAGCAACTGCGGGCCTTGACCCAATTCATGCTCGTGAGGTGAGAGAGCTGGTAAGTTCTTTAAGTAACGAAGCAACATTTATTTTAAGCTCCCATGACTTGACTGAGCTTGAGCGTTTATGTTCTCAGGTGTTACACCTTGATAAAGGTATTTTAAGTGAACATCAAGCCCGTTCAAGCACTCAAGATAACAAACACTTTATTACGCTACAGTTGAATCAACAATATGATGATGTAGAAGCAAAGCTTGCTGGCCTTGCCCACGTACATCATGTTTATATGAGCCAAGCAAAAGAATATGTGATCGAGTTTGAGAAAACAGCCGAGCCTTTTGATATCAATCTTCTACACTTTTGTTATCAACAAGGTTGGCAGTATCGTCAACTGGTGAATGGTCACACACTCGAAAACCAAATCTTTCATAAGGAGAGCTAGTTATGGGGCTATTAAGTGGATTAATGGGTAACGCAAGTGAAGTTGATAACGACGATTTAGAAGAACTGCTTGCCAATACCCTGATTGATGGTGAAACAGTACAAAGAGCCTATAAAGTCATTCGTGATATGTTCATCTTTACAAATAAAAGATTGATTATCATTGATAAACAAGGTGTTACTGGTTCAAAAGTTGAAATGTTGAGCATTGCTTACTCAAAAATTACTAAGTTTAGTAAAGAAAGTGCCGGGCATTTTGACCTAGATGCTGAACTGAAAATTTGGGTTGGTTCAGATCCAACACCAATTAGTAAAGACTTTAAAGCAGGAGATAACATTAATGAGGTTTATAGAATTATAAGCCAGTTTGCTTTATAAGGTACTGACACACTTTATTTTTTCTTTGAAAGTTGGCTCAGAGGCGAAAGTTTCGGCCAACTTTTTCTTTACATTTGCCGACACTTTATTACAATTAATCAAGTAAAAACAAATGCTTAGTTAAGTTCTCATTCAGTTTTCTCACGTTAGCATGTGCCCAACTTAGCCATCAGGCTAGTTTTCAACAGCAATGAAACAATGTTAATAGGGAAATCTGTTTATGAAAAAGTTAGCAGTTATTATTTCGAGTATGCTTCTGTCAACTGCCGCGACTGCTGCGGATAGTTACCAATCAATCAGCCATTTAGGGTACATGGACACCGATGGCAACGACACAGTAAGTGTTGATTCAACATATTACTTCGCACCAAAGAAAACAATGGGTCCATACGACCAGTTTGAATACATTAACAGAACAACCAACGTGTTTGGTTCGTACGCTGATGATGACTTTGGTGATGTGACTAACATCGGTGGTGAATACTTCGTACAAGATTTCGTAATCGGTGCAGGTTACAGCAACTACGATTACGGTTCAGATACTGATTTATTCAACGTGTCTGCAGGTTACTTCTTTAATCCTAACCTTCTTCTTAAAGCGACATTTATTGACGTAGAAGACGGTGATAACACAGTAATGTTTGACCTTAAGTACAATCATCAGCTTAACAGCACTGATTACTTAGGTTTTACTTTCACAGCTGACGACGAGTTTGATTACCGTGCAGTAAATGCGAAATACTTCATGGATCTTAAACAAGGTAACTACCTAACAATTGAAGGTACAATCTTAGATACAGACGATAGCGGTAGCTCTTGGGAACTAGGTTCAAACTACTACTTCTCTAAAGCAACATCAGCTTTTGTAACCTTTAATAAAGAAGATGACTACAGCTTTGGTGCACAGCACTTCTTTAACAAAAACGTTGGCTTAAAAGCAGGTTATGCAAACAACTGGGATGACTCAGATTACGATGCATACTTTGCAAACGTAAGCTTACAGTTTTAATCATTAATTTGATGACATAAAAAAGCCCGCATTATGCGGGCTTTTTCGTTTTTATCATTACCAACCGCACTGGCGGCCTTCATTTTGCTCATCAAGGTATTTTTGTAACGGTGCAAAGTAATCTAAGATTGCTGTTGCATCCATTTCTTCTTTACCAGTGATCGTCGCAAGAGCTTCTTGCCATGGGCGGCTTGAACCCATTTCTAACATCGCATTTAGTTTTTCACCCGCCTCAGCAGAGTTGTAAACTGAGCAGCGGTGTATCGCTTCTTTGTTACCAGCAATTTCACATAAACTTCTGTGGAAGTCGAATTGTAAAATGTGTGCTAAGAAATAACGCGTGTAAGGCGTGTTACCTGGTACGTGATATTTTGCACCCGGATCGAAGTCTGCTTCGCTACGTGCGATAGGCGCTTGTACACCTTGGTATTTTTCACGTAATTCCCACCACGCTTTGTTGTAGTTCTCTGGCGTTACTTCACCTGAGAAAACTTTCCAGCGCCATTGGTCTACTAATAAACCAAATGGGATAAATGCTACTTTGTCTAATGCCATTTTCATTAGTAGGCCAATATCTTTTGACTCATCAGGCACTTCGTCTAATAAACCAATTTCTTTTAAATAACCCGGTGTAACCGAAAGCGCAATGGTGTCACCAATCGCTTCGTGGAAACCATCGTTCGCACTCTCTTGATAGTAAACAGGCTGATTTTTGTATGCACGTTGATAGAAGTTATGGCCTAGCTCATGGTGAATAACAGAGAATTCTTCACCTGTACGTTGAATACACATCTTAATACGCAGGTCATCTTTGCTATCAATATCCCATGCTGAAGCATGACACTGCACGTCACGGTCTTGTGGTTTAGTAAACAGTGAGCGTTCATAGAAAGTATCTGGCAGTGGCGCAAAGCCCATCGATGTAAAGAACTTCTCAGCACCACGTACCATTTTAAGTTCGTCGTAATCGTGCTCAGCTAATAGCTCTGTTACGTCATAACCAGGATCGGCATTTTCAGGTGCGACAACATCGTAAATGTTACCCCAAGTCTGTGCCCACATATTACCTAAAAGGTGTGCTGGGATAGGTTGGTCTTGTGGTACTTTATCTTCGCCATATTTTTCACCTAGCTTGGCACGAACATGACAATGTAATGAATCATAAAGAGGTTTAACTTGGCCCCAAATACGGTCAAGCTCTTTTGCAAAATCATCGG
Organism: Pseudoalteromonas sp. HF66; assembly: GCF_011806445.1. Lineage (NCBI taxonomy): Bacteria > Pseudomonadati > Pseudomonadota > Gammaproteobacteria > Alteromonadales > Pseudoalteromonadaceae > Pseudoalteromonas > Pseudoalteromonas sp. HF66. The sequence continues at coordinate 64,137 of NZ_JAATOU010000003.1, forward strand.
CTGGCATGTCGTATTTACTACGCCACATAGCACCTGTATCCGCATAACCTAGCTCTTTTGCGCCTTCATTGGTTAAAGCAACTTGTTGTTCATACAGTGGGCGCATTGGTTTTGAAACCTGACGCCAACCTTGCCATAAATCAAGCAATTCATTGTAATCACGGCTCGTTGCCATTTTAGCGGTCATTTCGCCAAGGCTTAAACAGCTACCATCTTCTTTACAGTATTTACCTTTACCATATATACCACCTAACTCAGCAACTAACTGCGAGAGTTTTGCTGTTTTTTCAGCATCTTGTGGTGCAGGTAAAGTGAGCGCTAGTTTTAGCTTATCAAGTTTACGGCGTGCATCGTAATCAAGTTCTAAACTATCAAATTTTGCAGCTTCATTAGCAAGGCGTACAACGGCTTCGGTCATTTTGCGATTAACTTCAGCAGATAGCTCAGCAGTATCATAGGTGATGAAGTTGGCATAAATCCACTCAGCGCGGCTTGCTTCTAAATAAAGCGCACTTAATTCTTTTTCAGTATCGGCGATAAATTTAGCGGCATCTTGTGCGGTTACTTGACTTGTTTGGACTTCAGTCGTTGTCGTTTTTGTACTCGCAGCGTCATCATTACAGCCAGTAAGTGCAAGAGCACTCGCTACCATAAGTGCGCTCATACTGAGCTTAAATGGAGTCTTTTTCATAACGTTCCCTAGAAGTTTATTGTTATTTATTGCACATGCATAATAGCAGTGTCTTAGTAAACAACAAACAGCATCGCTAAAAACAACCTTAGTAAGAGCTGCTTACGTTGTATTTATGGCACGATCAGTCATACTTGAAGCAGTTAAATAAAATAAAAGGATTGCACAATGACGACCGTAATTATTCTGTTACTAGTTGCTGTGATTGTAATTTTTGCTGTGAAAGACATTCGCATCAATCTTGTTACACGACCTACGTTTAGTATGTTTAAAAAAGTTTTGCCGCCATTATCGCAAACAGAGCGTGAAGCCATGGAAGCAGGTGATGTTTGGTGGGATGGTGAATTATTCAGCGGTAACCCTGATTGGCAAAAGCTGCATCGTTTCCCTAAACCCGAACTTAGCGAAAAAGAACGCGCATTTATGAGCGAGCAAGTCGAAACCTTGTTAGCTATGCTTGATGACTATCAAATCGTGCAAAAAGATAAAGACCTACCAAAAGAAGTGTGGGACTACCTAAAAAAAGAAGGTTTCTTTGCGTTAATTATTCCTGAAAAATTTGGTGGCCGTGAGTTTTCAGCCATAGCTAATTCAACCATCGTATCGAAAATTGCCACTAAGAGCTTAACCGCTGCGGTCACCGTCATGGTGCCAAATAGCTTAGGCCCAGGCGAATTACTGCTTCATTATGGTACTACCGAGCAACAAGAGCGTTGGTTACCAAGCCTAGCGAAAGGTGATGATGTGCCTTGTTTTGCTTTAACGGGCCCTGAGGCGGGTTCTGATGCGGGTAGTATTCCAGATACTGGTGTAGTTTGTAAGGGCATGCATAACGGTGAAGAAGTGATTGGCTTAAAACTTAACTGGTCAAAACGCTATATCACGCTTGCGCCAATTGCTACAGTGCTGGGTCTTGCATTTAAAATGTACGATCCTGACGGCTTATTAGGTGATAAAACAGAGCTTGGCATTACATGTGCGCTAATTCCTACTGATCACGAAGGTGTACAGACAGGTGAGCGTCATTACCCGTTGAATATGGCATTTATGAATGGCACAACTTACGGTAAAGATGTGTTTATTCCACTTGATTGGATCATTGGTGGCGAAAAAGGCGCAGGTAGAGGTTGGCGCATGTTAGTTGAGTGTTTAAGTGCAGGCCGAGGTATTTCGTTACCTGCGCTTAGTACAGCAACAGGCCATTTGGCTTCAAGAATGACATCAGCCTATGCAACTGTGCGTCAACAATTTGGTGTTTCAATTGGACAATTCGAAGGAGTGCAAGAGGCTCTTGCGCGCATAGGTGGTTTAACTTACACCTTAGAGTCTGCAAGACTAATGACTGCAGGCGCGATTGATATGAAGTTGAGTCCGTCTGTGGTTACTGCAATTGCAAAATATCATATGACAGAAATGGGTCGTACTGTTATGAATGACGCTATGGATATTCACTCAGGTAAAGGGATCCAAGTGGGCCCAAATAACTATTTAGCTCATGGCTATATGGGGATCCCGGTGTCGATTACTGTAGAAGGTGCAAACATTCTCACTCGTAATTTGATGATTTTTGGTCAAGGTGCTACGCGTTGCCATCCTTTTGTTCTTAAAGAAATGGAAGCGGCTGCAATGGAAGATCATGATGTTGCTTTAAAAGAGTTTGACTCATTACTACTGCAACATATTTTGTTTGCTGGTAGCAACGCAGGTATGGCGTTTGTACACGGGTTAACACGTAGTTACTTCGCAAAAGCGCCGGTATCTGGTGCAACAGCTGTGTATTACAAACAATTAAGCCGCATGAGTCGTGGCTTAGCGTTTTGTACTGATGTTGCTATGCTGGTTTTAGGCGGTGAGTTAAAACGTAAAGAGATGATTTCGGCGCGCCTAGGTGATGTGCTTAGTCACTTATATTTAGCTTCATGTGTACTGAAACGCTACGAAGATGAAGGCCGTCAACAAGCTGATTTATCATTTGTACAATATGCTGTTGAGCATTCGTTATTTTGCATAGGTCAGGCATTCGATGGTTTCTTTAAAAACTTCTCTAATCCTGTTATTAATTTCTTACTGAAACGCATTGTGTTCCCGGTAGGTAATCATTATCTCCGCCCAAGTGACGAGTTAGCACAAACTATGTGTGAGCACATGAGCAAGCCAGGTGTCTTCAGAGACAGATTAACTCACCTTTGTTATGTTGATGAAAATGCCGGTACAGGGGTGATGGAAAATGCCTTTCTAGCCATGATTGATACCCACGATGACTTTAAGCAGCTTCGTAAATGGCAAAAAGAAGGCACTATTGCTAAAAACCTTGAACTTGAGGATGCAATAGTCGTAGCGGCAGAGAAAAACTTGATTAACGAAACCGTTGCTGAGCGAATGAACAAAGCCAATGAGCTGCGCAAAAAAGCGATAGCTGTGGATAACTTCGCTCCTGGGGAGCTGTAAACGTTCCTAATATTTAATAGAGCCAAGCCTTGCATTCGCAAGGCTTTTTTATACTTAGTTACAGGCCGTTTGCTATCACTTTTTCTGCTTCACTAGCGGGCATAGGCTTTGCTTTTAAAAAGCCTTGACCAAATTTACATTGAGTTTGCTTTAAAATAGCCAATTGTTTTTCCGTTTCAATTCCTTCTGCGACTACATCGAGCTTTAATGATTGCGCTAACGATAAAATAGCATCGACTAAGGGGTTGTGCGCTTTGTTTAAATGGTCAATGAAACTTTTATCAATTTTCATTATATGAATCGGTAATTGGTGTAAATACCCAAGCGCGGAATAGCCTGTACCAAAGTCATCTAAACACAGTTTCACTTCAAGAGGCTCAAGACCCTTGATGATTTTTGTCGCCAGCTCTAGATTACCGATAAGTCCAGATTCGGTTATTTCTAAGCATAGTGAGCCAAGAGGTAACTTATATTGCTTATATAAGGCATGTATTTGTTCCACAAAATCGAGGCTAGCAAAGTGACGCGATGACACATTTACGGTAATTCGGCCAAATGCTTTTCCTTCACTCGTCCACTTTGCAATTTGCTTTGCAGCAAGCTGAAGTAAATGTAAATCTAGGTTGATAATTTGACCTGTGTCTTCTGCTACCGGAATAAAATCATTTGGCGAGACAAAGCCTTTGCTTGGGTGATGCCAGCGCACAAGGGCCTCAAAACCAACAACTCTTGTGTCTTGAATAGTAAAAATTGGCTGGTAGTAAAGTTCAAAGTCGTCATGCTCAATGCCATGCTGTAAATCATTTTCTATATCGGCATGATTTTTAAGTTTTTTACGCATTGTATTGTTGAAAAACTTAACTTTACCACGGCCAGATGATTTCGCTTCGTACATTGCTGCATCAGCATGCTGCAATAGCTTATACGCTTGATCTCGACTACTTTCACAAAAAGCAACACCTATACTAGTCGATGCTTGTAAAAGGTGTCCATCAATATCAAGGGGCTGTGCGAGCACATGCTGGATCCGCTCAAGGGCATCATTTATTTGTTGTTTATCGGTAATGTTTTCCATAAAAATGGCAAACTCATCGCCTCCTAAGCGGGCGAAGGTGTCGGTGTTACGAATAGTGCTTAAGATCAATTCACAAATTTTAACTAAAAAATGGTCACCAACTTCATGGCCTAACGAATCATTGATACTTTTAAAGCGGTCAAAGTCTAAATAGAGTAGGGCATGCTTATGTTGCTTATTTGCTCTTGCAAGGCGAAGTATTGCATGTTTAATTCGCTCAATCAGTAAAGACCGATTAGCAAGTCCTGTTAATTCATCGTGAAGAGCTCGATGCTCAAGCTCTTGCCTTGATAATTGACGGTCTATTGCCATGCTGATTTGACGGCTAACATAAGTGAGTAAGGCACGATCATGCTCGTCATAATGGTAACTTTTACTGTAGCTTTGTACGGCAATGACACCGCTAATACGCTCATTCACTTTAAACGGTACACCTAGCCAAGACTCAGCCTGACGACCGACCATTTTAAAATGCCCAGCATCAATGTGCTGCTGAAATTCTTCTTTAGTAAAAAGAAGTGACTGATCTATATTTAGTAAGTAATAAGACGCAGTGTCTTTTAGTTGTTCTTTCGATATTTTTTTATGAGCATTTGAGCGCACGCCTTCTTCAATAATATAAACTAAATCAAGCACATCGAGCTGCTTGTCATAAAGGCCGATGAAGAAATTATCTGCCCTGAGTAAAGAGGTAATAATGCCGTGTAATGACTCAAAAAAACTATCAAGTTCACTTGATTGATACGTCAAATTGGCGATTTGCAGCATCGATCGTTCTAGCTTTTGCGCATCGTTTAACTGCATGACGGTTTGCTGTAAGTTTTCTATGGTGCGAACCTGATTGATCTTGGCACTTAATAAATGCGCGACAGTTGATAAAATCTCTAAATGCGCGTCATTGTAGTAATCTTTTTGCGGATGCTCACAGTCAATCACACCCAGTATTTTTTCTTTGTAAACTAATGGTACGCAAAGTTCAGAAAGAGCTGGGCGAGAATCTGCGATGTAACGTGGATCTTGGCTAACATCAGCAATCATCAAAGGTTTACCAGTACTTGCGACATAACCCGTAATGCCTTGATCAAAGCTGATTTCTGTACGGTCAATATGGTAAGTATCATGGCTGCCAGCTGTGCCTATAGAAGCCATTTCTTTTAGGGTGCGAGTTTTATCATCTGCGAGGTAAATTACACATTCAATAAAGCCTAGGCGGCTAACCACTTCAGACGTAACATATTCTAATAATTCTTCAACTGTGTCTAATTGCATTACAGATGATGAAAATCGATTAATTATATGTAGTTGGTCTGTTTTGACCTCAAGTGCAAAAGCAGTGTCTAAACTCTTAGGCATAGAATAAAAGGTAACCGAAATGTTGTATTAATTTATTACGTTAACCTACTATCAAACTATCCACAAAGTTATTTTCAAAAAAAACTGGAACTGGTGTAAACTAGGCACCTGAATATGAACTTGGGTAATTTAGCAAGGTTATTTGCTCAAAGTTTACGCTATCCCCCTAACTTTAGCCGTGGAAACAAGCAATGTCAGATTTAAATTCGATGCAAACTCTAACAATTACACGCCCTGATGATTGGCACATTCATTTACGTGATGGTGAGCAACTCGTTGATACCGTTCGTGACGCAAGCCGTTACATGGGTCGCGCAATTATCATGCCTAATCTTGTTCCACCGGCAACTTGTACAGAAACTGCGTTATCTTACTATGAGCGAATTAAAGCTGCCGGCCCACAGGGTAACTTTGAACCGTTAATGGTGCTTTATCTGACAGATAAAACTACGCCAGAAGAAATCAAAAAAGCGAAAGCAACGGGTAAAATTGTTGCAGCTAAGTTGTACCCAGCTGGTGCGACTACAAACTCAGATTCAGGTGTTACTTCAATCAAAAACATCTACCCAGTACTTGAAGCAATGCAAGAAGTGGGTATGTTGTTGCTTGTTCATGGTGAAGTGACAGATTCATCTATTGATATTTTTGATCGTGAGAAGGTGTTCCTAGAAACAATTTTAGCGGACGTAGTGAACGATTTCCCTAACTTAAAAATTGTGCTTGAGCACATCACAACAAAAGATGCGGTAGAGTTTGTTAATAATGCACCTGAAAATGTAGCAGCAACAATTACTGCTCATCACTTACTTTATAATCGTAATCACATGTTAGCGGGTGGAATTCGCCCTCATTATTACTGCTTACCTATTTTGAAGCGTAATATCCATCAACAAGCGTTGATTGCTGCTGCAACAAGTGGTAGTAAAAAGTTCTTCTTAGGTACTGATTCTGCTCCGCACTACAAAGATAAAAAAGAAGCAGCTTGCGGATGTGCAGGTGCTTACACAGCACATGCTGCGATTGAGTTATATGCTGAAGCATTTGAAGAAGCGGGGGCTTTAGATAAACTAGAAGGTTTTGCAAGCCACTTTGGTCCAGACTTCTATGGTATGCCTCGTAACCAAGATACTATTACACTATTTAAAGAAAGCTGGACGGTACCAGCAAGCTATAAACTAGGTGATTCAGAAGTGGTGCCAATCAAAGCTGAAGCGAAAATGGATTGGCAAGTAAAATAATCTAAAGCAATAGCACTCTTTTCTTGAAAATTAGAAGCCCATCATTTTGATGGGCTTTTTTCATTTATTATTAATTGTTTATAAATAATACTGTCATATATTTTTGTTTCGGCAGTTGACCTTAAAATTATTTTCGATTAATAGAGCTAAAAACTATTTAATGTGTTAGTCTTAAATTGCTTTGAGTTTTTGCGTATTGAATTTACGGATAATGTGCGGCTGTACGGTTACCGGTTAGGTTATTGGTTCTTCCTGTACTTTACCCCAAGTTTATTGGGCATTCACTCAGGGAGGATAGAGCCATTATGGCTGAATTTTAATAATTGACTTACAGGAAAATTTGGTATGTCAAACACGGTTACTGGTAAAGTTAAGTTCTTCAACGAAGCTAAAGGCTTCGGTTTTATTGAACAAGAAAATGGCCCTGATGTATTCGTACACTTCAGTGCTATCACAGGTACAGGCTTCCGCACTCTTAGCGAAGGTCAACAAGTATCTTTCGGCATCAAACAAGGTCAAAAAGGCCCTGAAGCTGAGAACGTAGAAGTAGCATAATTTATTATGTGAACCTCTCATTTTGGTGGAACAGTTTCTGTTTCACCAAAATTCATCATTACCTCGCAAATATCGCAACATCCATATCTCACCAAACATTAATTAGCTGTACCGAAATTATATTCCTCCAAAGGCATTGAAAACGACTAATTTAATCAGAAGATAAGCTAGAACTTCACGATCTATGCTCTAAAAGCTACTCTCCATAACTAAAGTATTATATGCTGTAACGATGTAATTTATTAAACATAACAGCGTCTGTTATGTTAGTTAGTAGTTTTGATTGAACTCGAAAGTTAGCAGCAAAATGTTTACAGTTATTTTTCACCAAACTAGAAATAACCCGCTAAACTTAACTTATCCACATGTGGAAATAATGCTGAGTAACTTATACTTGTTTGATGAAATATAATGAAGGTTTGCTAATCGATGAGCATAGGAAACAATATACTTTTGGTAGACGACCACCCAATGGTGGCAACAGCAATTAAAATGGCACTTGCCAAGTCTACACTAGTAAACGAAGTACAAGCTGTTGCAAGTCAAAAAGAAGCGTTGCAGTTTTTAAAAAGTAATAATGTAGCGCTAGCGATTTTAGACATCGAGTTAGAAGACTCCGATGGCTTTAGTTTATATAAGCGCGCCGTCAGTAGTGGTTTTACTGGTAAAGTGTTGTTTCTATCAGCTAAGCAAGACAAGCATATTATCCGTACAGCTGCAAAACTTGGTGCGCAGGGGTTTGTAAACAAAGCAGAAAGCCTTGAAGATATCTCTTCAGCCGTTGAAATGATTTTGCGTGGTTATACATTCTTCCCGCAAGAGCACTTAATCGCTTCGGAAAAAGACATCGACGAGTTATTAACTGAACGTGAGCTTGCTGTGATGAATTATTTACTACAAGGCTTATCGAACAAAGATATCGGTGAAAAGCTCTTTATTAGTAACAAAACAGTAAGTACATACAAAGCGAAAATATTTGAAAAGCTTGAAGTTGATTCAATTATTTCACTTGCCAAGCTTGTAAAAGACCGCGCAATATTTTAACTCTCTCACCCATAGCGGTGAGAGATTTCAACTCTCTCATTCTTGTGTTTAGTGCCTGATTTGGCTGCTTATTGAGCGGTTACACGTGGCGAGTGCATAAAAATTCTTCAAAATAGATTTTTTAGATGAATAAACGGAATTTTTTTTTCATTTTTCTTCAGCATTTTCAGATTTCATAAAATGTTACATTTATGTTTAAGGTTGAACCTAATATGAATGCAATGTTCGCCAGCAAAGGGCTATAGAAGTATCATATGAACACCTCTGTTATATTTTTGTTAATTCGTTGTTTTGGTTCTTTTCCTTTCAACGACGAGTCACCAAATTTTTCCGACGAAAGCCGAACATCAAGTTGACAGACTCTGATGCATTTAGCATTATTGGAGGGTTGATATCTATTAAAAGATATCAGGGTTGTCCTCTTCGGGGGGTAATTAAATTATAAAAGTAACATTACTTAATTGGTTGGGAACTATGTCTGTTAAAATCAGAAAGAGTCTTGTAGCATCAGCGTTGGTTGGCGCTTTTGCATTTGCAAGCAGCAATGTGATTGCAGATCCTTTGAAAGATGTGCAAGATGCAGGTCAACAAATTCAAAAGGCTGCTGTTAAGTCTCAAACTAAAATTGACAATGTATATGGTCAAACTCAAGAGCTAATCGCTGAGTACCGTAGCGTTGTTGACGAAACTGAGCTAATGAAGGTTTATAACGATCACGTAGCACGTTTGGTCGCTGACCAAAATGCTTCAATCGAGTCGTTTGACCGTCAAATCGCAACTATCGATAACACGAAACAAAACGTTGTGCCTTTGATGTATCGCATGATCGATACGCTTGAGCAATTCATCAAAGCGGACGTTCCGTTCAATCTTGAAAACCGTCTAGCACGTGTTGAAAGACTTCGTGACATCATGGCGTCAGCATCAGTTACTACATCTGAAAAATTCCGCCAAGTTCTTGAAGCTTACACTGTTGAAACTGCATACAGCTCAGCTGTAACTGCTTCACAAGGTACTCTTGAGATCGACGGTAAGAGCATCAACGTTGACTTCGGTCGTTTAGGTCGTATCACTTACGTTGCTCAGTCTTTTGACCTTAAGCACGCGTGGGTGTGGGATAACAACACTAAACAGTGGAAAGAATTAGGTGAAGAATACCTAAAACCTGTTAAAGAAGTTATTCGTATGGCGCGTAAACAAGCGACATTAGAACTTGTTAAACTACCAATCTTTGGCGCGGAGTAATCAATAATGAAGAAACTATTTAAAGGTTTTGCTGTTGCAGCAGTACTATCTGTTTCTGCAGGTACCGCGCTTAATGCACATGCAAACACTGATGCTTTAGACAAAATTCTTGAGCAAGTTAAGCAAGAACGTATCTCTGAAGGCAAATTAAATAAGCAACGTGAACAAGAGTTCCTTTCAGCTCGTGCTGATAAGCAAGCGTTACTTAACAAAGCTAAAAGTGACCTAGCTGCTGAAAAAGCTCGTGGTGATCGTTTAGCTAAAGAATATGCACAAAACGAAAATACTTTAGCTGAGAAAGAGCAAGCTCTTTTAAACGCTCAAGGTACGTTAGGTGAGATGTTCGGTGTTGTACGTCGTGCAGCTGCTGATGCAATCGGTTCAATCGAAGCATCACTTGTTTCTGCTGAAAAACCAGGACGTGCTGAAGTACTTCGCTCACTAGCTGCTGCGAAAGAACTTCCAACTGTACGTGAACTTGAAGAGCTTTGGATTTCTCTTCAAACTGAAATGACTGAGTCAGCTAAAGTTTCAACTTTCGAAACTGAAGTTGCGGGTCTTGACGGTTCATCTTCTGTGAAGAAAGTAACGCGTATCGGTAACTTCAACTTAGTAACTGACGATGGTTATTTAATCTACTCACCAGAAACTAAAGCAATCCAACCACTAGGTAAGCAACCTGATAGCTACATCCTAGCTGGTATCAGCGATTTAGAAAATACTTCTTCTGACAACTATGCTGGCGTATACATCGACCCGACTCGTGGCGCGATCTTACGTATCAACACGCAGAAGAAATCGTTAATGGAATACTACGAGCAAGGTGCTGAAGTAGGTTACATCATCACAGTATTACTTGTTGTTGGTCTACTTATCTTCATCGTTCGTTTCATTGATCTTGCGCTTACTAGCACTAAGATTAAGAGCCAGCTTAAAAACCTTTCTACTCCGAATACAAACAACCCACTGGGTCGTATTCTTAAGGTTTATGCTGACAACAAGAATCAAGACGTTGAAAACCTTGAGCTTAAACTTGACGAAGCAATCTTACGTGAAACGCCTCGCATTGAAGCTGGTATCAACATCATCAAGATCTTGGCAGCAATCGCTCCATTACTAGGTCTACTAGGTACGGTAATCGGTATGATCCTTACGTTCCAAACAATCACATTGTTCGGTACAGGTGATCCGAAGATCATGGCTGGTAATATCTCTCTAGCACTTGTTACTACAGCGTTAGGTCTAATTGCAGCTCTACCACTTATTCTACTTCACTCAATTGTTGCGGGTCGTAGTAAGTCGGTTCTACATGTCCTTGATGAGCAAAGCGCAGGTATCATCGCTGCTCACGCGGAGAAGGAGAAAGCCTAATGCTAGTCCTGATGGAGATCTGGGAATCTATCAGGGATTTTGTTGGCACAGGCGGCCAGGTTTTATACGTGGTCGCGATAGCACTCTTTCTTATGTGGGTTTTAATGATTGAGCGCTATTGGTTCCTACTAGCTGAGTTTCCTCGTATGACGAAGAACATTGTAGCTCAGTGGGATGCCCGCCAAGACACTACGTCTTGGTACGCACACAGAATCCGTGAAGCATGGATTTCTGAAGCGTCTGAAAAATTAGATCAGCGTATGTTGTTGATTAAGACATTGGTAGCTATTTGTCCTTTAATAGGCTTACTAGGTACTGTAACGGGTATGATCGCGGTTTTCGAAACCATGGCTACTCAAGGTACAGGTAACGCACGTTTAATGGCATCAGGTATTTCAATGGCAACAATCCCAACAATGGCTGGAATGGTTGCGGCACTATCTGGAGTATTCTTTAGCTCACGTCTAGAAGCGAGAGCGAGAATGGCGAAAGCTAAACTTGTAGATAGCATGCCTCATCACTAGAGAGAGAATTAAATATGGCACGTAAACAACGTTTTCGTGAAGAAGAAGAAGCAGCGGTTGACATGACGCCAATGCTTGACATCGTATTTATCATGCTTATTTTCTTTATCGTAACTACATCGTTCGTTAAAGAGGCTGGTATCGAAGTCAATAAACCTAAAGCAGCTGCAGCTACGAAGCAAAAAAATGCAAACATTTTTGTTGCTATCCGTGCTGACGGTGCGATCTGGATTGATAAACAACAAGTAGACGTTGAGCGTGTATCAGCTAAACTTGAAAGTTTATTAGCAGAACAACCTACTGAAGTTGTGATTTTGCAAGCTGATAAAGAAGCAAAACACGGCGTAGTGGTTAAAGTTATGGACCAGATCAAAGCGACGGGTGATAACCTTAAAATTTCAATAGCTGGAGATCAGTAATGATTCGTTTTCTGTTTTCACTGATTGCAGGTGGGGCAGTTACTTTCGGCTTGTTCTACTTCATGGCGTACCTCATCTCCGGTGGAGCTGATCGTGCGACTGAACAAAAAGAACAGATCGTAGTCGAAATTATGACGAATCCGCCTGAATCTAAGGTGCAGGAGAGGAAGCGTGTTCCGCCTCCGCCTCCGCCACCGCCAAAGCAGCCGCCTAAGCCGCAGCCGCCTCAGCCGGAAAACAGCAACCCGAACACTGGTGGTTTGTCATTTAATATGCCAAGCATCGATGTGGGTAGCACAGCTGGTGGCCTAAGTGGTCCAGGTGCATTTGGACGTGATGGTGATGCGACACCTATCGTTCGTATTGAACCAAAATACCCTACGCAAGCAGCGCGTGATGGTAAAGAAGGTTGGGTACAACTTTCATTCACTATCAATGAAGTTGGTGGTGTAGAAGATGTTGAAGTGATCGACGCCGATCCAAAACGTATCTTCGACCGCGAAGCTAAACGTGCGCTACGTAAGTGGAAGTACCGTCCGAAAATCATCGATGGTAAACCACAGAAGCAATTTGGTCTTCAAGTACAATTAGACTTTAAACTTAACCAAGGCAACTAAGGAGGCGAGTAATGAGAAATTTATCTAAAGTAACTGCACTTGCGCTTCTTATGTCTCTATCAGGTGTAGCTTTCACTGCACCTGCTTTAGCAGCGCCAGATTACGCGAAGATTGAAGCGCGTAAAAAAGCAAAAACTAAAGTTATGGGCGAGCGCGTTGGTAAGAAAGTTATTAAAGCGTTTGACTTGTACAATGAAGATAAGCTTGATGAAGCGATTGCACTACTTAAAGAAATCGATCCTTCGGATGATTTCGATAAGGCAACAGTTGATCGTTACTTAGGTCAGATGTACGCTCAAAAAGAGCAGTACCAATTGGCTATTAAGCACATCTCAGCGGCAGTTAAGCCTGACGTTTTAAACTTTGCTGACCAAGAGCAAGGCCTAAAACTTCTAGGTGATATGTACGCGGGTACTGAGCAATATGCAAAAGCGAAAGAAGCTTATGCAGCTTGGATGGACTTCACAGGTGAGGAAGACGACAAAGTTTATACACGTATTGCGCAAGCAAACTACGAGTTAAAACTTTACAAAGACGTTCTTCCTGCTGCAGACAAAGCAATTGAATTGGCAAAAGAACCTGCAAAAGCTTCTTACCAATTAAAGCTAGCTGCCTATTTTGAACTTAAACAGTACAAAAACATGGTAGAAGTAGCTGAAGAGATTGTTCGTGTTTGGCCTGAAGACAAAAAAGCCTGGGTTGGTTTAGGTAAATACTACCTACAAACCGAAGACTTCAAAAAAGGTCTAGCGACCATGGAAGTTGCCTACAAAAATGGCTATTTTGAAAACGAAGTTGAATACAAAGTACTTTCTAACTTCTATTCGTTAAATGATATTCCTTACAAAGCAGCTGTCGTGCTTGAAAAGGCAATCAACGAAGAAAAAGTTAAGCGTAACAAGCAAAATATCAGCGCAGTGGCATCTAATTACCACCGTTCTAAAGATATTGAAAAAGCAGCTAAATACTATGAAGAAGCGGCTAAATTTGATGACGATGCAGAGCTTTACCGCAAAGCAGGTTCATTACTTTTACAATCGCAAAATTATAGTGCAGCCGTTGTTCGTTTGAACAAGGCATTAGAGTTAGGTTCTGATAAAAAAGGAACTATCTATTCTGATTTAGCTGAAGCTTACTACTACCAAGAGAAGTACAAGCAAGCTTACAACGCTATCACTAAGGCAATGGATGATCCGCGCACGCGTCGTTTCGCGAAGAGCTGGTCAGCCTTCATCAAAGATAAAGCCGCTCGTAACGGTGTAAAAATCTAATTGATGTTGTTTTAAATTAAAAAGCCCCTCTGGGGCTTTTTTTATGGAATTTTAAAATGCTAAGACAGATCGTATTATTACTTGTCGCAAGTGTGATGCTGATAGCTTGCTCTGAGCAATCTTCAGGTTTCAAGACTTTTAGGGAAGGGCAGCAAGCGCTGCAAAGAATTAATAATTTATTATCTAATCAAGAACTGCAAACTGAAGCTACTAGCTGGCCTTTCTCTGAAAGTTATTTGCAAGCACGTCACCAAGCTTATCAAAAGCTAAAAGCGACGTCTTTAGATGAGTCACAACAGGCGCAATTAAATTATTTAATTATTGCCGAGCGTTATCCTGAACGTTATTTTGTCTGGCCTGTACAACGTGATGTTATTAGTCAAGCTCGTTCACAGGATAACTATTCAGCAAATGCACTAGCTAATTGGTTAGAGTTAGTTGAAATGCAGTTAATTGCTGCTGAACAAAGCAACCTTAAATTAAATAAAATTGAGTTAACGTTATTGCATAACATGGTTAAATCGCATCTGGATAACAGCGATGACAGTGTCCAAGCAGCGCTTTATAAACTTAATCAATACTTAACTCAATATAAACCTCGTACAAAGCTTGGTTTAGTTGGTTTAGCGAACGGTAAAGACTGGTACCAAAGTAAACTTAATTACTTCAGTGGTGAGACTAAGTCTCCTTTAAACTGGCTTAGTGAGGTCCAAAGTTCACTTAAGCAGTTACAAAGAGCAGATTTTGTATTACCTGTATCAGATTCTCATGTTAGCCCATTAGTGATGACTTATTTTGTGGAAAATCATCAGCACAGTGGTCTTGATTGGCAGCTTGATTATATAGACCCGCTAAAAAGTAAACGTAAGCTAACGCAAGGCGAGCAATACTTCTGGCAAGTTATGATGGAAACCGACTTAGGTATTCATTATCACACTTGGAGTGAACAGCAAGCACGTGTCAATTTAATGAAGCGTTTAGGCGTAGATCAGCTGCAAGCGGATTGGTTAATTGAGGATATTATACTTTATCCTGCAATGAGTTTTATTTTTATAAATTAGTACAGCATTGCGCTCTATGGAGCGCAACGCCGACAACGTTGGCTTGCAGGATCTGCAAGTAAACGTTCGTCATCGATTTTTTCTTCGCAATCACAGCAATAGCCATACTGCCCGATATCAATTTGGCAAAGTGCTGCTTCCAACTTTTCTATCCGAGCAATCAATATTTGATATTCAGAGCCAAGGTTATTTGCTGTCAGCTCTAACCAATCCGAAGGAGGGTTATCTTTGAGTTGCGATAGTAGTTGCTGATGATAGCTTTGTTCAGAATTAGCCAGCATATCAAGTAAACGTTGTCTGACCTGCGCAAGTTCCGCAGATAACTTTGTTTGAATTTCAGTATTGTTCATCGCGTTTCTTCCAAGTGGGCAATACTAGTATTATCAAACAAAATCCGTTTGCTAATTATGATTTGTATCAATACTCGGCGCTTTGGCATACTTTCTTAGCACATCAGCTACTTCATCTTTGGCTTTTAAGCGACGTATCTCATCAAAAAGTACGCTTGCTTGTGGGTATTGGCGTTTTAAATAACCGAGCCATTGCTTAGTTCGAGAAGCAAAGTACTTTTCACATTTACTTTCGTCTTGGTGCATTGATGAATGAATAATGTGGTATATCACATGCTCCCATAACATAGGAGTATAATGTTCGTTTTGTGCATGTGACTTTATTTGTTTTGCTAAATCAGGCATTGCTAGTGCGCCACGACCAAGCATTAAGTCTTGGCAATGGCTTCTTTTTTGGCAAAGTATAGCATCTTTAACTTGCCAAATTTCACCGTTAGCAACTACTGAAATATTCTTGTTTTTGATTAATGGGGGGATTTTTTCCCAGTAAGCAGGAGGGTTATAACCATCTCGTTTAGTTCTGGCATGAATAGCAAGACTTGAAGCGCCTGCGCTTACAACAGCATCAACAATTTCTTGGCTATTACTATCATCATCAAAGCCAAGTCTGATTTTAGCACTCACCTCATGGCGTGGGTCGACAGCATCACGTACGGCTTTGATTATCTCGTACATATGCTCAGGGTCTTTTAAAAGTACCGCACCACCTTTACTTTTATTTACCGTTTTAGCAGGGCAACCAAAGTTTAAGTCGATTCCATGTGAGCCTAGGCGTATTGCTTTAACTGCATTTTCAGCTAAAGCATTGGCAACTTGACCCAGTAATTGAATACGTACAGGTGTACCTGCACGGGTATAGCCACCTGTTTTTAGCTCAGGACAATAGCGATGAAACACGCGCTCGGGTAGCGTGTCTTCGACGACACGAACAAACTCTGTAACGCATAAATCAAATCCACCTAAATCAGTTAGGAGTTGTCGCATTTTAAAATCTACAACACCTTCCATCGGTGCTAAAACTAGTCGCATGATACCTGTTTACTTATCAAAAATTAGGACGCGTATTCTAGCTGTTCTAGATTGTTTTATAAATCGTAATTTGCTTTCTGCGCACTTTCAGAAAATAATTAGAAAAAATTGAAAGATATTTGTAGTTCACAGGTCTTGTTTAATAACCCTTTATAAAAAAAGAGAGTCATCGAATGAACACAGTTAAGAAAAATTCAATTGCATTAACATTAGGTGCGGTTGTAGTAGGTGCGTCAAGTTTTGCAGTAACTGATGCGAACGCGAATCCATTTGAATTTCAGCAAATGCAAGCAGGGTATCAGTTAGACGCGGCTGAAGGTAAGTGTGGAGAAGGCAAGTGTGGCGGCGATAAAAAAGCGGCTAAAGAAGGTAAGTGCGGCGAAGGTAAATGTGGCGCAGACAAAAAAGCAGCTAAAGAAGGTAAGTGCGGCGAAGGTAAATGTGGCGCAGACAAAAAAGCGGCTAAAGAAGGTAAGTGCGGCGAAGGTAAATGTGGCGCAGACAAAAAAGCAGCTAAAGAAGGCAAGTGCGGCGAAGGTAAATGCGGTGCAGCTAAAAAAGCAGCTAAAGAAGGTAAGTGCGGCGAAGGCAAATGTGGCGCAGACAAAAAGAAAGCTAAAGAAGGTAAGTGTGGTGAAGGTAAATGTGGTTCTAACCACTAAGCGCTCACTTAGCTTTTGAAAGGGCCGTAAAGGCCCTTTTTAGTAGGAGGTAGTATGTTAAAAGAATCAGTAGCTGATTTTGGGCAGATTGGGCTAGGTTTGCGCCGAGAAATGCTTGATGAAATGCTTATCGATGTTCCTAAACCCATTGAGTTTTTAGAAGTTGCACCAGAAAACTGGCTAAAGCTTGGGGGTCGATTTGGTAAGCAATTTAAGCAGCTAACCGAGCAACATGCCTTTGTATGTCACGGTTTGTCGTTATCGATTGGGTCACCTTCAGCACTTGATATTGAGTTTGTGCAATCGCTTAAAACTTTCTTCAAAGAGCATAATGTTCGTCTGTTTAGTGAGCACTTAAGTTACTGCTCGGGAGAAGGGCACATGTACGACTTAATGCCAATTCCGTTTACTGAAGATGCTATTAAGCATGTTGCCTCTCGAATTAGGCAAGTTCAAGATATTCTTGAGCAGCCAATTGCAATTGAAAATGTCTCTTATTATGGCGCGCCCGGTCAACAAATGACGGAACTTGAATTTACTAATGCGGTTTTAGAAGAGGCGGATTGTAAATTACTGCTCGATGTTAATAATATTTACGTCAATTCGATTAATCATGGTTATGATGCAGGGAAATTCTTAGCAGCATTACCAACTAATCGCATTGCCTATGGGCATGTTGCTGGTCATTACACTGAGGCTGAGGATTTACTCGTTGATACTCATGGTGCGCCAGTGATCGATCCCGTTTGGCAATTGCTCGAAAAAGCCTATGAAATTCATGGGGTATTTCCCACCTTATTAGAGCGTGATTTTAATATTCCTCCTATGAGTGAATTATTAACAGAGCTGAGAACCATTGGAGCGTTGCAAGAGGCTGCTGCTCATCGAAATCAAGCAACGGTGAAACACAGTGCCTAATCATTTTACGCAAGTACAGCAAGAGTTTATGGCGCATATTCGCGACCCAGAAAATAATAAGAAGCCAGCCGATGTTGAAGAGCGTCGCATGGCGATTTACCGCGATTTATTTTTTAATAATGTGGATGGTTTTGTCAGCTCTGCGTATCCAGTGCTAAAAAGTTTATATACTGAGCAAGCTTGGCAGAGACTCATTAGGCATTTCTTTAGTATGCATGACTGTAAATCACCTTATTTTTTAGATATAGCAGGGGAGTTTTTGACTTTTCTTGCAAATGACTATGAAATGCAAAGTGATGATCCTGCTTTTATGTTCGAACTGGCGCATTATGAATGGGTTGAGCTTGATGTGTCGGTTGCTCAAGAGGTGGCACAAGAAGTGAAATTATCAGCTCATAAAGTGACAAGCTCCCCATTATATTTAAGTTCGTTTGCTCGCAATTTAAGTTATAGCTTCCCAGTTCATACTATCAGTGTGGATAATCAACCAAGTGAGCCGACAGCACAAGCAAGTTACTTCGTGGTTTATCGTGATAGTGATGATGAAGTACAGTTTTTATCAACAAATGCGATGACCGCATTACTGCTTAATATTATTGAATCTAAGCCTGGTGCAGATTTAAATGATGTATGCCAAGCAGTTGCAGAGCATGCTCCTCAATTTAGCCAAGAGCAGCTGTATCAAGGGGCCCTCAATACCTTAAGCGCTATGGCAGAGCGCGGTGTTGTGGTTACTAATACATAGGTTTAAAAATCGGCTAAAGCTCTTTATTGATGAGGGCTGTTCGACTATTATGTGCACCTTATTTTGTCGTGCTTAAATAAAGGTAGTAACTATGTCGAATGATAAAGACTTTAAAGATCCGTTCAATGCAACTTATTTCATTGCGTTTTTAGCTGTATTCGGTGGCATTGGCTGCCTTAACGCTATTCTTGGTTGGATCACTTCTTTATCTTAATCTGCGCAAGCAAATTTAAGACACTAGGCTGCACCATGCAGCCTTTTTTGTTGTAGTTAAGTGATTAATTTCGAAACTTGCTACCGACTTTCCACTAAGGTGATGTTATACTCTCGAGCTTTGTTAGATAAACTTTTTGAGCAGTATAATTATGACTCAAGCAACTTCAACGCTCATCAAACAGAGCATTGCAACGATCGCTGATTACCCTAAGCCGGGCATTATGTTCCGCGACGTAACAACATTAATGGCTAATGCTGACGCATTTAAAGCAACTATCGACAGCTTTATTGCAGCATATAAAGACCAAGGTTTTACAAAAATCATCGGTACTGAATCTCGTGGTTTTATCTTTGGTGCACCACTTTCATACGCACTAGGTATTCCATTCATTCCAGTTCGTAAACCAGGTAAACTTCCTCGCGAAGTGATTTCACAAAGCTACCAATTAGAGTATGGTGAAGATATTCTTGAGCTTCATACAGACGCAATTGTACCTGGTGATAAAGTGTTACTAGTAGATGACTTACTTGCTACAGGTGGCACAATCGAAGCAACTGCAAAATTAGTTGCTAAACTAGGCGGTAACGCAACTGATGCGGCATTTGTTGTTTCTTTACCAGAGCTTGGTGGTGAGCAACGTGTTGCTGAGATGGGCATCAAAATCTTAAAGTTGGTTGAATTCGAAGGCGAATAATTAATGAGTTATCAGGTTCTAGCAAGGAAATGGCGACCACAAACCTTTCACGAGTTAGTGGGGCAGTCTCATGTTAAACAAGCATTAGTGAATGCATTAACACAAAATAGACTCCATCATGCTTATCTCTTTACTGGAACCCGTGGGGTGGGTAAAACAACCATCGCACGTATATTCGCAAAAAGCCTCAACTGCGATAAGGGTATCTCTGCAGAGCCATGTGGTCAATGTTCAAGTTGTACTGACATTGAAGCAGGTCGTTATATTGATTTATTAGAAATCGATGCGGCATCGCGTACCAAAGTAGAAGATACCCGCGAAATCCTTGATAACGTTCAGTACGCACCAACACGTGGTCGTTACAAGGTATACCTAATCGATGAAGTTCACATGCTGTCAAAGCATAGTTTCAATGCATTACTAAAAACATTGGAAGAGCCTCCAGAGCATGTGAAATTTTTATTAGCGACAACTGATCCGCAAAAACTGCCCGTGACGATTTTATCGCGTTGCTTACAGTTTAATCTTAATGCTTTGTCGCAATCAGAAATTCATGATCAGCTTGCCCATGTTCTTAATCAAGAACAGCTAAGTTTTGATGATAAATCATTGTCTATTTTAGCTAAGGCCGCTGATGGTAGTATGCGTGATGCACTGAGCCTTACAGACCAAGCAATTGCGCAAACCAACGGCAGTATAAATCATCAGGCAGTACAAACCATGCTTGGCTTGATGGATACTCAATATAGCCAAACCATGTTAGCGGCGCTACTGTGCCAAGATGGCGATGCACTACTTCAAGAAGTAAAAGCGGTCGTAAGTCGAAACCCTAACTTTGTAGCCTTGCTCGACGATTTAATCGCCCTGACGCACCTTATTCAGCTTGTGCAACTCGTGCCTAGTGCAGCGGCACTTGATGATACTAACCGTGATTTTATTGAGCAAGTAGCGCAAACCACTGATGCACAACAGATGCAGGTTTACTACCAATTGCTATTAAATGGTAAAAAAGATTTGCAGTGGGCACCCGATGCTAAACTAGGTTTTGAAATGATTATGTTGCGTTTGTTGGCATTCCAACCTACGCAATTTGCACAAAGCCAAACACCAACGAATACCCAGCAGCAGGTTAAGCCAAGTGGTGCCGGTGCACTGCGTGATATTTTGAAAAAATCAACGGCGCAACGTGAACAAGCAGCGTCAGAGCAAGCACTTTTAGCACAAAGTTCTGCACAGACAACTGCTGTTCCTTCAGAGCCTCAGCAAATTCAAGCTGAGCCTATTGAAGCTGAACCTGTTCAAGCAGCTAAAGCAGAAACAGTGCATAGCCAAGAGCCTGACCAGCAAGTTGAAGCAACAGCGGTAGTACAGCCTGGTGTTGAACAACAGCCTCAGCAATCTGTTGAAACTGCAATGACCGCTGAAGTTGAACCAGCGCCACAACAGCAAGAGCAAAGCTACTCAGAGCAAGTACCTGCAGCTGAATACTCTCCACAGGAGTATTCTTCGCAAGATTATATAGACGATCATGATGCACAAATGGACTCATCACTTGCTGCGCAATACGATGATGTGATGAATAGCGCCTATGATCAGGGCTTTACTGCAAATGAAGCACCTCAGCAACAGCAAACTGCACCAGTGCAATTACAACAGCAGCAAAGTCAGGCGCAGTCGGCCATTGCTCGTATTTTACAAGACCGCAATATCTCAGGTGCTGGGCGTTTAAGTGGTGCTGCAACGCAAACGAATGCTAAAGCAGAACAACAACCTGAAGCGAAGCCCAAAGCAGAGCCGCCAGCGCAACAAAGCACAGCCACGACCAATATTCAGCCTCAGCAGCAAGCAATGGCTGCTGAAGTAAAAAAGCCCATCCCCCAGCAAACGGGGGAGAGCAGTAATAAAGTAAAAAAAGTCGACTTTAGAGAAAAGCATCAAACAATTACTGAAAACTTAGCGCCTGAGCTGCTTGAGCAGATCAACCCGCAAAAAGTGCCAGAGCCAGTAGTAGAAGAAGCCAGTATTCCGGTCCCTGATGATTTTGAAAGTCCGATCAGCAGTATTAAATTTGCACACGAACAAGATGAATGGGCGTATTTAATAAAGCGCATGGGGCTCGGCGGACGGATGCGCCAATTTGCACTGCATTCAATTTTTACCAAGCAGAATAACCAACTGCACATTGAGGTTGACTCGTCACAGCGCCATTTAGACAGCGCAGTACTAAGGCAAAAGCTCAATGCTGCATTAAGTGAAATTTACGGCCATAATGTAGAGCTTAGTATCGAGTTTGCTGATGGCGTAATTGACTCACCGTATTTGATTCAGCAAAAAATCGATGCAGGACGTCATCAACAGGCTATTGATGTAATAAATAGCGACGAAAACATAGTGCAATTTCAACAGTTATTTAGCGCTATAATCGATGAAAACAGTATTCAGGCATTGTAATTCGTTACAATAGCCCTTATCTTCATGCCAATTAAAGTAGTTTAGAAAGAGAGACAGTTATGTTTAAAGGTGGAATGGGTAACATGATGAAGCAAGCGCAGCAAATGCAAGAGCGCATGCAAAAAGCCCAAGAAGAAATCGCAAACCTTGAAGTAGTAGGTGAAGCAGGTGCAGGCCTAGTTAAAGTAACTATGCTTGGTAACCACAATGTACGTCGTGTTGAATTAGATGAAAGCCTAATGGAAGACGACAAAGACATGATCGAAGATTTACTAGCGGCAGCGTGTAACGATGCTGTACGTCGTGTTGCTGAAGAAACGCAAGAGCGCATGAGTAAAGTAACTGGCGGTATGCAATTACCACCAGGTATGAAAATGCCATTCTAAGTGATTTTGTATGCAACTATCTCCTAGTTTAACACAGCTAATTGAAGCGCTACGATGCCAGCCAGGCATAGGCCCTAAGTCGGCACAGCGCATTGCTTTTCATTTGCTTGAGCGTGACCGTCAAGGTGGTAAACAACTTGGCCATGCATTAACTAAAGCAATGGATGAAGTAGGGCATTGTCAATCTTGTCGTACTTTTACAGAGCAAGCTGTGTGTGATATTTGTTCTAGTGTTAAACGCCAAGATAGTGGTTTATTGTGTGTGGTTGAATCACCAACCGATGTACTTGCTATTGAGCAAACTGGTCAGTACCAAGGACTTTACTTTGTTTTAATGGGTCATTTGTCGCCAATTGATGGCATAGGACCAAAAGAAATTGGCCTTGATATTCTTGAAAGCAAGTTGCAACAAGGTGGCATTAATGAGGTGATCCTAGCAACCAATCCAAGTGTTGAAGGTGAAACCACAGCCCACTATATTGCAGAGCTTTGTCATAAGTATCAGGTGAGTGCATCTCGGATAGCTCATGGTGTCCCTGTTGGTGGTGAGCTCGATTTACTCGATGGTATGACGCTTATGCACGCATTTAGCGGACGACGCGCCGTAAACCAAAGCTAATACCAAAAATGGTATCAAAAGCCTGCTTGAAGCAGGCTTTTTTGTGTTTAACCCCTAATTTTCCCGCGAATTTAATTTTTTGCCTTGAAGTTCCAAAAGCCTGCCCCATATAAAGAGTCATAGTGCAGATTAGACACTTTGTTAATTGGAGATTTACACAATGACTGCAGCACAAAAAGAAACATTAGGCTTTCAAACAGAAGTCAAACAACTATTAAACCTGATGATTCATTCTCTTTACTCTAATAAAGAGATATTTTTACGTGAGCTTGTATCAAATGCCTCAGATGCGGCAGATAAATTACGTTTCCTTGCGCTTTCTAATGGCGATTTATATGAAAATGATGCGGAACTAAAAGTACGTATCAGTGCTGATAAAGAAGCAAACACGGTCACCATTACTGATAACGGTATTGGTATGAGCCGTGAAGATGTGATTAATTCACTAGGTACCATTGCAAAATCTGGCACTGCAGAGTTTTTTCAAAACCTAACAGGCGACCAAAGCAAAGATTCACAATTGATTGGTCAATTTGGTGTTGGTTTTTACTCAGCATTTATCGTTGCTGACAAAGTAACAGTGCGTACTCGTAAAGCAGGTGAAAGCCAAGGTATTGAATGGCAATCTGCAGGTGAAGGTGAGTACACATTACAAGAGATTGATAAACCATCACGCGGTACCGAAATTATTCTTCACCTTCGTGAAGACGAAACAGAGTTTGCTGATGAGTTCCGTTTACGTAGTATCGTAACTAAATACTCTGATCATATTTCGATTCCTGTTGAAATGTATAAAGCAGAAGTACCTGAATCTGAAGGTCCTGATGGCGAGAAGATTCCAGCACAGCCAGGCGAGTGGGAAGGTATTAACCGCGCAACAGCACTATGGACTCGTGATAAGTCAGAAGTAACAGACGAAGAGTACAAAGAGTTTTATAAGCATATCGGTCATGATTGGGAAGAGCCACTAAGCTGGGCACATAACAAGGTTGAAGGTAAAACAGAATACACTAGCCTGTTATACATCCCGAAAAAAGCACCTTTCGATTTATGGAACCGTGAGCGTCAATCAGGTTTAAAACTGTATGTGCAACGCGTTTTCATTATGGATGACGCAGAGCAGTTCATGCCAAGCTACCTCCGTTTTGTGAAAGGTTTACTTGATTCAAACGACTTACCACTTAACGTGTCGCGTGAAATCTTGCAAGACAACAAAGTAACACAGGCAATCCGTAAAGGTTGTACATCGCGCGTACTTAAAATGCTCGAGCGCATGGCGAAAAACCGCGAAGAAGATTATCAATCTTTCTGGAACGAATTTGGTCAGGTGTTAAAAGAAGGCCCAGCGGAAGATATGGCAAATAAAGAAGCCATTGCTAAGCTACTGCGTTTCGCTTCTACACATACTGACGAAAGCACACAAAATGTATCGCTTGAACAATACATTGAGCGTATGAAGCCAGAGCAAGATAAGATTTACTATGTAGTTGCTGATTCATTCGCTGCAGCGAAAAACTCACCACACTTAGAGATCTTCCGTAAGAAGGGCATCGAAGTATTGTTACTAAGTGACCGTGTTGATGAGTGGATGATGAGCTACTTAACAGAGTTCAACGAAAAGTCATTCCAGTCAATTACCCGTGGTGACTTAGATTTAGGCAACATGGATGACGAAGAAACGAAAAAAGCGCAAGAAGAGTCAGAAAAAGAAGTTGCTGGCCTAGTTGAGCGTATTAAAACAGCACTAGGTGATAACGTTAAAGACGTACGCTTTACGCATCGTCTAACGGACTCTCCTGCATGTGTTGTTGCTGATGAGCATGATATGAGCTCACAAATGCAAAAGTTAATGGAATCAGTTGGTCAAACTGTGCCTGAGCAAAAGCCAATTTTTGAGCTTAACCCAGAGCATCAGCTTGTTAAACACTTAAATGTTGAACAAGATGAAGACAAGTTTGCCCAGTGGTCACAAGTACTTCTAGATCAAGCACTACTCGCTGAGCGCGGAACTTTAAAAGACCCTGCAGGCTTTGTAACTCGTTTGAATAAACTTATGCTAGATTTAAGCAAATAAGCGTTTTAGCATAATGAGTTGGAAAAGGGAGCAAGGCTCCCTTTTTTATTGCCGCTAATATAGGCAATTGGTATAAGTTACTTGAGGTATAGCCTTAGTTGTGGAAGAATTCAGGCTCTAAAAACAAAACTCCACTGATCGACCATTTTTAAGATTAGTATCACACAGAGGACAATGATATGCGCATTATTCTTTTGGGCGCGCCGGGTGCAGGTAAAGGTACTCAAGCTCAGTTTTTGATGGACAAATACGGTATTCCACAAATTTCTACGGGCGATATGCTGCGTGCAGCAATCAAAGAAGGTACACCACTTGGTCTTGAAGCTAAAAAAGTAATGGATGCAGGTCAATTAGTATCTGACGAAATTATTATCGGTCTAGTTAAAGAGCGCATCGCTAAGCCAGATTGCGAAAAAGGTTTCTTACTAGATGGTTTCCCTCGTACTATTCCTCAAGCAGATGCAATGAAAGAGAATGGCGTGGTAGTTGATCACGTTATCGAATTTGACGTTGCTGACGAAATCATCGTTGAGCGTATGGGCGGCCGTCGCGTACACCCTGGTTCTGGTCGTGTTTATCACGTTGTTTATAATCCACCTAAAGTTGATGGCAAAGATGACATCACAGGTGAAGATCTAATCATTCGTGATGACGACACTGAAGAAACAGTACGTAAGCGTTTAGGTATTTACCACGACCAAACTAAACCATTAGTTGATTACTACCAAGCTGAAGCAAAAGCAGGCAACACTCAGTACCACAAATTAGACGGTACTCAAGCTGTTGAAGCTGTTAGCCAACAACTTGGTGAGCTACTAGGTTAATTTACCTTTTAGAATCACAAATAAAAAACCGCCTCTGGGCGGTTTTTTTGTGTCTGTCTCACTGCAAGTAAAATTGCGCTTTACAGTTTCTTTAATGCCGCAATGGCACCGTCGTAATCAGGTTCTTTTGATAAATTATCAACTAGCTGCTTATAAACGATGTTATGTTCTTTATCTAACACAAACACCGCACGGGTTAATAAGCCCATATCTTTGATAATCAAACCGTAGTTCTTACCAAAGTCACGCCACACTGAATCAGACAAAGTCACCACTTTGTCGATATTTTCGGCTTTACAAAAACGCTTTTGTGCAAAAGGTAAATCTGCGCTTAAGGTAAGCATAGCAACACTTGGGTACTCAGTAGCTACTTTTTCATTAAAGTGTTTGGTTTGAATACTACACACACCCGTATCTAAACTTGGCACTACGCTTAAAAGCACTGCTTGACCTTGGTAGTTATCTAGTGTGACAGGTGTAAAGCTGCCATCTACTACTTTAAAATTAGGCGCTTTTTGACCAACTTCAACACCTTGACCTAGTAAAGTGACCGGCTTAGATTGGGCAGAAACCTTACCTGCATCTAAACTATTTTCTGATAAATCACCAGCATAACTAAACGTGCATACAGCACCTAGTGCAAATATTAGCGGACGTAACATAATAAGATTCCTTCAAATTAACGCATTTAACATCAGTGTATTATACTCATAGAGTGGCTCAAAGGATTAGTACAATTTAAAATTGTAAATAACCAATAGTTTGATTAACATGTGTTCGTGAACCGATTTTTTATATAGAAAAATAATAATAAAGTTACTGGCACTAGTTAGTATCTAGTTAAAAGTGCGTATTTAGAGAGAAGGTATGTCAACATCGGTATTAGTTTGTGATGATTCAAAGTTAGCACGTCGACAATTAGCGCGCTCTTTACCCGATGATTGGGATATTAAAGTTGAGTTCGCTGAAAATGGTGTGCACTGTATTGAGCAGATTAAAAAAATTCAGCCAGAAATTCTATTTCTCGATTTAAACATGCCTGAAATGGATGGCTATGAAGTGCTTCAAGCAATTCAAGAACAGGACCTTCATGTTCTCACCGTGGTTGTGTCTGGTGATATTCAACCTAATGCGCATCAACGAGTGCTAGAGTTAGGTGCCATCGACTTTATTCAAAAACCTTGCTCTGCGGAAAAGCTCGCTAATATCATCGAACACCATGGTATTAAAGATAAAGCCATGCGTGAGCGCCTTGCTAATAAGCTAGGTGAGCAAGTTGACCCTGATGTGCGTGATATCTATCAAGAGCTCACTAACGTCGCTATGGGGCAAGCAGGGGACTTATTAGCGCGTCTTCTTAATGTATTCGTAAAGCTGCCTATCCCTAATGTAAATGTATTAGAAGTAAATGAGCTTGATATGGCTCTGCGCTCTATTGATGCTAATGCAACTACATCGGGTGTATGCCAAGGTTTTATCGGCGGTGGAGTATCTGGCGAAGCATTACTACTTTTAAACGATTCAAGTTTTAAAGAAATCGCGTCATTGATGAATTACGAAGGTGAGCTAAACGATAATGTCGAGCTTGAGCTGTTAATGGATGTGAGCAACATCCTGATCGGTGCGATTTTATCAGGGCTTTCTAAACAGCTCGATATGCGTTTTAGCCAAGGTCATCCTGTGGTGCTAGGACAGCATTGTGATGTCACCGATTTAGTAAAAGCCAATAAATCTCGCTGGCAACGAACACTGGCGATTGAGATCAGCTATGGCATCGAAAATCACAATATTAACTGTGATTTGATGTTGCTGTTCACTGAGGACTCACTTAAAACCCTTAAGTACAAAGTAGCTTATTTATTAGAAGACTAAACTATGCCTGCAGCCGATTTTAATATGAATGAACTCCATTGGTTAATGGATATGTTTAATACCGTTGATGTAGGCCTAGTAGTGCTCGATAGAGACTACAAAGTATGCATCTGGAATGGTTTTATGGAAAACCATTCAGGCTTGCTACCAAGCGCGGTGAAAGATAAAGATCTGTTTGATTTATTTCCATCAATTGATGAAAAGTGGTTTCGCAGTAAATCAGAGTCTGTGTTCATACTAAATAATCGTTCATTTACTATTTGGGAGCAGCAGCCATATATTTTCCGTTTCAAAAACTACCGCCCAATTACCGGTAAAGCGGATCATATGTATCAAAATGCTACCTTTATTCCGCTGACAACGACCACAGGTGAAGTGTCGCATATCTGTATCATTATTTATGATGTAACGGATGAAGCTGTAAACAAAAAAGAGCTAGAAGAAGCCAACAGTAAGCTTGAACAAATGAGTCGAACAGATGCGCTGACTAAACTGACCAACCGTGGTTATTGGGAAGAAAAATTACGTAAAGAGTATATGCGTATTGTTCGCAGTGGCGGGTGTAGCAGTTTGTTGATGTTTGATATTGATCATTTTAAAAAGGTTAATGATGAGCATGGCCATCGCGGAGGTGATGAGGCGTTGCGTCATATTGCTGACCTTCTGCGTAAGACTTTGCGTGAAACCGATTTAGCTGGCCGCTATGGTGGTGAAGAGTTTGCGGTAACCTTGCTAGATACTGATCATGAAGGTGCGCATATTTTTGCTGAGCGATTAAGAACACTGATTGAGAACTCATCAATATACTTTGATGGCAAACAAATTCAACTGACGGTCAGTATTGGTTTTGCCTGCTTTGACGAAAAGTTTGATCGCTACGAAAAGTGGGTTGAAGCGGCAGATAAAGCCTTGTATCACTCTAAAGAAAATGGCCGTAACATGGTTACTGCTTATACAGATTTATAAAAAGGGGCAAAAGCCCCTTTTTTATACTAATTTTCTTAAGATTTTGCCGATTAAATGCCAAGTGGCGGTAAAACGAGAATATCTGTTTTAAGTAGCTTCATGACCTTTTCAGCAGTATTACCAATTAAATGACCTTTAATACCTGTATTACCAACCGAGCCCATAATCACTAAATCAGCATTTAATTTTGCTGCAACACTTGGAATCACTTGTTCAACCACACCAGCTTTGATTTTTAGTTTTTCTTTTAAGTCGTGTGCTTCAATTAAGGTACGCTGCGCGACGGGGAGTTTTTCAAAAGCATTTGTCACTTGTTCATCTGAAAATACAATGCCTAAATCACGTAAAAATGGTGACACGTGCACGGTATAACACGCATAAAATTCGCTTTCGTAGTCTTTAGCATAGGCCAAACCTGCTTTAATAATTGCCTCGTTTAAACAGTATTTAGTGGCTTTTTCGCTGCCTAAATCAAGAGCCGCGAGTACATTGGTATTGTTACGCCATTTGTTATCGGCGGCTAGGTAAAGGGGGAGTGGGCTAAAACGGATAAGCTGCCAATCTAGTTCGCTAAATTGCGTTTCTTCGTCAATGTGACGGGTTTTAATCACCATATCATAGTTTGACGTATCAAGCTCATTTGCAAGCCACTGTACTGGGCTTTCATGCCACAGGTTTTGCAATGTATAACTGCCGTCATCTAGATGCTCACTGATCAGAGGGCTAAGCGCTGCACGGACTTTAGCGAGTTCTTTGTCTTGTATCGCAAGCGCTTCATCTGGTGGAATAGAGAATAAAATGTTATTGGTATCTTCATAACTAAAAGCAACAAGATCAATATGCTTAACGCCTTTGGCTTTTTGCTTTGCATGTAAAATAGACGTTTTAGCATCGGCTATTGAGTCGATGATCACCAGTATTTTTTTATTCATTTTGGCTACTCTGTTGTGTGTCGGGTATCACTGCTTGGGCATTCACCCAGTAATGAAACTTCACCTGTTGAGGTTTCTTGTTCCAGTTTTACCTTAAAGCCCCATAGCCTGTAAAGGTGTTTTAGCACTTCATCTTTTGATTTAGCTAAGGGAATATTGTTATGGGGGACATAGCGCAGAGTTAATGAACGATCTCCTCTGATATCAACGTTATAGACTTGAATATTTGGCTCGAGATTACTTAAGTTATATTGAGCCGAAAGCGTTTCACGAACTTGTTGATAACCTAGCTCATCATGAATTGCCCCCACATTAAGAGTCGGTTCTTTTTCATGGTCAATAATGGTAAATAATTTAAAATCACGAATTATTTTCGGCGATAAAAACTGGCTTATAAAGCTCTCGTCTTTAAAGTTTTGCATTGCGAAATGCAGCGTCTCTAACCAATCGCTGCCTGCATATTCAGGGAACCACTTTTTATCTTCATCAGTTGGGTTTTCACACATTCTGCGGATATCAACCATCATGTTAAAGCCAAGGGCATAAGGGTTTATACCTGAATAATAGTTACTGTTGTATGGTGGTTGATACACTACATTTGTATGGCTTTGTAAAAACTCGAGCATAAAGGCATCTGTGAGTTTTCCTTCATCGTAAAGGTGGTTCAAAATGGTGTAATGCCAAAATGTTGCCCAGCCCTCATTCATAACTTGAGTTTGTTTTTGTGGATAAAAATATTGAGAAATCTTACGAACAATACGGATGACTTCCCGTTGCCATGACTCAAGCAGCGGGGCATTTTTCTCGATGAAGTACAAAATGTTTTCTTGTGGCTCATCAGGAAAGCGGCGCTCACGCTTTTTAGACTCTTGCTGTGAGGTTGGAATAGTACGCCAAAGTTCATTCACTTGTGATTGTAGGTAATCTTCACGTTCTTGTTGGCGCTTTTGTTCTTCATACAGTGAAATTCGTTGCGGGCGCTTGTAACGGTCTACACCATAATTCATAAGGGCATGACATGAATCAATCAGGTTTTCGACCTCGGTAATGCCGTATTTTTCTTCGCATTTAGCTATGTAATTTTTTGCAAATAACAAGTAATCGATAATTGAGCTGGCATCGGTCCAGGTTTTAAATAAGTAATTACCTTTAAAAAACGAGTTGTGGCCATAGCAAGCATGAGCCATTACCAAAGCTTGCATTGGTAGGGTATTTTCTTCCATTAAATAAGCAATACAAGGGTCTGAGTTAATAACAATTTCATAAGCGAGGCCCATTTGTCCTCGTTTATAGTTTTGTTCTGTTTGAATGAATTTTTTACCATACGACCAGTGGCTGTAGCCAATCGGCATCCCTACACTGGAATAGGCATCCATCATTTGTTCTGCGGTGATCACCTCAATTTGATTTGGGTAGGTATCGAGTTTATAAATTTTCGCAACCCGCTCAATCTCAGTTTGATACTCTGCTAATAAATCAAATGTCCAATCAGGACCGTCACTAATACGTTTATCGGCCATACTTTACCTCACTCGCAAGGCTATGCGGCGCCTTGCTGCTGACGATTCTTTTTAAATAATTCACGGAAAATAGGGTAAATGTCCTCAACGCCCCGGATATGTTGCATTGCAAAATTGTCGTGGGTTTGCGCTATCGACTGATACTCTCGCCACAAGCTTTGATGGGCACGGGCTGTAATTTCGATGTAGGCGTAATAGCGCACCGCCTTTAGTAGTTTATTACGTAAAATTTCGCCACAGTTCGGTGAGTCGTCTGCCCAGTTGTCGCCATCAGAGGCTTGTGCTGCATAAATGTTCCACTCTTCTGGGTTGTAGCGATCAGCGATAATTTCGTTCATTAGCTTTAATGCGCTCGATACAATTGTGCCACCCGTTTCCTGAGAATAGAAAAACTCTTGCTCATCTACTTCTTTCGCTTGGGTATGATGGCGAATATAGACGACTTCTATATTTTTGTAGCTGCGGGTTAGAAATTGATAAAGCAAAATATAAAAGCGTTTTGCCATATCTTTAGTAGCTTGGTCCATCGAACCTGAGACATCCATTAAGCAGAACATCACTGCTTTGCTTGTAGGATGTGGCTGTTTTTCATAATTACGAAAACGTAGGTCATAATTATCAATAAATGGCACTGCGTTAATGCGACTTTGTAGTTCCTCAATTTGACGTTCGAGTAACGCAATGGCAGCTTTGTCTGGTTCTTCCTCTGCTTTTAGCAGCGCTAACTGACCTTCAAGCTCAGCAAGGTGGCGCTTTTTGCCTGCGGTCATTGCTACTCTGCGAGCAAGTGAGCCTTGTAATGAGCGCACTATATCAATATTGCTTGGCATGCCATCATTACAAAAACCTGCACGATGGGTTTTCATTTGTACGAGTTTATCTAGCTGATTTTGTTGTAGGTTAGGCAGTTCAAGATCTTCGAACAGTAAGTCTAAGTATTCATCCTTTGAAATAGAGAATACAAAGTCATCTTGTCCTTCACCCGAGTCACTGGCTTCACCTTCGCCACTGCCTCCACCTTGACCACCCCCTTGCGGCCGCTTGATTTTATCGCCCGTAGAGAATTGATCATTACCTGGGTGGATTTGTTCGCGGTCACCGCCACGTCCTTGATGAAAAGTAGGTTCACTGATATCACGTTGCGGAATAGAAATACTCTCGCCGCTGGTAGTATCGGTTACGCTACGCTTATTAATGGCATCAGATACCGCTTCTTTAATCTGTTTCTTATAACGCCTGATGAACCGTTGACGATTCAAGGTACTTTTGTTTTTTCCATTCAGGCGTCGGTCAATAAAATGCGCCATAACAACCCCCTTAAAACAAACGTTTTTTACTGCGATTTTCTAACGCGTAAATACCATTCAGAAAGTAAACGTACTTGTTTTTGGGTATAGCCTTTCTCAACCATACGATTGACAAAGTCTTCGTGTTTTTTCTGATCTTCAGCCGAGGTTTTCGCATTGAAAGAAATAACAGGCAGTAGGTCTTCAGTGTTTGAGAACATTTTTTTCTCAATAACAGTGCGAAGTTTTTCGTAACTGGTCCAAAGCGGGTTCTTGCCTTGGTTGTGTGCACGCGCACGCAATACAAAGTTGACAATTTCATTACGGAAATCTTTAGGATTTGAAATACCCGCAGGTTTTTCAATCTTCTCAAGCTCTGCATTGAGTGCTGCACGGTCAAATAGCTGGCCTGTATCTGGGTCACGATACTCTTGATCTTGGATCCAGAAATCTGCATAAGTGACGTAACGGTCGAAGATGTTTTGTCCGTATTCAGAATAAGATTCTAAATACGCCGTTTGTAACTCTTTACCGATAAACTCAACGTACTGAGGAATGAGGTAACCTTTTAAGTGGCTTAAGTAACGCTCCTCAACATCGGCAGTAAACTGCTCACGCTCAATTTGCTGCTCCAGCACATAGAATAAGTGCACGGGGTTAGCAGCTACTTCTGTGGTATCGAAGTTAAATACCCGCGATAGAATCTTAAACGCAAAGCGGGTAGATAGCCCTGTCATGCCTTCATCAACACCGGCGTAGTCGCGGTATTCTTGATACGACTTAGCTTTCGGGTCGGTGTCTTTTAAGCTTTCGCCATCATAGACTCGCATTTTTGAATAAATGCTTGAGTTTTCTGGCTCTTTAATCCGCGAAAGTGTGGTAAATTGCGCCAATGTCTTTAATGTGCCGGGTGCACATGGTGCATCATGTAACTCACTGTTTTCAAGTAGTTTATTGTAAATTTTAACTTCTTCAGACACACGTAAACAATAAGGTACTTTGACGATGTAAACACGGTCTAAAAATGCTTCATTATTTTTGTTGTTCTTAAATGTTTGCCACTCAGATTCATTTGAGTGAGCTAATATCATGCCATTAAACGGTAGGGCACTAATACCTTCTGTGCCGTTGTAGTTGCCTTCTTGAGTGGCTGTAAGCAGTGGGTGTAGCACCTTGATTGGCGCTTTAAACATTTCCACAAACTCCATTAAGCCTTGGTTTGCTAAGCAAAGGGCACCAGAGTATGCATATGCATCAGGGTCGTTTTGCGCAAAGTGCTCTAGCTGGCGAATATCTACTTTACCTACCAAAGCTGAAATATCTTGATTGTTTTCATCGCCGGGTTCTGTTTTGGCAATTGCGATTTGATTTAAAATTGATGGGTAGCGCTTAACTACTCTGAATTGGCTAATATCACCATTAAACTCACTTAAGCGTTTTGCAGCCCATGGTGACATCACTGTTTTTAAATAACGTGGCTTAATGCCGTATTCTTTTTCTAAAAGCTCAGCGTCTTCATTTGGGTCAAATAACGCTAGAGGGTGGTCGTTGACGGGCGAGCCTTTTATTGAGTAAATTGGTACTTGTTGCATTAAATATTTAAGCTTTTCAGCAATTGATGATTTACCACCACCTACTGGGCCAAGTAAATACAGCACTTGCTTACATTCTTCTAAGCCCTGCGCAGCATGCTTTAAGTAAGAGACGATTTGTTCAATGGCATCTTCCATACCATAAAAATCGTGAAATGCAGGGTAGCGTGCAACTACGCGATTTGAAAACAGCCTGCTTAAGCGCGCATCGGTCGATGTGTCGATAATTTCCGGCTCACCGATCGCCATCAATAGACGTTCAGGTGCGCTGGCATAAGCTGATTTATCCTTCTTACAGATTTCGAGAAATTCCTCAATACTGTATTCTTCTTCTTGCGCTGCTTCGTATCGTGATTGGTAATGCTCAAAAATACTCATAGAGACCTCCGAAAACCCGCTAAAATGACGTGTAATTAGATTAAGAGAAAAGCAAAGGCTAATTAAAGCTTAGTCACGATTTTGAATTTTTGCGCAAGAAAATTAAGAATTTAATTGAAAAAAGCTCATCTTGATTACGCTTTTTGGCTGAGGACTTGGCTGCGACTTAGAGGGGGCGTGCAATGGCAATAAAAAAGACGCCGAAGCGTCTTTTTTGGATTACTGTTAGTAACAGAAGATTAAGCGAAGTTAGCGTTCGCGAAGTCCCAGTTAACTAATGCCCAGAAACCTTTTAGGTAATCTGGACGAACGTTACGGTAATCGATGTAGTAAGCGTGTTCCCAAAGATCCACAGTTAGGATTGGTGTAACACCTTCATCAGTTAATGGAGTTGCAGCATTTGACGTGTTTACGATATCAAGTGTGCCGTCAGCTAGTTTAACTAACCAAGTCCAGCTTGAACCAAAGTTGTTTACTGCTTTATCGTTTAACGCTTCTTTGAATGCGTCGAAAGAACCCCATTTAGCATTGATCGCGTCAGCGATTGCGCCAGTAGGCTCGCCACCACCGTTTGGAGATAGGCTGTTCCAGTAGAAAGTGTGGTTCCAGATTTGTGCAGCATTGTTAAATACGCCACCTTCTGAAGAACATACGATTTCTTCTAGAGATTTGTTTTCGAATTCTGTGCCTGGGATCAGACCGTTTAATTTCACAACGTAAGTGTTGTGGTGTTTACCGTGGTGAAACTCTAGAGTCTCTTTTGAAATATGTGGCTCTAATGCATCGATTGCGTATGGTAGTGACGGTAGTTCAAATGCCATTTTTTATCTCCATCTTCTTGGTTGATAGTCCACTCAGTTATAGGTAATAGCAAGGTAAACAGCGTACTTCCCTATACCAAGTGGTATTATAGTGTTACTATAATTGTTGAGTATTTTACTCAAGTTTTAGCAAACAGCAATGCTATTGCTAAAGACTATTTAAAATTGTGGCTACGAATGCCGATTTTAAGTTATATATCTGAGGCCACAGTGAAACTTTTTCAAGGCCAATGTAGTAAGCCAATGTCTTTTTTGAGGTTGTAAATGGAAACCATCGATAAAATTAAACAGCAAATTTCTGAAAATCCAATCCTTCTTTACATGAAGGGATCACCAAAGTTACCTAACTGTGGTTTTTCTTCACAAGCATCACAAGCACTTATGGCATGTGGTGAGCAGTTTGCTTACGTTGACATTCTACTTAACCCAGACATCCGTGCAGAGTTACCTGCATACGCAAACTGGCCAACATTCCCACAATTATGGGTAGAAGGCGAGCTTATCGGTGGTTGTGACATTATCATCGAAATGTTTCAGCGTGGTGAATTACAACCACTAATTACTGAAACAGCTGCAAAGTACAAAGAAAAAGACGCTGAATAATCGAATTTAGTGTAGAAAAAAGCCGCTGATTGCGGCTTTTTTTACACCAATATTATTGCTTATAGGTATTATGAGGGTAATAAAACATGCACGCTTAAGCCACCTTGCTCGCGGTTGTGTAAGCTAATTTGCCCGTGGTGTGCTTCAACTATTTCTCTGCAAAGTGCTAAACCTAGGCCACTACCAGTTGTCTTGGTTGAATAGAAGGGGATAAGCGCATTAGCCATCACAGCTTCACTCATGCCTTTGCCTTTGTCGCTCACTGTGATGTGAGTGCCGTTTGCTTCTTGTTGCACAGTTAAATTGATATCTTCAGGGTTAGAACCTGATTCATAGGCATTTTTTAATAGGTTGATCAGTAATTGTTCTAGTTGTGTGTGATCAGCTTCAGTTGTTACACCCTCATCTAGTGATACATCAACCTGCCACTGGCTTTTTAGCTGTTCAATAAGAGTATGCCAGTTAACCGTCGATAGTTGCGGTGTTGGTAACTTGGCAAATTTGCCATAACCTTGCACAAACTCATTAAGATGCTTGATGCGGTCCTCAATGGTAGTAAAGACCCGCTTCAAGCGTGGCTCGTCGACTTCTTTAGTTAATAACTGAGCGCTATGAAGCATGGATGACATTGGGCCGAGTGAGTTATTCAGCTCATGACTAATGATGCGAATGACTTTTTTCCACACTTCAACTTCTTGGCGGCTTAGCTCGCGAGTGAGCTGTTTAAATACAAACAGTTGGTGAAACTGATTATTAAGTAATAATCGGCCTGTCGCCATATGCCAAGTTTGCGATTCTTGCTCTTCTTTATCAAGGGTAAATAAACCATCGACCCCTTTGTGAATCGCGCGCGTTAATTGCTCACAGCTAGATTCTAAAAAGTGTTCAAGTTTAGCGCCTTCAAGAGCTGATTTAGCATCGAGTAAGCTGCGTGCACTGTGGTTGCTATAAACGATAAAACCTTGGTCGTTAGTCAAAAGCACTGCTTGTGGCGAGCTTTGTAAAACTTTATCGAGCATCAGCTCTCGCTGATATATCCATTGTTTTTCTTGGCGAAGCTGTTTTGCAGTTTGGTTATAAAGCCGACATAAATCGCCAAGCTCATCACTGCCCTCATATGCTAATAATGTAGCCAGCTCGCCATCTTTAAAATTCAGTAGCCCGGTTTCGAGAGAGTTCATTCCATCAATGAGCGGGGCAGATAACTGGGCGGCAAAAAGAGCACTTATCAACACGCATGCAAGTAGAGCTAAAATGCTGTAAAACAAGCTTATGCCCGAAAAGTAACAAACCAATATCAGCGGCAATACAGACGCTGTAATACATAAGGTTATGATTTTATATCGAAACGAAAAACGCTGTGTTGTCATTAATAATCAATCTTAAATTTATCAAGTCTACGATAAAGGGCTTGGCGACTTAATCCAAAATGACGAGCCACTTTCGCAATAACACCTTGGTACTCGCGCATGGCAAGTTCAATCTCTTGCTTGCTTGGCTCTGTTCTTGTTTGTGCGGGGCTATTTACTTCAACTTGTAAGCCAAAATCGGCAAGCTCAATCATCCCTGTGGGCTTTAAAACCCCAGCACGTTTACAGGCATTTTCAAGTTCGCGAACATTACCAGGCCAGCTGTGGGCAAGTAGGGCTTTTTCTGTGCTGAGTGAGAATGCTCGCTCAGGTAAAAAGTGTGCGACCAAAGCTAAAATGTCATCTGGGCGATCAGCAAGGCTTGGCAAATTTAACTCAATGACATTCAAACGGTAGTAAAGATCTTCACGAAACTGACCAGTTTTAATTGCATGACTTAAACCTTCATTGGTTGCTGAAATTACCCTAACATTCACTTTGCGTGTTTGTGTTGAACCTAAGCGTTCAAATTCGCCGGTTTGTAAAATGCGTAATAGTTTCATTTGCCCAGAGAGTGGCAAGTTACCAATTTCGTCTAAAAATAGGGTGCCACCATCGGCGGCTTCAAAACGACCAATACGCTGTTTAGTAATTCCTGTATACGCACCGGCTTCTGCACCAAATAGCTCAGCTTCGATCAGTTCGCTTGGCAGGGCGCCAGCATTAACAGTGATAAAGGGTTTGTCTGCTAATAATGAATTAGCCTGAATTATTTGTGCAATTCGCTCTTTGCCACTGCCGTTAGGACCTGTGATAAGCACCGAAATATCCGATTTAGCAACTTGAATTGCAAGATTAACAATGTGCTCCATAGCGGTACTTTTATATATAAGACCCACTAAATTAGCGTTATGCACAGATGCATCACGTTCTTGCTGGTGGCGGGTAAAGGTTTCGTTTTGTTGTTTTACTTTACCCAGCTCTATCAGGTTATTTACACAGGTAAGTAACTTGGTATCGTCCCATGGTTTCGGTAGATAATCAGCTGCACCCGCTTTTACGAGTTCAACGGCTGTTGACAGCTCAGTCCATGCGGTAATCAAGATAATTGGTAAATGAGGGTTAATGTCTCGTAAGGCATAAAAGAGCTCTTTGCCTTCTTCGCCTGAGGTTGTGTCGGCGGTAAAGTTCATGTCTTGAATAACAAGCGCAATACGTTGATATTGCACTGCTTGAATTGCCTCAAGAGGATTGCTTGCTGTAACGACCTCAAAATCGTGAATTTCAAGTAATAATGACAACGCATCCAAGATGGCTGGGTTATCATCGACGATAAGTATTTTTTCCATATAATTGTTTTAGTTATTTTCCTAATAAGGGTGCAAGATAAATGCTACACTGTAAATCCAGTGTAGCATAGGTTGGGAGAACTAAATTGTTCGAGTTGCAATGCTCGGAGAGATGTTCGCCGCCCGTTTTGCTGGAGCAAGTACTGCCAACAGACTCATAATAAATACTGCTAATGCTGTTACTAGCACGTAGCTAATATCAAGTTGAGCAATTGAGAAATGCTGCATCAGCACCTGGCCTAAATATATGGCAGCAATAACACCAATCACTAAACCAACTACACATATCATGGCGTTTTCAACTAAGAAGTAGTTAATAATGGCTGATTTTCTTGCACCTAAAGCGCGGCGAGTACCAATCTGTTTTGTACGTTTACTGATATTAAATAAGGTAAGTCCGAAGATACCCAGTGCAGTTACTAATACTAAGATTGCAATGAGTACAACCAGCATTCTCATCATTAATGTGTCTTCAGCCATGTACTGTTCTTTGTCATCATCTAAACCACGGATACGAGAAATAACACGTTTGTTGTAGTTTTTAAGCATGGCCTCTTCAACGCGATTCATAACTGATTGACGTTGACCTGGCTCAGTTCTGACCACAAAACGTGCATTTGTACCTGGCTTGATAAAAGGTAGCAGTGCTACGTTATCTGGGCGGCTGTCTTTTAGCCATGGACCTTTCATAAGATCAATAACACCAATAATTTTCATTGGAATGTCACCAAAATAAACTGTTTGACCTAAACCATTTCCGTCAGGGAATAGCTCATCAACTAGGGCTTTAGTTACAACAGTTACTTTTGAAAGTTCATCATAGTTATCGGTCACGATGACTTCATCTTCGGTGTAGTTACGCCCAGCAATGAGCTTAACACCGTAGGTATTAATGCCATGCTCATCGATAAACATGTAAGACGTACGGACGGATTTACTCTCTTCAGGTGCAGGCTTTAAACTAAAATCTGACGAAGATCCACTGCCTGAAAGCGGTGTATTACTAGAGTAAGCCGCATCAACTACACCTGGGATTTGACGGAGCATAGTTTCATCTAGCTCGTACTGCTGAGATGGAGACACGTCTTTGCCAAACATCATGACATTAAAAACGAAAATATCTTCTTCAGGGTAGCCTGTTTCTTGGCTTAAGTAGTTGACCCTGTCTTGAATAATAAACGCGGCATTACTGACAATCGCAGTGGTGATGGCAATTTGTATCAGTAATAAAATAGCGCCAACTTTTGAGCGGCATAAGGCGTGAAAGATAGGTTTAATTTCTAACATAGGTGTCATCCTTATTGGCTCTTAAGATAAATAGCAGGGTTGGTTTTACACACTAGCCATGCAGGGTAAAGGCCAGCAATAATACAGGTGGTAATTGCAATCACTGGCGCGCTTAATAGCATGCTTAAATCCATCGTGGCTAAGCTTTTGTAGTAGCTATAGCTATGGCGTACGCCTAATAAACCTATTTGCGCCAAAATAATACCGAAGATGCCACCCAAGAAGCCTAACATTGCCACCTCAACGATATGTTGAAAGAAGATTTGGCGCTTACTGGCGCCTAATGCGCGGCGTACACCCACTTCAGGAGCACGACGTAAAAACTTCGCCAGTAATAAGCCTAAAATATTAGCAAGGCACACGGCTAAAAACATAAAACTTAGGCCGACTAAAATTTCGTTGTCTTCACTGACAACATTGTTGTATTGCATCCACTCATTTACATCGCGCAAGGTGGCCGTTAGTTTTTCACGATTAAAACGACCGAGCTTTTGTTGCTCTTGCATATAGGCCATCAAAAAGTCTTGGTAAGCTTGTTTTTCTGCAGGTGTTTTTAGTTCAACCCAAAACTGCAACCACACCATTTCTGAATTTAGTTTGTCGTTAAAGGTGTTGGTTTTTTCATGTTTCCAACCATTGGTATTACCCCAATTTTCAAGCTCGCGGGATTTCATTAGGCTAAATGGTAAAAACAGTTGTTCGGTTTTATTAAATGCGCCGTTATTAAGGTCATAGTATTTTGTGGTGATATCCCAATCATCAATCACGCCAATAACTTCATAACTGGCATCATCTAGATAAACCATTTTACCTACGGGGTTTTGACCTGCGAAAAGCTTGTCGTTTAGATCTTTATTAATCACCACTACAGGGGCTGCATCTGCTTCTTGTTGCTCAGTCCACACTCCACCATAAATAAACGATAAGTTAAACATATCGAAAAAGTCAGGAGTGGTTAGACGCGCTTGACCAATAAATGGTTTTACTTTGTCTGAGTCTAAATAAACCGAAAAACCCGTTCTTACCATAGTGACGCGTTTACCACCGGCTTTTGCTTTATTAAGGTTGACTGCATCTTGATAAGTTAATTGCAGTGGCATGTTATCGACTGTCCACCAAGTACGGCCTTCATCCATGGTTTGTAACTGCACAGAATAAAGGCTGCTACTTTTTTCAGGAATAGGATCTGCCGACATCATGTGATACACAGATAAACTTGTCATGGTTACGCCAATACCAATAGCAATGGCCAATACCATTAAAAAGCTTACAAGTGGCGTGCGCTTAAAGCTGCGCCAGCTTAAATCTAAATAATGAAGGAACATGGTTATACTCCAGCCGCTTTGAGATTTTGGGTACCTTGATATAAGGTGAAGTCAGCTAGCTGGCCGTCAACAACTTGGATATTGCGTGGGGCTCTGCGCGCAAGTTCTGGATCATGGGTTACCATGATGATGGTTGCGCCGTCACGATTGATTTGCTCAAGTAGTTCCATTACTTGGCGTGCCATTAAGCTATCTAAATTACCCGTCGGCTCATCGGCAAGTAAAAAGCGAGGCTCACCGGCTAGTGCTCTGGCAATGGCCACACGTTGTTGTTGACCACCAGAAAGTTGTTGCGGTAAGTGTTTTGCTCGTGAAGCTAAACCAACTTGCTCAAGGCATTGCTCAATACGGCGTTTACGCTCAGCGGCTTTAATGCCACGATAACGCAATGGCACTTCAATATTTTCATATAAGTTCAAGTCAGGGATGAGGTTAAAACCCTGGAATATAAAACCAATTTTTTGATTTCGTAGATCAGCGCGTTGGTTGTCATTTAGTTTCCCCACATCAATACCATCTAACATGTACTGGCCTTCGCTAAATGGCTCCAACATACCTGCGATGTTTAAAAAAGTGGTTTTACCCGAGCCACTTGGGCCAGTTACTGCAATAAATTCACCTTCATCTACTTGTAGGTTGAAGTCGCGAAGGGCATGAGTTTGTACCATGTCAGTTTGATACACTTTGCTGATGTCGTTCATTGTAAGCATGTTGATTTTTCCTTTTATTTGTTAACGTAAAACCAGTGTGGATGCTTTTTTAAAGCGGTCGTAATTCGAGATGATTAGCTTATCGCCAGGCTCTACGCCTTCTATTATCTCGACAGCATTGATACTGCTAGCACCGGTTTTTATATCGATTAAATAAGCCATGTCACCTTCAACTTTATAAGCCTGGGTGCCACCTTGCTGTAAGAATGCACCGCGTTTTACTTGCAATACATCATCGCGATTCTCTAATAAAATACGTGCGGTTAAGCGTTGGTTTTGGCGAATACCAGAAACCTCACTGTCAAAGCGTACGCGGGTAGTTACCTCGCGATTATTCACCTCCGGTGAAATAGCCGATAAGGTTCCTGTTACATGACGGGCACCTAAAGTCAGTTCAACTTGCATACCAAGACCTAGCTCATTGGCATAGCTTTCTGGTACTTGTAGTTCAGCTTCAAAGTTACTTAAATCCACCAAAGTCATTAATGGTTGGCTTTGTGTAACGGCTTCTTTTTGCTGCACTAATAAGTTACCAACAATACCGCTTACACTGGCAGTAATTGTGAGTTCATTCACCTGCCTAAATAAGTCATCAACGATGAGTTGCTGACGCGTCAGATCGCGCTCTGCAGCTTTTAGTTCAAATGCGAGGGTATCTTTAGCTAAGCTGACTTCTTGCTCTGCATGTTTAAAGGAAAGTTTGGCGCGGGCCAAGTCATCAACGGCTTTTTCTAAATCTATTTGGCTGATTAAATGTTTTTCGATAGAGAGTTTAGCTCGGCGGTTTTCTCTGTCTGCGGCATTTAGTTCAACCTGTGCTAAATCAAGGGCTTTAGTAAGGCTTAGTTTTTGTCGACGTGCTTCAAGTTGCTTGCGTTGTAGTTCACCTTCTAATCGTGCTAATACTGATTGTTGCTGTTTTAATTCGTTAGTAAGCTCAGGGCTGGTTACGGTGGCGATTACTTCGTTTACTTCAACGCTGTCACCGGCTTTTACTTTTAAATCAACAAAACCTCGTTCAGGGCTATAAACTTTTGGCGCATTAGCTGCAACGATTTTACCGCTCGCTGCCACATCTCTAGTAAGCGTCTTTTGGCTTACTTCACTAATTTGTAGGCTTGCTGCATCAACCGAAATGCTGCCATCGCTACTGGCAAATAATGCTTGAAAGCCAAGCGCACCAACAAGTATTACACCTACTGCTAATATAAGTGGTTTCTTAATGGTGTTTTTTTTAGCCACAGTAATATCTTGGGCACTGGTATCCTTTATCATCATAACTCCTTACGATTCTCAAAACATACAATCATGAAGCCAACGGCAATCATGGTAAGCGGAGAAGCCATAAACAAACTGATAGTGAACATTTTGAAATCCTTAATTTCGCTGATGACTTATCTATACCATTAGCGTGCCAATTATTAAGTTGCTGATAATATTGTTTTTTTATTTGTTTTGATGAGTAGATGTCTGTCCGCGGACAGAAAAAGTGTCCGCTGCGGACACTTTTAAATTGCTGATTATTGACGCGAGGGTAAAGAAAGTCAGTCATTGCGACTAAGGTCGGCTGCTCAGAGACCTAGTTTGTTACTATGCTAAAGCCAAGAGTAAATAATGATGCAGCAGCGTTAGGTGTTACCTCATAAAAACTGCATTGATATTCAGATCGTGAATAATTATTCATAATTAAGCGCAGTTTACGTTAACGTAAAGAGGCTGGTTTTAGATTGTTTTTTTACAAGTTGTTAAATTTGACACCAGTGTCATAAAAAAATAACGGGTGAAATACGCCTAAATGTAAAAAAATAGCATAGAATTTAGAAAGTGCCTTTAAGTGAGAAATATTCATGAATATGAATATGTATTCAAAACTCTATTGACTCATGAGGTATTTGGCGATAGTTTTGTTCGTCTGCTAGCACTGTCACAAAAGACTGAACCGCTAGTCGTTGTAGCAAGGGGAGGGGTCTATGTTATACGACTCAAAATTAGAAAAAGATAATTGTGGCTTTGGCTTAATAGCCCAGGTCAATGGTCAGGCGAGTCACCGCTTGATTCGAACAGCAATCACTGGCTTAGATCGCATGGAACACCGTGGTGGTATTTCTGCAGATGGTAAAACTGGTGATGGCTGTGGTTTATTAATGCAAAAACCTGATAGTTTCTTTCGTGCTATTGCCAGCGAACATGATTGGCACTTAGGTAAGAACTACGCCGTTGGCATGGTATTTT
This sequence comes from Pseudoalteromonas sp. HF66, assembly GCF_011806445.1. Classification (NCBI taxonomy): domain Bacteria; kingdom Pseudomonadati; phylum Pseudomonadota; class Gammaproteobacteria; order Alteromonadales; family Pseudoalteromonadaceae; genus Pseudoalteromonas; species Pseudoalteromonas sp. HF66. The sequence goes on from NZ_JAATOU010000003.1 coordinate 108,240, forward strand.
TAAATGCCGATCCTGTACTTGCGCAAACAGCTAAAGATGTGTTGAGTGAAGAACTCGAAAAAGAAACCTTGAGTATTCAAGGCTGGCGCGTAGTACCTACCGATGCGTCATGTTTAGGGCCAATTGCAAAAAAACAACTACCAGGCTTTGAACAAATTTTTGTTAGCGCACCAGAAGGCTGGCGTCCAAAAGATTTAGAACGTCGCTTGTATGTAGCGCGTCGTCGTGCTGAAAAGCGCCTCGAAAACGATGAACACTTTTATATTGCCAGTTTATCTGGTTTGGTCACTGTCTATAAAGGCTTGATGATGCCTGTAGACTTACCTAACTTTTATTTAGACTTAGCTGACATTCGCATGACCAGTGCGATTTGTGTATTCCACCAACGTTTTTCTACTAATACACAGCCTCGTTGGCCTTTAGCTCAACCTTTCCGCTATTTAGCGCATAATGGTGAAATTAATACGATTCAAGGTAACCGCCAATGGGCACGTGCCCGTGCTTATAAGTTTGCCTCACCACTTATTCCAGATCTGCAATCAGCCGCACCATTCGTTAACGAAAGCGGATCAGATTCTTCAAGCTTAGATAATATGCTTGAGTTGTTCTTAGCGGGAGGCATGGATTTATTCCGTGCAATGCGTATGCTTGTGCCACCAGCATGGCAGAAAAACCGTGCCATGGATGATGACCTACGTGCGTTCTATGACTTCAACTCAATGCATATGGAACCATGGGATGGCCCAGCTGGTATTGTAATGTCTGACGGCCGTTTCGCGGCTTGTAACCTTGACCGTAATGGCTTGCGTCCGGCGCGTTATGTAATTACCCAAGATGGATTTATCACGCTTGCCTCTGAAGTGGGCATTTGGGATTACGCACCAGACGAAGTCGTTGAAAAAGGCCGTGTCGGACCAGGTGAGCTGTTAGTTATTGATACTCATCAAGGGAAAATATGGCATTCAGATGAGATTGACCAAGACCTTAAATCTCGCCACCCATATAAAGCCTGGCTAGAGGCAAACGTTAAGCGTTTAACGCCATTTGAACAGTTATCTGAAAAAGATGCGGGTAACCGTTCTTTTGATGACGAAACACTGCTTAAGTATCAAAAAATGTTTGGCTATACCAACGAAGAACTTGATAGCGTGATTCGTGTTATGGGTGAAAATGGTCAAGAAGCAACGGGTTCTATGGGTGATGACACGCCATTTGCGGTACTGTCAGAAGGCCATCGCTCACTGTTTGATTACTTCCGACAAAAGTTTGCGCAAGTAACGAATCCACCGATTGACCCACTTCGTGAAAATCACGTTATGTCACTAGCAACCTGTATTGGTAGTGAGCAAAACGTATTTAACGAAACCACCGGCCATGCTAAGCGTTTACAGTTTGATACGCCAATTTTGATGTACGCTGATATGCAACAGCTGATCAATGCTGACGATGAGCACTACAGCTACTGTAAAATTGATATCACTTACACCGCAGAAGAAGGCTTAGAAAAAGCAATCACACGTATCTGTGATGAAGCACAAGAAAAAGCGGCGTCAGGCTGTGTCATGCTTATTTTAAGTGATCGTAACTTTAGCGAAACGCATTTACCGATTCCTGCGGCGATGGCGGTTGGTTCAATTCAAAAGCGTTTAGTAGATAATAACTTACGTTGTGAATCTAATATCATCATCGAATCGGGCAGTGTCCGTGATGCGCATCAATTTGCGGTATTACTTGGTTTTGGTGCAACGGCAATTTATCCGTACCTTGCTTATGAATCATTAGTTGCAATGAGCGATAACAAGACCCTGAATAAGAGCTATTGCGAAGTAACGCTTGCGTATCGTAATGCGATTAACAAAGGTCTGTATAAAATCATGTCGAAAATGGGCATCAGTACTGTCGCTTCGTACCGCTGTTCAATGTTATTTGAGGCAGTTGGTTTATCAGATGCGGTTGTAGAAACCTGTTTTAACGGTGTAGCTAGTCGTATTAAAGGGGCTTGTTTTACAGATTTTGATGATGACCAACGTAAGCTTCATAAGCTGGCCTTTAGTAAGCGTAAATTATTGAGCCATGGCGGATTATTAAAATATGTTCATGGTGGTGAGTACCATGCTTATAACCCAGATGTTATTCAAACACTGCAAAAAGCAGTACGCTCTGGGGATTACAAAGATTACTTAGCGTATGCTGATTTAGTAAATAACCGCCCGATCACCAATTTACGTGACATGTTGGCAGTCAAGATCCCTGATACAGGTGTGAGTGTTGATGATGTTGAACCTGCAACTGAGCTGTTCAAACGTTTTGACTCTGCAGCAATGAGTATTGGTGCGTTATCGCCAGAAGCGCATGAAGCACTCGCAATTGCAATGAACCGTTTAGGTGGTTGCTCAAACTCGGGTGAAGGTGGTGAAGACAAGCTTCGCTACGGCACAGAGAAAAACTCGCGTATTAAGCAGGTTGCCTCAGGTCGTTTTGGTGTAACACCACATTACTTACGTAGCGCTGATGTAATTCAGATTAAAGTTGCGCAAGGTGCAAAACCAGGTGAGGGTGGTCAATTACCGGGTGAAAAAGTAACGCCGTATATTGCAAAATTACGTTATTCAGTGCCGGGTGTGACTTTGATTTCGCCTCCGCCACATCACGATATTTACTCGATTGAAGATTTAGCTCAGCTTATTTTCGATTTAAAACAAGTAAATCCAGATGCACTTATTTCTGTGAAACTAGTTTCTGAACCAGGTGTAGGTACTATCGCAACAGGTGTAGCTAAAGCCTATGCCGATTTGATTACCATTGCTGGTTATGACGGTGGCACAGGTGCAAGCCCGCTCACTTCTGTTAAGTATGCAGGTAGTCCTTGGGAGCTTGGTCTTGCTGAAACTCAACAGGCGTTAGTAGAAAATGGTTTACGTCACCGTATTCGTCTACAAACAGATGGTGGCCTTAAAACGGGTCTAGATATCATTAAGGCGGCTATTTTAGGTGCTGAAAGCTTTGGTTTTGGTACTGGGCCTATGGTAGCTCTTGGTTGTAAATACCTACGTATTTGTCACCTAAATAACTGTGCGACCGGTGTTGCAACGCAAGACGATACGCTGCGTCAAAAGCATTATCATGGTCTGCCAGAAATGGCGATGAACTACTTTAAGTTTATTGCCGAAGAAGCGCGCCAAATTATGGCAAGCCTTGGTGTAACTCGCTTAACAGATTTAATAGGTCGTTTGGACTTACTTGAAGCAATTGAAGGCAAGACAGAGAAACAAAAGAAAGTTGATTTGTCTTCAGTTATTGCCGTACCAAACAACCCAACGGGTGAAACCTTGTATTGTAGTGTGCCTAATAGCTCACACTACTTAGGTCAGCTAAACGAAACCTTACTTGAAAAAGCGAAGCAAGCAATTGATGAAAAATCAGGTATCTCGCTGGTTAACCGTATTTGCAATACAGACCGCTCAGTAGGGGCTATGCTATCGGGTTATATTGCGTCAAAACATGGTAACCAAGGTATGGCTGCTGATCCTGTTTCTATTGAGCTCCATGGTACAGCAGGTCAATCATTTGGTGTGTGGAATGCAGGTGGTCTTGAAATGACGCTTGTTGGTGATGCGAATGACTATGTTGGTAAAGGAATGGCTGGCGGTAAGCTAGTAATTCGCCCACCGCTGGGTTCTTCTTTCGAAAGCCACAAAGCGACCATTGCCGGTAATACCTGTTTATATGGTGCAACGGGCGGTAAATTATTTGCCGCAGGCTGTGCCGGTGAGCGTTTTGCAGTTCGTAACTCAGGCGTCCAAGCGGTTGTAGAGGGCGTGGGTGACAATGGTTGTGAATACATGACAGGTGGTGTTGTTTGCGTACTTGGTAAAGTGGGTATCAACTTTGGTGCTGGTATGACAGGCGGTTTTGCTTATATTCTTGACGAAGGTAATGACTTTGAAAAACGCATTAACCCTGAACTTGTTGAGATTGTCACGCTTGAAGGGTTGGCATCACACCAAGAACATTTACGCGGTCTAATTGCTGAGCATTTAGAACTTACAGGCTCAAACCGCGCTGAGCAGATTTTAGCTAACTTCGATTTATACATTCCGATGTTTAAATTAGTTAAGCCAAAATCTAGTGATGTAAAAAGTTTACTTGGGCACCGAGCGCGCAGCAGCGCAGAGCTTCGTGTTCAGGCTCAGTAAGGGGGTAGTATGAGCGAAAATGTATACCAATTTATCGATGTACAACGTGTTGATCCGCGTAAAAAGCCAATCTCAGCGCGTAAACAATCTTTCGTAGAAATTTACGAGCCGTTTTCTGAGACGCAAGTTAACTCACAGGCGGATCGCTGTTTAGATTGTGGTAACCCTTACTGTGAATGGAAATGCCCAGTACATAACTATATTCCACAGTGGTTAAAATTAATTCGTACTGGCCGTATTTTAGAAGCGGCAGAGTTGTCTCATCGTACAAACAGCTTACCAGAGGTGTGTGGTCGAGTGTGCCCACAAGACCGCTTGTGTGAAGGCTCTTGTACACTTGACGAAGAGTTTGGTGCTGTCACTATCGGTAATATCGAAAAGTACATCACAGATACCGCTTTTAAGATGGGCTGGAAACCAGATATGTCGTATGTGGTTTGGTCTGACAAAAAAGTGGCTATCATTGGTGCTGGTCCGGCAGGCTTAGGTTGTGCGGATATTTTAGTGCGTAACGGTGTAAAACCTGTGGTGTTTGACCGTCACCCTGAAATTGGCGGCCTTCTTACATTTGGTATTCCTTCATTCAAACTTGAAAAAGAAGTAATGCAAAAGCGTCGTGAAATTTTCACTGAAATGGGTGTCGAGTTTCAGCTAAACACTGAAGTTGGCGTTGATATTACTCTTGATGAAATCTTGGCCGAATATGATGCCGTTTTCTTAGGTGTCGGTACGTATCAAAGTATGCGTGCAGGGCTTGAGAATGAAGATGCTGATGGTGTGTTTGATGCACTGCCGTTCTTAATTGGTAACACAAACCGTGTTATGGGCTATGCAGAAGACAAACAAGCTTATCTCGATATGGCGAACGAAAAAGTTGTCGTGTTAGGCGGTGGTGATACAGCAATGGACTGTGTGAGAACCTCTATTCGTCAAGGTGCTGCAAAAGTAACTTGTGCTTATCGTCGTGACGAAGAAAATATGCCAGGCTCTAAGCGTGAAGTTAAAAATGCTCGTGAAGAGGGGGTAGAATTTACCTTCAACGTACAGCCGAAAGGCATTGTTGTTGACGAGCAAGGTAAAGTTGCTGGCGTTAAGATGGTGAAAACCCAGCTTGGTGAGCCGGACGAAAATGGTCGTCGTCGTGCTGAAGAAGTTGCCGGCTCTGAACATGTTATTGAAGCTACCAAAGTGCTAATGGCTTTTGGTTTTAAACCTCATATAATGGATTGGTTAGAGCCGTACGGTGTTGAAATCAATCATTGGGGTGGCATCAACGCACCAGAAAAAGGTGAATTTACCCATCAAACAACGAACCCTAAAATCTTTGCTGGTGGCGATATTGTTCGCGGCTCAGACTTAGTGGTAACCGCTATTTTCGAAGGCCGAAACGCCGCAGAAGGGATTATGGATTATTTGGAAGTTTAATCCTAAGGGGTTCATTTAATATTTATAAAAGCAAGCTACCTAGCTTGCTTTTTTATTACCTGCCATAAAATATACTTATTTCTTGTTATGAGAATTTAAGCAAGATCCAGAAAGATAATGAAAAAATAGCGCTTATTACCTACAATCTTCGAATGAATTCTACAGTAGAATATAAAAGTTCATTATTTCGTATTAACTCCATATTTACTCCACATTGTTGCGTTTAAATGTCTATCAGAGGCAGAAGCCCATCTGAATATTTGATGCTAACAACATGGATAAAAAGAAAATGTTTTGCGAACACACTAATAACGAGCAGTTAAGCTTTTTTCAGCCGAATTCAAAATCTGAAAATGATTTACTCAATGAGGTCATGAATAGTGAAGACCTGCACGATATTCTGACTATGGTTTTACTAGATGAAACCTTATCAGACGCCCTTAAAGCGATGGTGAAGCAACAACTGAAAACAATAAAAAAAATATAAAACGGAAATAAAAATGCCGCAGATATTAGTCGTTGAAGACGACTTAGATATTGCAGAACAAGTACTGTTGTTCTTTAATGCATCTGGTTTTACTACTCACCACATCACTGATGGCAGTGCTGTGGTGTCGTGGGTTAAAGAAAAAAATCCAGATGCAATAATTCTAGATGTAATGTTACCTAATTTAGATGGCGTGGAATGCATGAAGCAGATCCGCGCTTTTTCAATGGTGCCTATTATTATGGTAACCGCTAAAGTCGAAGAAGCTGATAGGTTAAAAGGGTTAGAACATGGCGCAGATGACTATGTATGTAAACCATTTAGCGGTGCAGAGCTGGTGATGCGTGTTAAAGCTATTTTAAGACGCTGCACGCCAGTATCTATTAGCAAGGAAACTGTTGAAACGCCTGCTACTATTTGCTTAAACGAAGATGCGCTTGAAGTTGAAATAAAGGGCGTGTCTTTGGGTTTAACTAAAGTAGAATTTGACGTATTCAAGCTTTTGTACAAAGCCCCTAAGCGTGTTTTTTCAAGGCAGCAGATACTTGATCACATTCAGCCCAATAACTTTGATATTACCGACCGCGTAATCGACAGTCACATCAAAAATATTCGTAAAAAACTGAAGAATTTACAGTTCTCTCCTAAGATAGTCGCTTCCGTTTATGGTGCAGGCTATCGCTATGATGAACGTCAAATCAATTGATTTGGCGTTCATCGCCTTTACTATTAATTACACACTGTACGTTCACCTTTTCGAATCGAATGGGTAAACACATACACTGATAATTCCCTTGCTTGAATATCTTGCCAAATTTGTTTGCTAGGGACAGGGCACAGCGCGTAATGTAAATATTGGCTAAGCGCTTCACCTTCAAGGGCTATCGAATAGGGCGTTCGTACATAGACCTGAATCGCATCAGTTGAGTACTTAATTTGATCTAATCGCCACTGGCCTAGTAAAAATTGCTTTGCAAAAAACTGAGAAATACGTTGTTTTGCAGCTTCAGACAGTGGAGGGTACTCTATTGGCTTTTCGTAGCTTGCATAATAGAGTGCTGCACTTAACAGCATGCTGGCAAGGGCCGCATAAATTGGCAGTGGGGACTTTTTGGTTTTTTTAACATTGCTTTGGCGATGTTTACGCTCAATAGATTTTGCCCATTGGGCGTGCTTTAATGACTCTGACATGGTTCCATTCCACAGTAGTTTATAGTGCTATTTAAGCAATAAAATGTGGTGGAAAAATGGAGAGGCTTATTTATTACCTAAAGGCAGTAAGATTCTAATACATAAGCCACCTGACTTACCCGGTAATGCGTTAATAGTACCTGACATCAATTCGACAAAACTCTGACAAATTGATAACCCTAAACCTGAGCCTCCTGATGCGCGGCTACGAGACTCTTCAACACGATATAAACGGTCAAAGAGCTTGCCTATATGAGCTTTACCTACACCCGGAGAAGTATCATCGACTTGTATAAACAGCTCTTGTTTATTCGCTCTCACCTTTAGGCGAACATGGCCTGGGGTGTCTGTATATAGACACGCATTAGTAAAAATATTGTTGAGGATTTGGTCGAGTTTTTGTTTATCTACCGTGATCTCAACATCATTAGCAATAACAATGTCAGCCAAAAAAGTTAGCTGATGGCTGCAAACATAACGGCGCATGTCTTGCTCGTATTCAGCAAAAATTTGTGCGGCATTATATTGTTGAAGGTTCAATGTAAGGGTTTTATTTTCAGCTTGCGATAACTGATATACATCTGAAATTAAGTTATTAAGTTGTGCTATCTTGCCATTAATTTTGCTGTAGGCGAGATCGCGGTTTTCTTGTATGTCGAGCTCGAGTGCTTCTATATGCAGTTTCAATACGCTCAATGGGGTGCGTAATTCATGAGAGATATCAGCGAGCATTTTGTCTTTTTCAATTAAGTTATATTGATAAAGCTTGGCTTTAAATAACGCTTTTCTATGCTTGAAGTAATAGAGTACTAACGCAAGGATACTAAACAACAAAACAATACCAGCAGACAACAACCAAATCTGTTTTTCTAGTCGCTGGTTATTCATTTGTGCAGTTGCGAGTTTGTTTTTTTGTATTTCATCATCAATTCGTTGCTGTTGTTCGATTGCTGTTAATTGCTTTTTATTCTTTTCGACAGCTTGATTTAGATGTTCTTCAAACAAAGACTCGGCCAGTTCATTTTCAAGCTTTAGCTGCTCAGCTGCTAGCTTGTAATCACCTATCAATTCAGCATAAATTGCGGTATAGCCGTGCTGCTTTTGATTCAATAATCGGTTATTGATACCTAGTAACAACTCTTTTGTTCGACTTAAATAAAGACCAATTAGCTCAGGGTTTTTAAGGACTAAATGCAATTCAATTAAATTAAAGTAAGAGTAGATCTTACTTAACGCCGAGCCAGATTTAAGTGCTGCATTGAGCCCAGACTCAGCACTACTGAGAGCCATATGCTGGTTGCCTATTTTCAAATACAATTGCATTAACGTATGCTTCGCCGTCGCCATATTTTCATAGGCTTTGACGTCGGCTAAACGGGTAAAGGCGTTATTTAATAAGGGAAGAGCCTGCTCTAAATCGCCTCGTTTATACACCAGCTTGGCAAGTTGTAAACTGGTATCAGCAATATTCATTTGGTTTTTGGTTTTAATATCAAACTCGAGTGCTTTTTTATAGAAGTACTCAGATTGCGTGAGGTCATCAAGCCTGTGAGCAAGGTTTGCTAAGTTATAAAAGTTAGTGGCAACAAGTTCATAATTATCGCTGTTTTCTAATAACGCTTGTGCTTTTACCTGATGATGCATTGATTGTTCAAGATCATTTAGTGTGTCGTATAGTGAACCCAAATTGCTATGGCTTTGTGCTTGTAGGTTTTTGTCTTCAAGCTCGTTTGCAAGCGCTAAGGCTGCCATATAGTGTTTTTTTGCTTCTATTGTTTTTAATTGGCGACGATAGTTGATCCCCAACTCTTTTTGGATGTGGTATTGGTCCTTTTTGCTTAAACTAGCAAGCTTTTGTAATGGCGATAATAGTTCAATCGCTTTATTGTAATGACCTTGTTTACGTAACAGAGGCGCTTGTGCCATCACAATTACAGGGCTCGATGTAGCGCTATTTTTATCTTTGTATTGCTCTAGAATAGTGAGCGCTTCAATGAGCTTGCCTTGGTTCTCAAGGTCAGTGACTTGATTTAATAGAGAGCTTGGTAGTGAGGTTGCTACACAGGAAAAAGACAGTAAACATGTAGCGATAAGTAAAGAGTATTTCATTTGCAGTTAGAATAAGCTTAAAGTGTGCTTATACTAACCAGCAAATGTGTGCAAATTATGGAGTTATTAGTTAGCGTTTATCACAACAAAACTTCAATTAATGATAAAGTTTTATCCTTAATTCAGTAACACCTGAGATGTTATGGTTTTTCATCTTTTTGTCTCAGTATCAAAAATTTCTGATTGTATTCAACCTACGGAATCCTAAAATCTAGATTTGGATAATTTATGCTCCATTAAATTAATAGTAAATAATTTATTTGCTATTTCTGTTAATGATAAAGTTTTAGTTAATTCTTCAGGTGAAATACAATGAAAAAATCTATCCTGTCAATATTGATGGTATGCGGAGCCGTGGCTGCAGATGCTTCGGCAAATAGCTGCACAGGCGAGCTGTATGGTATTAACTCTGGTCGAGGCCATTTAGGTTTCGTTTTTTCTATTGATGAACATACGCAAAGTGCAGCGATTCATTCAAAAGCTGCTTTCTCGTCAGCAGCTATAGCATTTGATAGTACAAGAAACCGACTTTATTACGTTTCAGCTCCACGACCGCTTTCGTATAAGCTTGATGTAACTGAATTTAATCTAGCAAGTCATGAACTAGCTGACCTGCCAATTAAAAGTGAAAAGTATAAGTATACTCGTCTCGCTTACGTTGATATGGATACAAATGAGCACACAGTGTTTAGTCGCTCTAATTCGATGACTCGATTAGCTTATGATCCAAATCGTGATGTTATCTACGGCTCTAAAGGCAGTAAGTTTTATATTATTTCCCCAGATTCTGGTGAAACCCAGTTTGTAGGTAATATGACTGGCTATGGGAATAGTTCAGATATTCTTCGTGGTGATATGGTTGTTAAAAACGGAGAAGTTTATTTAGTTTCTGCAACAAGCATTTTCTCTTTGAACCTTTCTACACTTGAGTTAACGAAAAAATCTGAACATGGTTTAACGACAGTGACCGGTGCTGCGCTTGATCAAAATGGTGAGCTGATTATTGCTCGAGAAGTTATTAACGATCAAGGTAATTACAATATAACTAAGCTGTATAAAGCATCAATTGAAACGGGTAAAACATGTGCAATGGGTACGTATCCTATGCGTATTAATGATTTAGCGTTAAACACACTTAAACCAGTTGCTTGTTATACCAAACCAACCTGTAGTACCGGTGCAGAGTCAGTTGTTATCACGAGTATTGATAAGCAACGAAAAGCGACTTGGCAAAATTACACATTGAATGCTTATTTATTTGATAAACCTGTCGCAAAACTTAAGAGTGCAGCAAATTTTGGTGAAGGTGGAATTGTAAATAAAACACTTACAATTAATCATGACTTTGCCGCTGCAAACTCTATTACAGAAGCTGCAATCGATTCTTATGGCACAGATATCTTTTTTGTGGGGAGTTTTCATGATACAGATTTCACAGATGCTGAAGTTTCAGAGCTATACAATTGGTCAAAGAAACCAGGTAACGTAACTATTATTGCAGCTGACTCTGACTTGCCGAATGAAAAAGTGTATGCGAAGTGGGGCTATACTGTCACGCGTGATGGTTATGTCGACGGCCCAAATACGCAAAACCCTGATGGTGTGGGTACTCATGCTCAGCAGGCTATTTTTGCTGGCCCATTTGGTGGTGTAACGAGTTTTTATCAAGCGGGTGGTGCGAAAGGTTATTTCTCTGAAATGCCAGCAGGTAGTCAAGTATTAGCAGTTAATCAAGATGGTCTGCCTACAATTGTTATGGACTCAGAAACTGGCGATATTCTATTATCTGATAATGGTATTGTTAACACTCAAGATAAAGTTGAGAACTACACTCCAGGTACAGGTGTAACTAGCATGGCCGAACGGCTATTCTTAAACTTAATTAACTATGCAAGTGATATAGATTAATTATCCTTATTTAAACTATCGTGAAGTCATTTACTTCACGATGGTAATTTATATAAATCGTCTCCCATCATAAATTCATTCTAATAAATAATAGTAGTGTTTAGTTTTCTTTTTAATCTGATTTAAATTTAAATTGATGTGTACGCATATTTTATGATTTATTTACAGCGCTGCCTTGATTTTAAAGTCTTGCTTTCGAATGGTTCTTTTTTGTTACTTTATTTTTGTTTTATCATTTTTAATTATTGATTATTATGGATTGTTGTTAAAATCAAAATTTTCCTATTGTTTTGTTGTGATTTAAAAGTAAGTATTTACCTTGTGCTATATATATAAATTAATATTTGCTAACTTTTTATTTTTAATTGTTAGTAAATAAGTTTGATTTTATCTTTTTAGGTGAATATAAAATGAAAATCTCTATGTTATCGATAATGACACTTTGCACTGTACTTTCGTCGGGTGTCTATGCAAATACGTGTACCGGTGAGCTATATGGAATTAATTCTGGGCGAGGTGACTTAGGGATTGTCTTTTCCTTGAATGAACAAGATCAAAGTGCTGCGATTCATTCGAAAGCTAAGTTTTCCTCAGCAGCTATGGCGTTTGATAGTACTCGTAACCGTTTATATTATGTATCAGCCCCTAGACCACTAACATATCAGTTAGATCCTGGCTCTTTAAATTTGACCGATGAAGAACTAAAAGGGTTACCGATTAAAGGTAATAAATTTAAATATACCAAACTTGCATATGTGGATATGGCAACTGGTGAGCACGTAGAAGTTGGTCGTAGCAGCCCAATGACAAGACTTGCTTATGATCCTGAGCGAGATGTTATGTATGGCTCAAAGGGTAGCAAGTTTTACATTATCTACCCTGATTCAGGAGAGACTCAGTACGTAGGTGAAATGACGGGTTATGGTAGCAGCTCTGATATCCTTCGGGGCGACATAGTTATAAAAGATTCAAAGATTTATTTGATCTCTTCTAAAAGTATCTTCTCACTTGATTTATCAACATTACAATTAACTCGAATATCAAATCATGGGTTAGTAACTGTAACAGGCGCTGCGGTAGATCAAAACGGTGAATTATTGATTTCTCGTGAAGTAATTAATGATCAAGGACACTTCAATCTTACCAAACTTTATAAGGCATCTATCGAAACTGGTAATACTTGTGAAGTAGGTTCATTCCCAGTGCGTGTCAATGATTTAGCTATGGATACGATAAAACCAGTTGCTTGCTATAATAAAAAGTATACATGTAGCACTGAGCCAGAATCGATAGTCATCACTAGCATTGACCAAAACAGACAAGCCACTTGGCAAGGGTATACGCTTAACGGCTTGCTAATGCTTTGGGCCCTAGAAAAGTTAACTAGTACAGACAATTTCAGTGAAAATGGTGTTGTTCGTAAACCTCTATCAATAAATCATGATTTTGCAGCGGCAAATTCAATTACAGAGGAAGCGTTAAATAATTACAACACCGATATCTTTTTTATTGGTAGTTTCAGGTTAAGTAATTTTACAGATGCAGAGCTCGATGAAGCCTATAATTGGTCATTAAAGAAAGGTAATGTTGCCATTATTGCTGGTGATGCTGATTACCCAGAGGAAAAAATATACACAAGATGGGGTTATAAAGTAACAGCAGAAGGTTACATTGATGGACCAAGTATGCCTAATCCAGCAGGAGAGAGTACCAAAGCACAGCAAAGAATGTTCGCAGGACCATTTGGAGAGGTAATTGAGTTTTATCAATCAGGTACAGCAAGAGGTTATTTTTCAGAGATGCCTGCGGGGGCCCAAGTCTTAGCTGTAAACCAACAAGGCTTGCCAACTATCGTAAAAGACCCTGCTACAGGCGATATTATCTTGGCTGATAGTGGAATGCTAACAATTCAATATAAATTAGAAAATATTACACAAGGCCCAAAAGTGACAAGTATGGCGGATCGTTTATTAATGAACTTGTTTAACTATGCCAGTGAGATAGATTAATTATTGCCAAGTTATGTAAAAATCGCGAAGTGTTAAAAGCTTCGCGATTTTTTATAAAACTAACGTTGATTCTATTACCAGCAGCCTGTAAGGGTATTTTTTACTTTATTAGAATGCTGTCTAAGAAATAAATAATTAATACCAACAAGTAATGTATGACTGATTGCTAAAAAAATTAACCATGACGATAAGCCTTGTGTTAACTGAGTAACTGTTACCATGCTAAGTAGCATTAAAATCAAAGATGAATTTAACACGGCTTGTAGCAACTGTTTAAAACGCAAATGTTTCCAGCGACTCCAAACAACCAACAAAAAAGCGGTTGTAGGGAGTGCAACTAATATACATTCAAATAAAATAATGAATAATTGCGTACTTTGATAAGCTGAATTTGTAGTAGCACCCTGAGTATGGCTTGAACTTAGCGTAATCAATCCAAGTATCACAACAGTAAATATATTTTTAATATTCATTTATAAACTCTAAACTCTAAACAGACTTAACTACCAATTTATGCATGTGCGCTAATAAGCTCTTTGGCATTAGCTCTTGCCATTTTACTAATGTTATCGCCTGCGAGTAGTCGTGCAATTTCATCAATACGACCATCTTTTGAAAGTTTATTCATTTGCGTAAAGGTTTCGCCATTTGCAATTTCTTTTGCTACAAAAAATTGTTGATGCCCAGAGCTAGCAACTTGCGGAAGGTGAGTCACACAAATAACTTGAGTTGATTTACCTAGTTGGCGTAAAAGCTTGCCGACAGCAGAGGCGGTTGGGCCTGAAATCCCCACATCTACTTCATCGAAAATCAGTGTAGGCGTAGTAACACGTTGAGCAATAATAACCTGAATAGCTAAACTAATACGTGATAACTCACCCCCAGAGGCTACCTTAGAGAGGGCTTGCATTGGTTGACCTGGGTTCGTCGACACCAAAAACGAAACCGTATCAAAGCCCATTGCACTTGGTGCTTTATCGGTAGTTTGTTGAATATCAATCGCAAATTTGCCGTTTTCCATAGATAAATTCGCCATACTATCGCTGATTAGCTGATTAAGTGTCTCAGCGTAACTATGACGGCTTTCACTCAATAGTTGAGCTGCTTGTTTGTATTGCTTAAGGGCAGAACTAATTTCGCTTTCAAGAGCAACAAGGCGGTCACTGTTATAGCTGATTGATGCTAATTCTTCTGCAATCGACTGATGAAATTTAACAAGCTCTTCAGGTTTTATGTGATGTTTACGGGCAAGGTCCATAGCACCTGCTAAGCGGGTTTCTACTTCATCTAAACGGGCAGGATCTAAGTCAGTAACATCAACATAGCTGCGAATTTCACGACTTGCTTCTTCAACTTGCACTGCAGCTTCACTTAGTAGTGATGCAATACTTGATAAGCTTTCATCGTAGTTCGCAAGCTCAGCAAATTGCTGTGCGCTGTGTTGCAATAACGAACAAGCACTTTGTTCATCACTTTCGTATAAGTGTTGTAGCTCACGTTGGCATGACTCTAAGATGGTTTGACTATGGCTTAACTTGTGATGCTCAGCTTCAATCTCTTCAAACTCGCCAGGTTGCAGGGCAAATTCATCTAGCTCAGCTACTTGATATTCAAGTAATTGCTTTTGAGCGGCTTGTTGCTGTTGTTGTTGCTCAAGCTGGTTAAACTCTTTGAGTAATGCTTGGTAGGCTTTATAGCGTTCTTTAACATCAGCTAATAATTGATTGTGGCCAGCATAGGCATCAAGCAGATGTAATTGATGTTCAGCTTTTAATAAATGCTGATGGGCATGTTGTCCGTGAATAGAAATTAAATACTGACCTAACTCTTTTAACTGTGCAGCTGTAACTGAGCTGCCATTAATATAGCTCTTGCTGCGGCCATTTTTGCAAATAACACGGCGTAGTAAACATTCGCCTTCACTGTTTGAAAGTAAATGTTGCTCTAAAAAGTGTTGGGCAAGAGGGAGTTGGCTAATATCAAATTGTGCACAAATTTCTGCACGATCAGTACCTGGGCGAACAGCACCAGCATCAGCGCGTTCGCCTAAACATAAAGAGAGGGCATCAATTGCAATTGATTTCCCCGCACCTGTTTCACCTGTAATGGCTGTCATACCATTGTGCCACTCAGTACTTAAATTACTTACAATGGCAAAGTTTTTAATTTCTAACCCGATTAACATACTGTTTATCCATCCAGCTAATTAACTGTTAATTTATACAGTGTTTTCGGGTTTTGCAAATTAAATTTTTAAGCTTTGCTTAATTCTGACAGTTGATTTTGTGGTGTGGAATCATCTGGCGCTTGTGTGCTCTGGGCTGGCAGCTGATCGTCTTGTAAATCCACTGGAGGCTGATATTTAATTACTTCAATCAGTGATGGTAGGGCTTCTTGGTAAAACGATTTGTTATATTCAATGCCATTGTAAGGTAATTCAGCCATAAAATATTGTAGTCTGTCTGCAAGCTGATCAATCTGCTCAGGGCTTTGTGCTTTGCTGGCTTCCATAATGATAGTGTTGAGCAGTAAATCGCTAATGTACTCAAGGTAGGTCAGGTTTTCTTCATTATGAGCTTGAACAACAAAATAATTGCTGGTGATCATACTTAAGCGTTGAATATTCTTCGGACGAATTATCTTACTTTCGCTAAAATCAATTAATTTATCCTTAAAATCATTGTTGATTTTTTTTACTCGCTGATTAAAGTGTTTTTTTTCAGCTTCAATAGCTTTACGACGGTTGCTCTCAACCATCCAGTAGCAACCTAGTAAGGTGATCAGTAATAATAGAGCAAGAAAAACGATATAGCTCATTTTGCCTTATAATCCTTAAAAAAATACAGCATTAAGTTTGATTATTTTGCGCTAATCACTGCGCCTTGGCAATCATTTAAGATAAAAAAGCCGCTTAAAATAAGCGGCTTCCCCAGTTTAACTTTTTTCTCAGTACGTTGTAGTAAGAGTACTCTTTTGGATGTATTAAACGCAGTCTTTTATCTGCTTTTTTTATCACCACTTCATCACCAGGTAACACAGCTAAAACTACATGACTGTCGCAGCTGACTTGTAAGCTATCGGTATTTTCAAGACTAAGTTTTAAGCGCACTTCATTATCCGCATCAACCACAAGGGGACGGCTTGATAGAGTGTGCGGGAACATCGGAACAAGTGAAATTGCGTTCAGCTCTGGAGTTAAAATAGGACCGCCACCAGAAAGTGAATAAGCTGTTGAACCCGTTGGCGTTGATACAATTAATCCATCAGAGCGCTGTGAGAACACAAAATCGTTGTTTATAAAGGCTTCAAACTCAATCATATGAGCGACTTTATCGGCGTGTAATACAGCTTCATTAACCGCCAAATTCGCACTTTTTAGTTCAGCATGACGATATACTTCAACTTCAAGCAAAAAGCGCTTTTCTTCGAGGAATTGGCCACTTAGCACTTGTTCAAGGCTGGCTTCGAAACCTTCAGGGTTTAAATCGGTTAAAAAGCCTAAATTGCCACGGTTTACACCTATTACGGCTACATCAAAACGTGCTAAAACTCTTGCTGCACCAAGCATATTGCCATCGCCGCCCACTACTATGGCTAAGTCTGCACGTTCACCTAAATCTACCAATTTAACTAGGTTTTCAGCAGGTACGTCTTCAAGCTGGCGGCCAGTGCGTTGTTCTACTAGTACTTCAAATCCTAACGCACGCAAGAATGTGTGCAAGCGACCAAGTGTGGCAGCCGCGGCACTGTGATTAGGTTTGCCAATTAGACCTATGGTTTTAAACGGTGAATCCATGTTATTTGCACTTAAACTTTCATATCGCTAGATTACATTAAAAATTAATGCTTTGAAAATAACTTGAAATAAACTTGATGCGCCCAAATATCCACTGGCAAGAAGCTAAATGAATAAATTATGAAATTAAATCCGCGTGACCAACAAATTTTTTCAGCTGTAATGAGCCTTTACTGTAATGGAGAAGGTCAGCCTGTTGCCTCAACTCGTATTGCCAAACAAAAAGGTATGGCAGTATGTTCAGCTACAGTGCGTAATGCAATGGCACGGCTTGAAAAAGTGGGCTTATTATATTCGCCCCATACTTCAGCAGGCCGTGTGCCTACCAATGCTGGGTTTGATTATTGGCTCACAGAGTTTTTTGCTCTGCCTGAAATCGCAACATATTGGCAGCCTGAACAAGCACAATTAGTTGAGCTTGCCCATGGTTTAAGTCAACGCTATAAAGTGTGTTGCTGTGTGGGATTACCTCAAGTCAGCTCACAGCTGGTTTTCCGAGTAGAGGTGCTAGATTTTGATGGTAGTAATTGGCTTATTCTACTCATCGATAGAGCAGGGCAGAGCCATAATATTTGTATTACCAAACCTGAAGACTCATCTGATGCCGTTCGCTATCAGTTTGCCACTTGGCTCAATACTGTATTTAGCCAGCAAACCTTAATGGAAGGTTTATATCGTATGCAGGCAATGGCAGGCACTGCACCACATAATTGCCATGACTCACTGACACAATGGACTCGGCAATTAAGTCAAAAGCTTGGTTCAGACAATAGCATTGTAGTGGGTGAAAACTACCTTTACCGCCAAGTTGATTGCCAGACCAGTTTAAATATAGGTGTATCATTTTTAAATTTTGTTGAAGATAAACTCGCATTTAAAAATGGTTTATCGGTTTTAAATACAGAACAATTACCATTTACAGATTGTAATGAGCTGATGGTGATCAGCGTTCCATATTTTAATAACCATGAATACCAGAGTCGATTTTGTGTAATTTGTCCAAAATCAGCGCAAATAGAAGCAATCATCCAAGAATTTAAGTTAATCGGCTCATCAGCCTCTTGAATCTTTTAATTCAATCCCCATAATTACCGCAGTTGTAAAGAATTGGAGCATGTAAGCTATGTCTGAGCAGACAAAATCACCAGAGCAAGAAGTTGAACTAAACGAAGAATTTGAGCAAATGCAAGCTGAAGTAGAAGCTGCAGAAAAAGCAGCTGAGCAAGTTGATGGCGAAGAAATGAGCCCTGAAGCTGAAATTGCATTACTACACAGCGAACTAGAGGCAGCTAAACAAACGATTAACGACCAAAAAGACAGTGTTGTTCGTGCTGCAGCAGATGTTGAGAACATGCGTCGCCGTGCCGCTCAAGATGTAGAAAAAGCACATAAGTTTGCACTTGAAAAGTTTGCTAACGAATTACTACCAGTTATCGATAACCTAGAGCGTGCTATTGAGTTTTCTGATAAAGAAAATGAGCAGCTTAAGCCTGTCCTTGAAGGTATCGAGATGACAGTTAAAAGCTTTAATGATGCAGTATCAAAATTCGGTGTTGAAATTGTTAACCCTCAAGGTGAGCAATTTAATCCTGAATTCCATCAAGCAATGTCAATTCAGCCAAGCAATGATGTAGCACCTAATACTGTTCTTGCAGTAATGCAGAAAGGTTATACATTAAATGGCCGTTTATTACGTCCAGCAATGGTTATGGTATCGAAAGAAGCTGAATAAGCTTTAAAGAGATATAAAAAATGCCTGTTAATTACAGGCATTTTTTTTGATAGCAATCGTGTTAAGTTACCGACCATTTAGCTCGCTAGGATGGTTAAATATTTAAGTCGATTGGTATCGTTTTCGATGCCAAAGCTGCACTAGTAAGATAAGTATCAGTGCGCTGAACATCATCGCAGAAAATGGAATGGCACTTTGAGGGTGAACAAAGGCAAGGATAGGGCCAACTAAAGCGCCACTGCCGAATCTTAATGTACCAATAACGGCTGTTGCAGTACCTGACTTTTCCTCAAACTGCATTAGTATCAATGAGTCTGCATTACTCGCTACAATACCTAAGCTCATCATCAGTGGTGCGATGCTTGCAACGATAAAATACAATGATAAATGCATCACACTGAATAACAGTAATGCCCCACCAGAAACGAAGCCAATGGCAAGGCCAATAAATAAAAGCTTACGAGAACCCAAGCGCGGCACTAAACGTGTATTCATAAAGTTACCGAACATTAAAGCCAACACGTTAAAGGCGAATAACACCCCGAACAATTGCTCATCTACTTTAAAAAAATCGAGATATACATAAGGTACCGATGTTAAAAAGCAAAAGAATGCAAATGAGGCAAACATTGAGCTGGCAATATCGGCAAGGGCGCTACGACGGGAAAATACCGTTTTATAACTATTAAAGAACAGTGCCAAGCCACGTTGCTGACTCTTAAAGATTGGAATATCGATTAAATGAATTTGCACTAAAGCTAAAATTGCAAAGCTATAGACAGCTAAGGTAATAAAAATGACCTGCCAGGTTGAAATACCCATGATCAATGAGCCAAGAGTAGGAGCAATGAGCGGGGCAACCATCATGATCATTGATACGTAAGACATACCCTTGGCGGTGTTTTCTCGATAAATGTGGCGAATAATACCCGGCACAACGACCGTTGCAGCGGCGCCAGTGAATGCTTGTACCGCCCTGAGAGATAAAAATAATTCGATATTAGAACAAAACGCCAGTGCTAATGAGCTTATACCAAATAGTGCTAAGCCAACCTTAGCGAGTAATCGCCTGCCAAGTTCATCGGCTATCGGGCCAAAAAACAGCATACCAAGGGCATAACCCGCTAAATAAATACTGAGTGATATTTGCACATTTGGCATGGTTGTTTGTAGGTCGTTAGCGATTACCAACATTGCCGGTAAATATAAATCAATTGCCAAAGGCGTAATCGCGACAATACTTGCCAGTAAAGGCAATAAAATGCGTTTATTTAAAGTCTCAGGGGAAGGCATTGTTTACTCATTCATCAAACATTAGGTCACTATTGTAGCAGTGTGAATCACTGTGGTGAACTTAGTTTGCCTGCTAAGTAAAAGAATTAACTAAATAATAACAACTGAGTGGGTGATTGTTCATTTTCATATAAAATTAAGCAATGCTTTGCTATATTGATCAAAATTACACTAAGTATTTGAAGGACTAGTATGAAAAAGTTAATCATGGCAGTGTTAGCCACCGCTGTTTTAGCTGGCTGTAAAACCTCTCCAACAGGGCGCACACAAATCGCGCTATATTCAGACCAACAGATGAGTCAAATGGGTCAAGCAAGTTTTGCTGAAATGAAAAAAACGCAACCTGTTAATACTGATCCAAGTGTCAATGCTTATGTGAAGTGTATTGCTGATGATGTTATTGCAGTTTTACCTAACGAGTATGCAAAGCAGTCTTGGGAAGTCGTTGTGTTTGAAGAAGATTCAGCGAATGCATTTGCATTACCAGGTGGTTATATTGGCGTTCATACAGGTTTATTAAAAGTTGCTGTAAACCAAGACCAACTTGCAACAGTACTAGGTCACGAAGTAGCACACGTTATTGCTGAGCACTCTAATGAACGTGTATCACAAAATGCACTGTTACAAACAGGCCTGCAAGTTGGTGGTGCAGCACTTGATATGGGTAATGTGCAATATCGCGGCGAAATTATGCAAGCTTTGGGGTTAGGTGCCCAATTTGGTGTAGTGCTGCCGTTTAGCCGCTCACATGAATCAGAAGCAGATATTGTCGGCCTAGATTTAATGGCAAAAGCAGGGTTTAACCCAGAGCAATCAGTATCGCTTTGGCAAAATATGAGTGCAGCAGGCAGTAGCGGCACCCCAGAGTTTATGTCGACTCACCCAGCACCGGGTAACCGAATTAAAGAGCTACAAAAGCATATGTCGGATGCATTAAAAGCCCAAAAAGCAGCTAAAGCAAAAGGCAAAAACCCACAGTGTAAACTGTAATTAAATCTTCCCAGAGCTGCTTACGCAGCTCTTTTTGTTTCATTTTTCATCGATGTCTATTATCATAAAATAACTATCTGATTTAATAATAAAAACAATTAAATGGAATTAATATGAAGTATTCTATCCCTACTTTTTTGCTATGTACTTTAGTGTCTTTAACCGCCTGTAAAAGCACCAAACAGCAGCAAAGTCAAGCAATTGCCTTAAAGCCTACACCTCCTATAGCGTTAAATGCAGTGCATTTTGCCCTTGGAGTTGAAGCAGATAAAGTTCAACGTGATTGTGTCATGCTTGATAAGTTAGCTAATTCGATTACTGATTCAGCAAAAAATTATTTAGTAACATTAGTTGAACAACAAGAAAAATCCAAAGCAGAGTATGTCGTTGAAGCGAAATATATTGAAATTAACTCGCATAGATGGGTTTTTCCATCGGTGAGACCAAGCTCATCAGCAACATTACATGTGCAACTTAAAAAAGGTGATGAGATTATAGCTAAAACAACGAAGGAAATTGGTTCAGGAGTTGCTTTTGGTGCCTGCGACCGTTTAGAGAAAATAGCTGTTGCAGGTGGTCGCTATGTGTCTAAATGGACTTCTAATCAATTTAATTAAAACAAAGCCTGTATTCTAGCTGACTACAGGCTTTAATTCTTATAACTCGTAACTCGTAACTCGTAACTCGTTAGAACGTCCACTCAACGTGAAGTTGTGGTACTGATTCAGTTGTGTCTGTACCTAGTTTGTTGTGCCAGTATTGCCACTCAAGGCCTAGCAGTAAGGTGTTTTCCTTCATGCTCATTGCGTGACCTAAATCCCACGTGATGATTGGCTGCGCTAAAATCCACGCTTTAACATCTTCGCCAAATTCGTTTTCACGCTCAGCAATGTATTCAACATGGCCCGTTACGTTGAACTTTTGTGAGCCGATAGTGAATGGGTAGCCCCATGCAACATCAATCATCCAGCTATTTGTTTCAGTGGGGGCACCACCGCGTGCTACGCCTTCACTGTCATCGATATAAGCGGTAAATAAAGTAGATAAAAAGCTAAAGCCAGGTGCCTGCCAGCTAAGTTTTACACCTGGTAAATACTTAAGAACTTTAGAATCGCCTGCAGCATTAAAACCTGCAGTTAAACCTACATCAGCAATTGCGCCGTATGAGAAGTCACTGTCAGAGATTTTTGATAAGCTGAATGTTGAGTACCACTCGCCGTAAAAGTCTTTATCTTGATAGCCATCCTGACGGTCGTCATTGCTGTAATCAATAAAAAAGAAGTTATCGCCATAGTCGTAACCAGAAGCGTGTTGCAATGAAACAACCGTGGTATTTGACTTAGTTAATGAAAACGGATTTTTGTGTTCACCGTTATTAACGTGTAATTGCGTAGAGCTCCAATTAGCGGCATAGCCTGAAGTACTTACTGCACATAGCGCAGCAACAGAAAAGATCTTTTTCAAGTTCATATCTCAATATTGATGGTGTAAAGGGGATACAAAGGGAGGATTATAGCAGATACGCCCTAAATTGGGCGTATCTTGGCAAAAATTATTTAACTTAAGCTTTATTCCGACGTAAGCAAATTACAGCCACAGCTGTAAAGGCAAGAATAAAGCAATAGTAAGATGAAGTAGACACCTGCCAAGGGCTAATTTTGAAAGTCGCACCGAGAAGTAACGCTTGTGCGCCATAAGGTAGTGAGCCTTGTGTTACACAAGCAAAAATATCAAGTAAGCTTGCTGAACGCTTACCAGTAATTTCGCCATCATCCGCTAATTTTTTAGCAATTGGGCCAGCAACAATGATTGATACCGTATTATTAGCAATACATAAGTTACTGGTCATCACCAGTGCCGCAATACCTAATTGATCCGCGACCTTACGGTGCCATTTTGCAATGATTTTCGTAATTGCTTGAATTTTGTT
This sequence comes from Pseudoalteromonas sp. HF66, assembly GCF_011806445.1. Lineage (NCBI taxonomy): Bacteria > Pseudomonadati > Pseudomonadota > Gammaproteobacteria > Alteromonadales > Pseudoalteromonadaceae > Pseudoalteromonas > Pseudoalteromonas sp. HF66. The sequence continues at coordinate 131,306 of NZ_JAATOU010000003.1, forward strand.
AGCAATATAATCAAGTCCACCATTAATACGGATAAACTCTGAAAGGCCACCAATAAACATCGATAGCAAGAAAATTTCCTGCATATCAGTAAAACCTTTATAGACATCCTTAACAAAACTGGCACCTTCATAGCTGCCAGTAAAGCCCATTAGTGCAGCGAAGATAATACCGCTAAACAGCACCACAAAGACGTTAAAGCCCATTACTGCGAGTACTAAGATAAAGGCATAAGGTAACACTAATAAAATATCGAAATCTTGTGTTTCTACAGCTTCAGCTGCAGGCGTTAAGAAGAATAACAAACCGATAGTTAATGCTGCAGCGGGTAAGGCAATTTTTAAGTTCTCACGGAATTTATCTTTCATTTCACAGCCTTGCGTACGGGTTGCAGCAATAGTTGTGTCAGAAATGATTGATAAGTTATCACCAAACATTGCACCCGATACAATCGTGCCTGCCATCAATGATGGATCAATGCCTGTTTTTTGGGCGACTGCATAAGCAATCGGGCCAATAGCACCGATAGTCCCCATTGAAGTACCCATTGCAGTCGACACAACCGCAGCGATTAAAAATAATCCAGGTAGTAATAAAGCTGGCGGAATGAGTGATAAACCCGCATTAACAACGGCATCGACACCACCCGTTGCACCTGCAACGGCAGAAAACGCACCGGCAAGCAGATAAATCAAACACATAGTGATGATGTTGCTATGGCCCGCACCTTTAATAAAGGTTTCAACACTGTGGTTGATGGTATTTCTATTTAAGATAAAAGCCAGCATGATGGCAGGTAAAATTGCCACAGGGGCAGGCAATTGATAGAAGGCGTAATCGACACCTTGAGACTGTAAGTATAAGCCAGCGCCTAAAAATAAGCCGACAAACACCAAAAGCGGCAGCAAAGAAAGTTTTGCTTTTGTTTTATTAAATGATGGCTGCATCATATTCCTCGTTAGATAACCAATAACACAGCCAAATACTTCTTTTAGCTGTATTTAGTTGCCTGCATTCTCAAAAGACAATGCTGTTGCAACAGCGCCCGCAAGCCAAAGACCAAATCGGCGCAAAGGAAGAAGTTTAAATGTATAGATGGCTAAATGCAAAGACTATCTGTTATTATTGTTGTTCTATTAATAAATCTAAAATTAGCTCTGTATTTTTTATAAGCTAACCTGACTATTACATGAGTTTTCGATAAAATCCAGCCAGCTAAGAAGAATAGATAAGGTAACTATATGAACCGCATAGGTGTATTTGGCGCAAACGGCCGCATGGGACTTGCACTTTTAGAAGCAGTCTCAAAAAAAAATGACGCAACATTAACGGGCGCGTACGTGCGTGATAACTCGCCACTTTTAGATATAGCGGTTAATCAATTAAACAGTGCTGCATCAGCGGATGTATCATTTAGTAAAGAAACAGAAGTAAAAGATGCTGATGTATTAATTGATTTCACCTTACCGGCAGGAATGCGCAACCACTTGCAAACAGCGGTCGAAAAAAATATCGCAATGGTAATTGGTACCACGGGCCTCAACCAAGATGATATTGATGCCCTCAATGAAGCAGCGAAACACATTCCGATTGTTTTTGCTCGCAACTATAGCGTAGGTGTGAATTTACTGCTTAACTTAGTGCAGACTGCGGCTGTGAAGTTTGGTGATGACATGGACATTGAAATATTTGAAGCCCATCATCGTCATAAAATTGATGCGCCATCAGGGACTGCATTGGCAATTGGTGAAGCTATTGCCGAGGCAAAAGGCTGGCAGCATGATGAAGTCGCGCGTTTTGATAGAAGCAATGACGAACACGCAAAATCGCAAAATGAAATCGGTTATTCGGTCATGAGAGGCGGAGATATAGTAGGTGAACACACCGCATATTTCGCAACTTCTGGCGAAAGGCTAGAATTAACTCATAAAGCAAGTTCAAGAATGACCTTCGCGTTAGGTGCTGTAAGAGCTGCGGGCTGGTTGAAAAACAAACCAGCTGGACTTTATGACATGCAAGATGTGCTTGACTTGAAGTAGTTTAGTTTCTTTTTTGGCAGTTTCAGTGAATTTTTAGTTAATAACGCTTATTTTTACTATTTTATTAATTAAGATTAGATCTGAAAGCTAATTTACTGTAGAATAGTGCCAATTTGCCAAAAATTCATAAATGCGTGTTTCCAATCGCTTTAAACGGGCAGTAGAGCAAATGACTTTACTCCCGTTTTTTACTGTTAGGAGGTTAACTTGACTAAATCCGCTCTGTTAGTCCTAGAAGACGGCACAGTGTTTCGCGGTACTGCAATCGGCGCTGACGGCATGTCAGTCGGTGAAGTAGTATTCAATACGTCTATGACTGGTTATCAAGAAATTTTGACTGACCCTTCATACGCGGAACAAATCGTAACTTTGACGTACCCACATATCGGTAATACGGGTACTAACAGCGAAGACGAAGAAGCGGGTCAAATCTGGGCTAAAGGCCTAGTGATCCGTGATTTGCCACTGCTAGCAAGTAATTTCCGTAACGAGCAATCGTTAAGTGATTACTTAAAAGAACGCAATATCTTAGGTATTGCAGACATCGACACTCGTAAATTAACACGTATCTTACGTGATAAAGGCGCTCAAAATGGTTGTATCATTGCAGGCGACGAGTTAGATGAGAATAAAGCGCTTGAAGCTGCGCAAGCCTTCCCAGGCTTAAAAGGCATGGATTTAGCAAAAGTTGTCTCAACCAAGGAAAATTTTGAGTGGCGCGAATCAAGCTGGACTTTAGGTTCAGGCTTTAAAACGCTAGAAGCAGCAGACGAGAAGTTCCACGTTGTTGCTTATGACTTCGGTGTTAAACGTAATATCTTACGTATGTTAGTTGACCGCGGTTGTAAATTAACTGTCGTTCCTGCACAAACATCTGCAGAAGATGTACTGGCATTAAACCCAGACGGTATCTTCTTATCAAATGGCCCTGGTGATCCTGAGCCGTGTACTTACGCGATTGAAGCCATTAAAACTTTCCTAGAAACAGACACGCCAATTTTTGGTATCTGTTTAGGTCACCAATTACTTGCACTTGCTTCAGGTGCACAAACGGTGAAAATGAAGTTTGGTCACCACGGTGGTAACCACCCAGTTAAAGACCTTGACCGAAATGTTGTAATGATCACAGCGCAAAACCACGGTTTCGCAGCTGACGAAGCAACATTACCAGCGAATTTACGTGCAACTCACGTTTCATTATTCGATGGCACCCTACAAGGTATTCACCGCACAGATAAGCCTGCATTTAGCTTCCAAGGTCACCCAGAAGCAAGCCCAGGTCCACATGATGCGGCGCCATTATTTGACCACTTCATCGACTTGATGCAAGCACGTTCTAACTAATTTAACCGGAGTAACAATGCCAAAACGTACCGACATAAAAAGCATTCTTATCTTAGGCGCAGGCCCGATCGTAATCGGTCAAGCTTGTGAATTTGACTACTCTGGTGCACAAGCGTGTAAAGCACTACGAGAAGAAGGCTTTCGAGTAATTCTTGTAAACTCGAACCCTGCAACTATCATGACTGACCCTGAAATGGCGGATGCGACGTACATCGAACCAATTCACTGGGAAGTGGTAGAGAAAATCATTGAAAAAGAAAAGCCAGATGCAGTACTACCTACTATGGGTGGTCAAACAGCATTAAACTGTGCGCTTGACTTAGATAAGCACGGCGTACTGGCAAAACACGGTGTTGAGCTAATCGGTGCAACTGCTGATGCAATCGATAAAGCTGAAAACCGTGAGCGTTTTGACGTAGCAATGAAGAACATTGGCCTTGAGTGTCCGCGTGCAGAAATCGCTCACTCAATGGAAGAAGCACACGATGTTCTTAGTCGCATCGGTTTCCCATGTATCATTCGTCCATCATTCACGATGGGTGGTACTGGTGGTGGTGTTGCATACAACCAAGAAGAATTTGATGAAATTTGTGAGCGTGGTTTAGATTTATCACCAACAAATGAACTTTTAATCGATGAATCATTAATCGGTTGGAAAGAGTACGAAATGGAAGTTGTTCGTGACAAAAACGACAACTGTATCATCGTATGTTCTATCGAAAACTTTGACCCTATGGGTGTTCACACTGGTGACTCAATCACGGTTGCTCCAGCGCAAACACTGACTGATAAAGAATACCAAATCATGCGTAATGCATCGATGGCGGTACTTCGTGAAATCGGTGTTGAAACAGGTGGTTCAAACGTACAGTTTGGTGTGAATCCAGTTGATGGCCGTATGGTTATCATCGAGATGAATCCACGTGTATCGCGTTCGTCTGCACTAGCATCAAAAGCAACAGGTTTCCCAATTGCAAAAATCGCAGCGAAACTAGCTGTTGGTTACACGCTTGATGAGCTACAAAATGACATCACTGGCGGTAAAACACCAGCGTCTTTCGAGCCGTCGATCGACTACGTTGTTACTAAGATCCCACGTTTTAACTTCGAAAAATTCGCAGGTTCAAACGACCGTTTAACAACACAGATGAAATCTGTGGGTGAAGTTATGGCGATTGGTCGTAATCAACAAGAGTCACTGCATAAAGCATTACGTGGCCTAGAAGTAGGCGCAACAGGCTTCAACCCAGTTGTAGCCCTGGATGATCCGAAAGCGAAAGAAAAAATCATCCGTGAATTACGCGAGCCAGGTGCTGAGCGTATTTGGTACGTAGCAGATGCAATGCGTCACGGTATGAGCGTTGAAGAAGTTTTCGAACTAACTAAGATTGACCCTTGGTACCTAGTGCAAATCGAAGACATCTTAAAAGACGAAGCAACAATCAGCGAAGTAGGTATGGCTGGTTTAAATGCTGAGTTCTTACGTAAGCTTAAGCGTAAAGGCTTTGCTGATGCGCGTATCGCTGAAATTGCAGGTGTTTCTGAAGCAGAAATTCGCAAGAAGCGTCACCAGTTAGATATCGTGCCTGTATATAAGCGCGTTGATACCTGTGCTGCAGAGTTCAGTTCTGACACAGCTTATATGTACTCATCTTATGATGAAGAGTGTGAAGCGAATCCATCTGACAAAGATAAAATCATGGTAATCGGTGGTGGCCCTAACCGTATCGGTCAAGGTATCGAATTCGATTACTGTTGTGTTCACGCTGCATTAGCTTTACGTGAAGATGGTTACGAAACAATTATGGTTAACTGTAACCCTGAAACTGTTTCAACTGACTACGATACATCTGATCGTCTATTCTTCGAGCCAATCACGCTAGAAGATGTATTAGAAATCGTACGTGTTGAAAAGCCAAAAGGTGTTATCGTTCAGTACGGTGGTCAAACTCCACTGAAACTTGCTCGTGAACTTGAAGCGAATGGTGTGCCAGTAATTGGTACTTCACCAGATGCAATCGACCGTGCAGAAGACCGTGAGCGTTTCCAACAGCTTGTTGAGCGTCTAAACCTTCTTCAACCAGAGAATGCAACGGTTACTTCTTTAGAAGAAGCGATTGTTAAGTCTGCTGAAATTGGCTTCCCACTCGTAGTACGTCCTTCGTACGTACTAGGTGGTCGTGCGATGGAAGTAGTTTATGATGAAGACGATTTACGTCGTTACATGACTGAAGCGGTATCTGCATCAAATGAAGCGCCAGTACTACTTGACCATTTCTTAGATAACGCAATCGAAGTTGACGTTGACGCTATCTGTGACGGTGAGCAAGTAATCATCGGTGGTATCATGGAGCATATCGAGCAAGCAGGTGTTCACTCAGGTGACTCAGCGTGTTCATTACCAGCTCACTCATTAACAGCCGAAGTGCAAGACGTGATGCGTAAGCAAGTGACTGATATGGCTCTAGAGCTTGGCGTAGTAGGTCTAATGAATACTCAGTTTGCTGTGAAAGACGGTAAAGTTTACTTAATCGAAGTAAACCCACGTGCTGCGCGTACAGTACCGTTTGTTTCAAAAGCGACAGGTGTTGCACTTGCTAAAGTAGCGGCACGTTGTATGGCAGGTCAGTCGCTGGCAAGTCAAGGTATTACAAAAGAAGTAATCCCACCTTACTACAGCGTAAAAGAAGTGGTACTGCCATTTGCTAAGTTCCAAGGTGTTGACCCAATCCGTGGCCCTGAAATGCGCTCAACGGGTGAGGTAATGGGTGTTGGTGAAACTTTCGCCGAAGCATTCGCTAAAGCACAATTAGGTGCAAGCAACACTTTACCACGCGGTGGTCGCGCGTTACTATCGGTACGCAACAGTGACAAACCACGTATTGTTGAACTAGCTAAAACCATGACTGAACTTGGTTTCGAGCTAGATGCGACAGGTGGCACTGCAAAAGCACTTGAAGAAGCAGGCATTGCAGTTCGTCGCGTGAACAAGGTATACGAAGGTCGTCCTCATATTCTTGATAGAATTAAAAATGGTGAATACAGCTACATTGTAAACACTACTGAAGGCCGCCAAGCGATTGAAGATTCGAAGGTGTTACGTCGTGGTGCGTTACAGCATAAGACTAACTACACAACGACTCTGAACGCGGCATTTGCTAACTGTACTGCAAACCAAGCAGACGACCGTAGCAAGGTGACGTCAGTTCAGGAACTACACCAGCGAATGAACTAAGGAAATGTGCCAAGGGCGAGGCAATCGCCCTTGGGATTAAGTGAGAATAATATGCAATCAATTCCGATGACAGTTCGTGGTGCAGCATTACTGCGCGAAGAACTTAACGAATTAAAAACAGTTACCCGTCCAAAAATCGTTGCTGATATTGCTGAAGCACGTGAGCACGGTGATTTGAAAGAAAACGCTGAATACCATGCTGCTCGTGAGCAACAAGGTTTCTGCGAAGGCCGTATTCAAGAAATTGAAGCGAAGCTTTCAAATGTGCAAATCATTGATGTAACTAAAATGCCTAACACAGGTAAAGTTATTTTTGGCACAACGGTCACTATCGTTAATGTTGAAACCGATGCTGAAGTAAAATACCAAATCGTAGGCGATGACGAAGCAGATATCAAAAACAACCTGATTTCTGTTAACTCACCAATCGCGCGTGGTTTAATTGGTAAAGAGGTAGATGATGCCGTTATCATTAAAACGCCAAACGGTGAAGTAGAGTACGAAATCATTGAAGTTGAGTATATTTAGTAGCTTAACCAAGCATTGATAAAAACCGCAGTTATATACTGCGGTTTTTTTATACCTGTTTACATGCGTGGATTTATTCGGTACGTTGACTACAAGACAGTCGTAATGAAGGAGTAATAATGGCGAAAATTCAGTATCCTAAACCGCTTGTTCAAGGCGATAAAATAGCCATATGTGCTTTTTCATCAGGTGTAGATACAGCGTTTCATACGCGTTTAGACTTAGTACTTAATGGCTTAACAGCCAAAGGTTTTACTGTCATTGAGGGTGCCTGCTTGCGTCAGTCACACAATAGTGCAAAGCAACGTGCTGATGAGCTAATGGAGTATTTAACTGATGATTCAATAGCAGCCATCATGCCACCTTGGGGGGGCGATCTCACCATGGAGATTTTACCGCTTCTCGACTTTAATGCGATAAGTAAAGCAAGGCCTAAATGGTTGGTTGGCTTTTCAGATATAAGCACTTTTGCATGTGCATTAACAACTCGTTGTGGCTGGGCAACCTTGCACGCTGCGAATTTAATGCAAATTCACCCTGACGATTCAGATGTTTATTTAGCAAATATATTCAGTGCAATGTCACTTGAAGAAAAACAGCAACTGCACCAAGTAGCGTCTCCTTATTATCAGCAAAAACCAATTGATTATAAAGCCGATCCGCAAGCTCAATTTGACTATACAGCCCCGAGCCAATGGCGTTGTATTAACTATAAAGATAAACGCCAGATTGAAGTTTCAGGGCGTTTAATCGGCGGTTGCTTAGATACTCTTGGCTTGTTGCTACCCTCAAATTACTATGCATTGCATGAATTTAAAAAGCAGTATGCACCAGAGGGCTTAATTTTATATTTAGAAAATGCAGAGCTCAGCCCGATGGCATTAGCACGTTGTTTGTTATCGTTAAAGTTGAATGATGTATTCACCGATGTAAATGCGGTGGTATTTGGTCGCAGTCCAGCAATTAATAACGACTGCTATTTTGATGAATACCAAGCAATCGAACTCGCATTTAAAGGTAATTTGTTCCCAGTTATTGTTGATGCGGACATTGGTCACGTTGCCCCTAATTTAGCATTAATAAATGGAGCAGTTGCCACAATAACTGCAGACTTATGTGAAGGTATGGCGAGTAATATCATTGTAAAGACAGACTTAAAATAACAATTATGCAGGCAAAGCCTGCATAATTTATAGGTTTTATACTACAGTAATTACCGCGTCTTTATCTAAACGAGATTTTGGTAATGTAGCATTATAATCTTGCTCTGGTTCGTGATAACCAATAGCGAGTGCCACTTCACATACATAACCATCTAACTCATCAGCAAATAGTTCACCGAGTAAGTCTTTATCGACGCCTTCCATCGGTGTTGAATCTAAACCTAAACGAGCCACAGTATGCATAGTATTACCTAATGCAATGTAGGTTTGAGATTTAGTCCAAGCAGCGTTATCGCCATGGTCATCAGTATTTAAATCAACAAATGCGAACGCACCAAACGCCTGCTCTTTGTTTTCAGCTTTTGTGCGACCATTAGCAATATCTGCATCGATGACTTTTTCATAGTCATCACGTTTATAACTTGGGTTATAAGCAAATAAAATAGTATGTGATGCAGTTTTTGCATGTACCTGATTAAACTGAAACTTATTTGCAAAACTATCGTGGAAACGTTGTTTTGCTTGCTCTGATTCGATGACTATAAACTTCCATGGTTGAGAATTAATAGACGATGGCGATAAGCGTAAAGCTTCTAAAATTACAGCTAAGTCTGCTTGGTTAATTTGCTTTGATGCGTCGTAGCGCTTACTTGTGTATCGCCGTTGTAAGTCAGAAATAATAGGGTGTGTCATGATTTGCTCCCGCATGTATAACAATTAGGCGCAGTTTACGCTTTGCATACTTTACGATAAAGCGCATAATCGAATAAACATTATCAAAAATTTTTAGTTAATATGCTGGTTGAAGATCTCAAATTAATCCTCAAGGTTGCAGAGTTTCGCAGTATTACAACCGCTGCGGCAAAATTAGACATGCGTGCTGCAACCGCTAGTGCAGCAATTAAGCGCGTTGAAGCAGCTCTTGGTACTGAATTGTTTGTTCGTACTACTCGCCATTTACGTTTATCGGCGTCAGGGGAGCGTTTTTTACCTCAGTGTCAGCAAGCGGTGCTCATGCTAGAGCAAGCGACACTTGCCTTAAAAGGCGAGCATGATGAAATAGAAGGTGAACTAAGAGTTGCATTATCTTCAGATTTAGGCCGCAACATTATTATTCCTTGGTTAGATGAGTTACTTGATGAATATCCAAAGCTGAGTATGCGTCCTCATATTAGCGATAGTAATGTCGACTTTTACCGAGACTCTGTTGATTTTGCGCTCAGATATGGCTCGCCATCAGACTCAAACTTATATGGCTTTAAAATTTGTAATGTTCCTCGGTTGTTATGTGCAACCCCAGAGTACCTTGCCGAATATGGAGCGCCGACACATCCTGATGAATTAAACCAGCATCAAGGTTTATTTTATCAACTTCAAGATATCATCAACAATGTCTGGGAATTTACCGATGGAACAGAGCGTTTTAAAGTGAAAATGCAAGGCCGCCGAGCGTCTAATGATGGAGATTTAGTAAGACGTTGGTGTGTGGCTGGTAAAGGTCTAGCTGTTAAATCATGCATTGATATCAGTGATGATTTACTTAAAGGTCGGGTCGTGCCGGTTATGCAAAATTACCCTCACTTATGTGCCGAGCTTTGGTTAATCTGTCCAAGTCGACAATCCATAACACCTGCGGTTCGTTTAGTTCGTGATATATGTCGAGCAAAAACCAAGGCGATTCTCACTCAACTGATTGAAAAAGACATTTTAGATAAGCGGGTACTCGATAACTAATTATTTTAGGTATTGAGTTACAAGGCTTATTTATTGTAATTTCTCAATTGCTTGTTTAGCGCTTTCACTGTCAGGATTCAAGTTAAGAGCATTTTTGTAACTTGCCAATGCTTTTTGTTTATCGCCGACTGCTAAATATGCTTCACCTAAACTGTCATAAGTGTTTGCTGATTCTGGATAAGATTGATTGTTGAGTTCAAATACAGTAACTGCGGCATCTAGTTCTTTCATCTGCATTAATTCATAACCCAAGTAGTTTAACGACCTTTCTCTTGGCGTATTCCCATCATTCACCATTTGCTTATAGGTTTTCTTGAGCCCTTTAATACCTTCACTTTTAAATGCTTTATAAAGCTTGCTATCTACATGTTCTGTCGCTTTTTCATAAGGTTTGTCATAGTAGATTGCCAAGAGACCGTTAGTCATGGGGGTGAGAGGTGCACCACCCGTGTTATTTAGAATGACAATAAGTAATTTGTCTTCGATAATTCTACTTATAAACGCATTGAAACCATTGATACCACCGCCATGTTGAATACGTGTTAGGGGTTTTCCGTAAATGTTTTTATCGAGCTTTGTTACTTCCCAACCAAGCGCATAATTTCTTTGCCCAGAAACTTGATACATCTGCTTTTTATATGCGTCGTTTAATAACTTATCTGAGTAAAGGGCCTGATCCCATTTTAGTAAATCCCGCGCTGTTGAATACATTGACCCAGCTGCATACGGGATAGACATATCTAAATAATCGGTGTTGCTATAACCAGCTAGCCCGTTGTCGTATCCAGAGGCGCGAAATTTAATGATTTTATTGTGGGAATCATAGCCTGTATCCTTCATTTTAAGTGGGTCTAAAATATTCTGCTGTAATACCTCTTTATATTTTTGGCCAGTTACCTTTTCAATTACCGCACCCAAAATAAAATAGCCAGAATTGCTATAACGAAATTCAGTGCCAGGTTCGAACACTAGATCATCACTACATAGCAAGCGAATAAATTCATCAACACTGTAGGGGTTTCGGCTGTACTCATCACGAAACGATTTTGCTTGGGTATAATTACCAAGACCAGAGGTATGATTAAGTATTTGGCGAAGAGTAATTTTATTGGCAATATCTTGTCTGTATTCAGGAAGGTATGTTGCAAGATGATCATCGAGTTTAAGCTTATTATTTTGTGCCAATTGCAGGATTAACATGGCGGTAAACTGTTTGGTTATTGAGCCAATTCTAAACTTACTTTTATCACTATGCTTTATATCCCACTCAAAGTTGGCATAGCCAAAGCTTTTTTCAAACAGTACTTTTCCATCCTTTGCAACTAATACATTGCCGTTAAACTGCTTGTATTCATGAAAGCCTTGAATAAAGTCGGCCATCTCTGTTTGCATATTTTGGCTATGGGCAAGGCTTGAAATTGCGAGTAAATAAAAAACTACAAGCAACCTTAATTTCTTAAAGTGTATGTTCATTGCTATCCTTGTTATTTGTTGGTTACATTAATCTATGTAAAACCTCATTGCGCATGGCTTGATTGATAAGGCTTACCATTCTTGTGTGGTCTAAATCACTGTAATGCACAACAGAGACGCTCTCATTTTGAAGTGCTTGCCAATAATCAGCGGGGCTTATTAGATCACCGTTACTGACATAGAGAGTTGTACTAACTGATGGTTGTCTGTCATTGAGTAGAGCGATTAAATCAAGTTGTGTTTCATCAATACCACTGTTTTGAATTACATTTTTTTGCTGCGATTTTCCCTTGTTCACAATAACTTAGCAATCAAGCAAAAATAATGCAATCGGATGATCTTTAAACAAGGATTATATGAAGGTTGTATTACCACCTCGCGGTAAATCCTCGGTTATCTATATGTACAAAACCACCGTGATGGGAGGCGGGTCTATAGCGCCCTATACCACCATTATAACGGCTTTGTTTTTGAAATTTTTCGAACACTTTATAAAGTACATCTACATCAGCAACTGTCAGTTTGCCGTCGCCATTTAAATCGTCCATTCGGCCATTACTATCTTCGTCTATGTATAAATCGAAAGCATCGCCATATTGGTGTCGACTATGTTTGCCATTACCAATTGAGCGATTGTAGTGGGGTGTTCTATAGCCGCTGATAAAGGCAAACTTGTTGACTTTAATCCCTTCACTTTGTACAAACTTGAGTAGTTCTTCGAGCATCATCAAGCCACCGTTGTTGACATAAAGATATTTTGGAAAGCCACTCACTTGCTTACAAATTATATTTTTAACTTGCACATGAGGAGTCAGCTGGCGTGATAAGTCTTTCTCAAAAATTTCAATAAACCCGTTTGGAGCACTGTATTGTGTGTAGCCTTTATAGGGCGTAGGGTAGAGGCCTATTTGGTAATTATTTAACTGTTTATTGTTTGCATTGAATGGTTTTTTAACAATCACAAGTAGGTGTTTACTGGTTTCATCGTTACTCAATACTAGGTTATAAAACCCTGCATTTTCTGGGGCGTAAATTGCAATGCTATTTGGCCCTAATCGCTCAGTCTCAACGTCTGATACTGCAGTTGGAGCAAAATCAGCCGTGTTATCAAGTGTTAGAACCTGTTTTGCATCAAGAACAATGCTGTGCAGCGAGTCGCTTAATTCAATGGCAGCAACAGAGCATGTAGTTAACGCTAAGAACACACTTAAAATAATACGGCTGAAATACATAGTGACCTCTAAATTGTATTGTTTGCTAATGGCGTGGTGAGTGCTTTTAATAACGCGCCATCGCGATTATAGACATCGGTATAAAATTGTAAGCTCTCGTCGTCACCTGCGACTGTCCAGTACATTAAAAGTACATCTAGCGGTTTTGATAAGCTGATTTTTGTAGTCTCTTTTGCAGCAATGGCGTCATCAATGTCGCTACGACTCCAATTATCTGACGTTTCTAATATTTTCTCAGCTAAGGTGAATGGGTCATCAACTCTTACACAGCCGTGGCTAAATGCACGTTGGTCTTGCTGGAATAATGTTTTTGCAGGGGTGTCGTGCAAATAAATTGAGTATTTATTAGGAAACATAAATTTAATTTGTCCCAATGAATTATTCTCTGAAGGTTGTTGTACAAACCAGTACGGAAAGTTCTTACGACTAGCATTTGCCCAATCAATACTCTTGCTATCCACTGGGTTACGGCGACTATCAACCACAACAAAATCTTTCTCGTTTAAGTAGTTTGGGTTTTCTTTCATTTTTTTGATAATGCCACCTGAAATACTCCGCGGTACTGTCCATGTTGGATTCATCACGATATAGCTCATTTGCCCTTTAAATATTGGGGTTTTGGTGTAGTTTCTGCCAACGACCACATTGGTTTGCCATTTTAATTTGTTGTCTTCAAATAAAAATAGTTTAAAACCAGCGATATTTACCACTAAGAAGCGCTCTGTGAGAGTATTATCAACCCAACGAATACGCTCTAGGTTTACTAAAATATCATCAATGTATTCACTGTAATCTTTGTTGAGTAATTTTAACGTTGCGTTACCAATCACACCGTCGTCAGTAACTTGATGAGCACTCTGAAAATTCTTAACTGCTGCAACTAGCTCGTTGTCATAATCAGTATCATCATTACCACTGCCTTGAAAATAATTTAAGCGCTTTAACTTTTGTCTTAACAGCGGTACTGCTGCGTCTGATTGACCCGGTTTTAATATATTGTTTTGCAATGTGATGGCAGGTAACTCGCCAGTTGCATCAAGTTCTCGGTAAAACACTAAAGCATCTTTTAAGCGTTTGTAATGAGGTAATACGGGCTTAAGGTTTTCAAGGCCTTTATCAAGGCTTTTAGACTTAACGTGTTTAAGTAAAGAGGCAGCTGCAGCATCCGGACTGACGTCAAACTGTCCATAATTCCATGTTGCAGTAAGTTGTTTTGGGTTTATTTTCCCGCGTATTAAGTGTTTTGCATACGTCATGACAGCATCTGTCATAAGTACATCAAACTGAGCTTCGACAGCCTCTGTTCCGCGTTTATCTATTTCGTTGGCCAGCGCCATTAATGTATCAAAGTGATAGTCATTGGGTGAGAGGCCTTCAAGCTCTGATTGAGCAATTAACTTGAGAGCTTGTTTTGCATATTTGGTGTCATTCCAAACACGTTCAAAACCATTTGCTTTATAGGTGGCAACGGTCATGTCAGGAGAATGGATGTGTTCTCTTTCAATACTGTGAGATTCACCAATCAGGATAGGTTCTAACTGTTGTTGTAAATATTGGTTTTCAGCCAATACAGGCATGCAAATGGATAAACAACTGACCAAAACGGTGTAGCGCAGAATCTTCATAGCTATGTCCCTATAACAAGTTTGTAATTTGCTTGAATTGTTTCTTTTTTGCTCATTTAAGCTTAGCAAAGCAATACAATTTATAGGAACATATTTTTTAAATAAAAACGCTTGGCAAATGAGTTTGCCAAGCGTTCGGTTGGGATTTTGAGAGGGGTTTAATTACTGGTTGTTTGTAATTTTGCTTCTGGCTCTACTTTTTTACCTCTAAACTTGCCAATTAAACGTTTAAAGTCTTCTAACGCTACATACTGACAAGGGATTAAAATAAGTGTAATGACAGTCGCAAATAACACCCCGAATGCTAGAGATACAGCCATTGGGATAACTATTTTTGCTTGTAAGCTTGTTTCCATAATGATTGGTAATACACCAATAAAGGTCGTAATTGAGGTTAGTAATATTGCTCTAAAACGACGAGCACCGGCTTGCATCACAGCCTCTTTGATTGCAACACCTTCAGCGCGGGCCTTATTGACAAAGTCGACCATTACTAGCGAATCGTTTACTACTACACCAGCAACAGCGATGATACCGAATACTGATAAGCTACTCATTGTCATACCTAAGATCATGTGACCGAACATCGCGCCAATTACACCAAATGGAATAACCGACATAATAATGAATGGCTGCGAGTATGAGCGCAGTGGAATAGCAAGTAACGCAAATATAATCATCATAGACAAAGCAAAATCACGTACTTGTTCTGCCACACTATCCATTTCTTCTTGAATACGACCAGCCACATTACTTTCTACACCTGGGTAGCTTTTCAATAGGCTAGGTAAGTACTCGTCACGAATTTCTTTTGCAATGGCAAATGGTTCTGCTTGATCAGTGTTAACCGCAGCCCAAACGTTGACAGTGCGTTTTGCGTTTTCACGACGAATACGGTTCACACCATCAACGATGTTGACCTTCGCTACTTCTGCAAGAGGCACTTCAACGCCTGTTGGCGTAATGATACGCGCATCAGTGATGTCACTTACCGCATTTCGCGATTCACGAGGGTAGCGGATCATTACTTTAATCTCTTCACCGTCACGTAAAATACGTTGTGCTTCTAAACCGTAGTAGCTAAAGCTAACTTGTGATGCCACATCCGATAAGGTTAAGCCTAAGCTGTAAGCAAGTGGTTTAAGTTCAAGTTGAACTTCGTCAGTTGCAGATTGTAGTGAGTCATTTACATCACCTACACCTTGCATGCTATTTAGCTTTTCTTTTAACTTAGCTGCAACTTCTTTTAGTTTATTGATATCTTTACCTTCTAAGCGGAAGCTCACATCACCGTCATCACGACCACCGTTCATGATACTGTCTTCAATATTAAGCGTTTTCACACCTGGCAGTGGTGGCATTTGTTCGCGCCACATTGCACTTAATTGGAAAGTATCAATAGGGCGTAAGTCTGGTTCGACTAAAATCGCCATAATGCGTGCACTTGTACGACCGCGTAAGCTAACAGATAAGTCACGGATCATCGCTTGACCATATTGCTCTTCAAGTTGCTTATCGACATCTAAAATCAGTTTTTCAATTGTTTGTGCTGTTTCAAGGGTCGCTTGTTCAGAAGAAGATAAGTTCATTTCAACTGAGATACGTGGGAAATCATGTGGAATTTTAGGATTCGCAACAAATTTCACTAAACCACCAGCGAACATACCGCCACTGACAATAAGTACACAGATAAAGCCAACAATCACGGTATAACGGTAATGAATACAGCGACCTATAAATGGTGTGTAGTAATTATCGACAAAGTTCTTCAGGCCATTATCCATACCTAAACGCAAGCGGTGTAATGGATTTTTAGGGTTCGCAGGTTTATTTTTCATGGCCGCTAAGTGAGCCGGTAGAATCAGTTTTGATTCAATCAATGAGAAAATTAAGCATAGGATAATTACGCCACCAATGGCTTTAGAAAAGGCAGAACCAGGCCCTGATGCCAGTGTTTGCGGTAAGAATGCGGCGATAGTAGTCAATACACCAAAGGTTGCAGGAATTGCAACGCGTTTTACACCACGCACTACATTATCTAGGCTATGACCGTGCTTTTCAATTTCAGCACTGGCTGATTCACCTACGACGATAGCATCATCAACGACTATCCCTAGCACCAGTATAAATGCGAATAAAGAAGCTAAGTTAACAGTGATGTCTATAAAGCCAAGTGGCATCATTAAAAATGCACCTAGGAATGATACAGGTAAACCCATCATGACCCAAAACGCTAAGCGCAGTGGCAAGAATAGGGCAAGTACCACCATAACTAAAATACCACCCCAAATCATGTTGTCGATCATCATGTTTAGACGACCTTCAAGGTAATAAGTTAAATCAACAATTGGCGATAGCTTTACACCTGCTGGTAACTGTGGCGCTTTATCTGCTAGGTATTTTTTTAATACTGCAGCAACCTTAGTGATGTCTTGATCTTTCGAAGCATTTACTTCAAAAGTCAGTGAATTTTTACCATTGTACTTAGAATATTGCAGGCCTTCTTCAAAGCCATCGTTAATTGTTGCCACATCACCCAAGAAAACTTGGGCGCCATCAGGTAAGTGTAATAAAGGCAGCTTTTCGAACTCTTTACCACGATACGCTTGGTTTTCCACACGCATTGAAATGTAGCCATTTTCAGAGCGAATTTGACCTGCTGACATATTGGCAGAGAAGCTGCGCACAGCTGTGGCAATATCACGGAAAGTTAAACCATACTCACGTAGTTTATCTGGGCTGATTTCAATGCCAATTTCGTAGTTTAAGCCACTGTAAAAGTTGACCAAGTTAATTTGTGGTAAAGCTTGTAGTTCATCTTTTATGTCGTTACCAAGTTCTTTGAGCTGGTAGTTACTCATATCGCCATACAGCGCGAGTATCATAACTTCTTGCTCAAACTTTTCACGGCGAACAATTGGGCGTTCCATCTCAGCAGGGAAGGTATTGATTGAATCAACCTGCATCTTGATTTCATCGAGTACTTCTTGCGGGTCGTACTTTTCTTCGATTTCTATCCAAGCTTGTGAAAAACCACGGTTCGAATAAGTAATTAAACGTTTAATGCCTTCGAGGCCCTCTAAAGACTCTTCGACCTTTATGGTTATGCCTTCTTCTACCTCTTGTGGTGCAGCCCCTGGGTAGACAGCTTGAATACTGATCCAGTTACTTTCAAACTGTGGGAACATTTGCTTACGCACTGACATTGCAGTCAATAAGCCGCCCACTAAAATAAAGATCATAAGTAAGTTTGCAGCAACTGGGTTGCGTGCAAACCAGGCAATAAGCCCTTTTTCTCTGTGCGTGGTCATGGCTTATTCCTCTTTTAACGCTAATTGTGTTGTTGGCACACTTAGTTTTGCGTCATCTAGCTTGACTGCCATGCCTTCAGTTGGGTATTCAAGTGCTGAGGTAATAAGTTGCTCACCGTTAGCAAGGCCATTATCGGCGATCACCATGCCATTTTGTTCGCGCACAATGTTAAGTGTTTTAAAAGTAAGTGTTTCGCCATCTTGTAAAACAGCTACCTTGTTGTCTTTAACTAAATGGTGCGGAACAACAATCGCATTGTCCAGCGCTCGACCTTCGATAGTGGCATTAATGTATGAGCCAAAACGCAGTGGTTGTTTTTGCTCATAAGGCGTTGCTACTTGTGCTACTAGGTAATTCATGCGGCTGCGTTGGTCAACGACCCCTTCGCTGCGTACAATAGTCGCTTGCCACGTTGTTTGTTTACCTGCAAATTCAGCATTAATTGATACGCTTGCACCAATTCCTTGGTTATTTAGGTATTGCAGATCTTTATCAGCAACAGGTAAACGAATTTCAGCCAGTGATGTTGAGCTTAGGCTACCAAAGCTATTACCCGGGTTTACCACACTACCTAAACTAATCAGGCGCTCGTCGATAATGGCATCGTATGGCGCTTTAATGTATGTGCGCTCAAGATTACGTTTTGCGCGTTTTACACTGGCTTGAGCAGCACGGTAGTTTGCAAGCTTTTCAGCGAGTTGCGGTTTACGTAAATACAGCTCAGATGGAATAACTTGGTTTGAGTCACCTTTGATGCGGTCCCACTCAGCTTGTGCAACAGATACTTGCGCGCGTTCAATTTCAAGAGCAGAGCTTGCTTGCGCCAGACCTGCTTCTGCTTCAATGAGTGCAGCTTCGTAATCATTTGGGTCAATACGTGCTAGAATATCGCCTTGCTTAACAAATCCGCCTTGTACAAATTGATCTGACAGCGATACAACCTGACCACTCACTTGCGCAACAAGTTCAGTTTGGTTTTTAGGTTTAACGATACCGTATGATTTTACATCAAGGGTAATGGCGTCAAAGCTTAACGGTTTAATTGATACAAGCGGTCGCAAATCTTGTTCTGGTTTTTCGACCGGCGCTTGCTTCATAGAGGCAAATGCGAATGCCATTCCAAGTCCGCCGACTAATACGGCGATAGGGAGAATGATTTGTTTTTTACTAGCCACGGGATAGTCCCTCACGGTTGACGGTAATTAAAAATAAATTTGATAGGCTAAGCATACGCAATAAAGTGTTTACAAGGCGTTCGAAGATGTAACAAACCATTACACATATTACAAAGGCGCTACAAAGGTTCTATAAGAGGTACTCAATGACAGATAAAATGGCATGTAGATTAGGCTGTGGCGCCTGTTGTATTGCACCCAGTATTAGCTCACCGATCCCAGGAATGCCCAACGGGAAAGCGGCGGGAGAGCGCTGTATTCAACTGGATAATAATAACCTGTGTAAATTATTTGGTGATGAATCAAGGCCCAAGGTGTGTAGTGATTTTTCTGCCACTATTGATGTGTGTGGCACGACAAATGAACAAGCATTGTATTTAATTACCGAACTTGAGCAGATGACTTAAAAAAATTAAACCCTTAACATTTTTTAACAGTTACTGGGATAAATTAGGTTATTTTTTAAAGTCACAGTTTTCGCTATGGCATTTTAAATAAATTTGACTGTGGTGTTCTAAAGATCTTAGAAGAAAACGTGTCACAACAATGCCAGTCAATTGACTGGCATTGTTGTTTTTACTTACCACGTATAGGTAGCGCTTAAAGTATATTGTTCGCCGCGGCCAGGGGTACCCGGGACTTCTTCGAATGATTCATCCCAAATGTTGTCAGCTGCAAAGGTAACAAACACATTATCAAGCTGGGCTGGCGTGAACTTTACTGTTAACTGCGTGAAGAAGGCTTCATCATCAGAGCTACGTAGGCGGTTACTATGTTGTTTACGCCATTCGTTATCGATTCGAAACTCAAGCACATCCATTGGTTGCCATACTGCACCCAGTGTTACACGGTGATCAGGGTAGTTAAGCGCATAAAAGCTCGCATCAATATCTGCCGTGCCATAGTCTTCTGACTTTTCTAAATAGGTGTAGCTGGCAATCAACTCAGCGCTTTCAAACGATTTATTCGCTAAAAACTCAACGCCTAAGGTGTCTATATCAACCGGGTTTGCAAAACGTGCTGAAGTTGTATCAAAGCGATATGTCCAATCCGTAAGGTTTTTATCTTTGCGGTAGAAAATAGCTGAATCTAAACGCCACGAAGATTGTTCTATTAGTAAACCTAATTCAAGGTTATCGGTGGTTTCGCGCTCAAGGCTGTAATTACTTCTGAATAACCCGCCCGTTTCACTGCCGCCGATTGCGGTGTAACCGGGAACTTGTGTTGCTTCGGCGTATGATGCGTACCAAGTATGTTCACTGCCATTTTGATTAGCTACTTTAAGACTTGCATCTGCAATAAAGGAGGTATCTGAACTATCACGGTTAGTATCATCAAAAGCAGCACCAACACGAACCATAAGCTCTTTGTTAGCTGTAAGGGCCGTCTTGTATTCAGGCAAGATACTTAGCTTAGTGTAATTGCGTGACGTAAAGTTGTTTTCAAGAGATGTTGATTCAATCTCATCAGCAATAAATTGCCCAGCATAATTAATTGCATAGTGGTCATTTAAACGGTGACGTCCAGAGAGTGCCAATGACTTAACGGTGGTTTCGTGAAACGCTTCAAAAATAGCTGGGTTTTCACGAGACAATACATAATGGTCGTTATGTTTACGATAATAACCAGTCACTTCAAAGGTACTGCTATCACCATACATTTGCTTGTGATTGAGCATGAAAAGCTTGGTTTCAAGATCTTCGGTTTCGTTAAAGTTAAATGGCGTGTAAAGATTTGGCCAACCAAAAAATTTTTCTTGGCGTCCGAACATTAAATCAGTTTGCGAGGTATCGCTTGCAAGTTGAACGCGTGCTGAGGCACGTTCAAAGTCGTGGTCGCCATTATCAATTGAGCCATCGCTTTTTGAGTGCGAGTATTCACCCTCAAAACCTAATCGCCAATCAGGTTTGCTATCCAGCTTTTGGCTATGGGCAGCATGAATGCTTTGTAAATTAAAGCCATTCGTACCTGTGCCAAGTGAAACGCTGCCAGTGCTTGTGATAGGGCGCCAGCCAAATGAAACCGTGCCAACCGAGCTATTCATACCATAAAGGGCATTATCAGCCCCTGTAAGTACTGAAGGGCCTGTTAGCATCTGTGGGGCAATAGGAATTTCAGCAAAGTAGTGACCAGATTGAGGGTCAAATAATGTACTGCTACCGACACGAAAGCCAGTATTTTCGAAGATACCACCACGAATAGTGACATCAGCTTGTGCTTCAGCCATATTGCGTGATTGCAAATCGACACGTGGGTCATATTCTAAGTTTGATACCGGCGCATCAAAAGTACCAACCGGTTCTTTATTTGCGGTTGCTGAAACTTCAACGGTGATTTGTTCAATATTGTTGGTGTCTTCTGCTAGCACTGAGCAAGTGACGAATAAAGCGGGAAGTGTAAGCTGTACTGCGCGTACCATCTAAAACTCTCTTGATTTTGTTTAATCTGGGGTAGTGGGCTAGTTAGGCGCACTGAAAATTGCGGGTATTGTATCTGAATCACTGAGTTATACCACTCCAACCAGATTTCAGCAGGCAATAAAAAACCGCGCCAAGTGCGCGGTCTTTTTACTAAAACGGCATTTAGTTTTGATTAATTGATTGCGGTGGAAAGTTACTGAGAATGTTAGCAACAGTTTCTTTGATAACTTCAGTGCGCTTTTCAGGTGATTGGTTCTTTTGCAAACGACCTTCTTTAGCACCACGCCAAACTAATTGGTTAGAAGCACGGTCTACTACGTCTAAAATTAACGTACCGACTTCGTATTCGCGAGTTGTTGTTTGCGTGTTATAACCCATACCCCAGTAATTCCAGCGTGCACCGTAACCTACGTTGAAGGTATCTACATCAATTTTAGTATCAACTGATGCATGATAGTTAATCAGTACATCTGCTTGCGCTACATCAACAAGCTTCATGCCGCTTTGTTCAAGTTCGGCATTAACTGCTTCACGCACACGTTTTTCCATTAAAGGACTAATTTGGTAGTTCGCTACGTTTTTAGTCAAGCTGGCATTAGGTACCCAAGAGAAGGTTTTATAATTACTAAAATCTGCAGATTTGTCGTAATCCCAATCAGGCGTTTTAGCACAAGCCGCTAAAAATAATACAGCCGTCGCGATTAATAAGTTCTTCATATTGTTTGCTCCTTGGCAAAATTTCCACTACTTGATTGATAACATAACACAAATAATACTCAACTGAATGATTATTTAAATACTATGGCACATTTACAAATAAGTACTGTAATAGTTTGTAATTAAGCACTGTGTTCAACTTCTATCCAGTCTTTTTCATCGACCCAGTTTTGCACCCCATCTTTGACAGTACGAATAGGGACAATGTAATCACAGCTAACTTGTGGTTTAACTGAGGCAAAAATCGGCACGAAGCCAAAGCTAAGTGCTGTTTCGATAATTGCTTTTTGGTTTTGCGGGTCGATATCGGCAGCTTCATCGATATAAATCGGAATACGATACAGGTTTTGCTCTTGATCGCTTAATAAGTAACGAATAAACAGCATGCCACAAAGTAACTTAATGGTAATCCGGGTACCGTTAGAGCCGGCTGAGTCGATTTTCTCGAAGTGCTCAGTGTCACCAGCACGATTTACCACTTCAAAGCGAATATCGAACAAGTCTGTCAGTGTTAAACCTGCTTTTTCAGAAGCAAGCTTAATTAAATGATCTTTTGCTTCGTTTACCGCAGACTCGCTATAAGGCTCTTGGCTTAATAAGTCGAGGGTATCGCCTTGCTCAAACTGATTTGAGGTACTAATGATGGTATCAATGCTATCAACCAGCATCTTGCGCGGGATAACATTAATTTTGAATGCTTGAAGGTTAGAGATCCGATGTTGACTAATGCCTTTATTAAAGCTATTCATTTCACGGCGCAAGCGGTCTAAGTCTTCACGCAAGCCTTTAATGGTAGCTGCCACTTCGGTTAATGCAACTCGGCCTTGACGCTCAACAGCATCGCGCTCGTTATCAATGTTATGAAACGCGCTGATAAGCTTTTCGTATTTAGTAAACTCATCGTTTTCGTTATCAAATTTAGTAATACCCGCATTATAAATATGCATGTAGGTGTTACGTACGTTGATATCAAAGTTACGTAGCTCTTGGCAGTCTTTGTTAAAGTGATGAATGAGGTCACTTAAGTTATCAAAATCAATACTGATTTCAATCATGTATGGTGTGACTTTGCCTGAGTAAAAATCAAGTGTGTGATCGATACGTTCAGATTTAACTTGGCGTAAGCGGTCAGCTTGGCGCGCAAGCAAATCTTTTTTCGACTTGATAATTGAGCGACGATCGCTAATTGAGCCACTGTTCTTTTGAATGTCTTGCAGGTAGTCGTCAACTTGTTCGCGTTCTGCATTTAATTGCTCTTTTAGCAGAGTTTGAGCATCGACAGATTGCTGCATCACTTCAAATTGTTCAAAGCGTTTTAATGCTTCTTCAGAGGCCATTAGCTCATCATACAAGGCATCTTTTTCTTTTTGCTTTTCAGCGACATTAGCAGCTACTTCGCGCTGTTGTTTAAACTCTTTCAGGGAGTTTTCAAGTGCAGCGAGTTGCGCAGTTAATTGCTCTTTGTTTTCGCCTGTTTGCATTTGCACAGGGCTTAGCTTTTTTAGTTTAATCGTCGCACCAGGAAGAGTCAGTACACCGCCTTTTACGTTTGCCGATAACTGCTCTAAAAACTCACCGAAGGCATCTTCGTCTGTGATATCAACATCACCATTGCTGGTGGTGGCAAACGATAAGATATCTGGGTTTAAAATACGCGAAATTTCTTCAACTTCTTTTAAAGATAAATCTTCACGCATACGGGTGAATAAATTGAACTCGAGGTTTTTTAGCTGTAGTTTTAAGCTCTTAATTTGCTTTTGTGTTTCGCTAATGCGGTAATCAAGCGTATGTAAGCTTTGACCTTGGGCACTGCTTAATGAATGCGAAAGCGACTCATAATCTTGTTTAAGCTGCGTAAGGCTTACTTTTAAGGTGGCTTTGTTAACTAGTTCAAACTCAGATTTAAGTGCTCGATAGTCTAAAAACCACTGCTCAATTTGAGTTTGCTTACGCTCAATGTCACGTGATTGCTGAATATACAGCTGCTGCTTTTGGTCGAACTCATGTTTTTCGTGCTCGATATCTTCAAGGGCAATATTTAGCTCAGTGAGTTGCTCTTGTTGATAGGTTTCAAAGTCAATCAGTGCTTGGTCAATTTTTGGCGCATAGGCGGCAAGTTTGCCTTTTATAACCGTTTGATTCTCAAGCATAGATTCAAGGGCTGCGATAGGCTCTTGCATTGACTCAAGGGCTTTTAATTCACGTTTAGCGCGATTTACCTTATCGAATGAACGTCGCCATACTTCATAAAAATCGACCCGTGAATTTGACATATGACGCTCAAATACACGTAACATAAAGCGCTTAACATCACTGGCTCCTAACTTGTGCAAGTTAAGAATACGGCGGAAAATTTCTTTGTAAATTGCAGAGTCTTGCACGTTATTGAGTGGGATCATCTTTAAATTGATATCGCCATCAAACGGGGTTGCGCCGCCAGTAAGTAGGGCGTTCAGCTCTTGCGCTTTTAATTCAATTGGGTTGAAACCTTGCTCTTTTAAGTGATTGAAAAGCTTGGTGAATTTGACAATTGTCTTGCCTTGGGTGTAGTGATCTAGGTTTAACTTACCTTGATAGCAAAAAAACTGATGCGCATAACCAGCAATTTTACCAAGGCCAGCAACACCAATAACCACAGGGCCATTAGGTAGGTCAGCTTCAAGTAAAATATAGGATTGATCTGACGAAAAGTAGAACTTACGAGTTTCGTCTAAATCGTGGCCATCCCATTCTGTTAAGCGTAAATCATTAATTAACGGAAATTGCAGGGCATTAATAACCGAGCTTTTACCGGTATTATTCGGTGCACAAATTGAGCTACTTTTATCCAGTGGGATCACGCATTTTGCATAGCCTGCGGTATTTAAAAGTGCAAGTTTGCTGAGTCCGTAAAGGCTTTGGCTTTGCATTATTCGTCATCTCCTAGATAGGTTTCTTCGTTTACTTCCATTAATGCATCGATATAACGATAAATTGGCGCTTGCAGCATAAAGCCATTTTCTACTTCGCGAGCAAGGCCTAAACGCACCATACGTAGGTACACATCTTTACGTAAATCTGAGCCAGAGAATATTTCTAATTGATCAAACAAGTGCTTGTTGATTTGCACTAAGGTTTGCATCAGTTCAAGGTCGTTTACCTCGTCAAATAAGGCACGCATAGGATCTTTACCAGTATTGGCATAGTGCTCAATCAAGATGTAGATAGTCAGCGCGATGGCACGTGAAATTTTACCCATGTTTGGGGTGCTCTCGTCACTACCAAAATAGTAATAGCCACGGCTATCATGCTGTAGGTCATGGCCGAGTGCATTAAAAAGGGCACGGTAGGCATCAATGTGTTGGTCAAGCTCTTGCCACATCAGCGTGTCTTGTTCACTAATGTGGTAGCCTGACGTGAGCTTTTTATTAATAGCTTGCAGATGCGTTAAATCATCTAAATTAATATCTGTCATGGTTATTGCTCTGTTGCTTTTTTATCGTCAGCAATCGATGAGTTAAATGGGTAAAGAGAGAAGTGTTGCTGGGCAATTTTTATTTTTACTTTCTCTTGGCTTTGGCTAATTTCAAGGTCGCCATCGCTAATTAATTTTTGATACAAGAACAGCATTTCGTCAGCTTCGAGATCTGGGTAGCTTTCATCTAAGAAACTAAGCAGCGGCTGAGTTTTTTTGCTGGCTTTTTTAAAGCGTTTTCTAAATTGTGTTTTAACGTCGTTGTAATCAGGGATATGCGGGCTTTGATAGGCGGGCACATCATCATGCTCTGGTAGCTGATATTCATCGTGCTCAAAGTCGACTAGGCCTGCCATATAGGCCACGATATGACGTTGTTGACCAAGTGAAAAGCGTTGTGCATCCGAGACAAAGTTAGGTTGTACTGCACTTAGCATGTTATCGACGCCATTTTTACGCACTAAACCAAGTACTTTGGCTGCTTGGCGAGTAATTAGGTTGTTACGGCGTAATTCTTCACGTAGCGGCATTAGCATATCGGCGCTTTTACGTAAGCTTTCACGACCAACTAAATGCATTTCTAAAATACGGGTTCGCAATTGCTCAAGCATGCGTTTGTCTTGATATGACTTACCTAGGCGGTCAATTTGTTCGATTTGTGCGCTTATTTGCGTTTCGATGGTGTTAAAGCAAGCGTGGAAGTCCCCACGTATATCAACCATTTCAAGCATAGGTTCAATGTATTCATCAAACGCTTCGATCACTGCTTGATAGCGCTTTTGCAAAGATTGCACGGCGTTGTTTGCTTTAGCTTGCTCAACAATATTTAAAATCGCGTTTTCATTGTGGGCAAACAATTTCATTATTTTACGTACCCGATCATCCATAATACGGCTAAAGCGGCGTAGCTCGTCGTAATCTTCAATTTCACCTGCTTTAGCCAAGCGACTACCAAGGCGAGCTAAATCATCAACTAGTACACTAATTTCTTGGGCAAGACCTAGGTGTTCTTCTTGTAGCAAGAAAGTCGCAAAATCAGCAATCGCTCGATTGATTTCTAATTGCGATGATTTCGCTAATGGAATGATAATATCTTGATTTAATAAACGATTTGTTTCCTTATAAATGCGTTCATTTGACCATGAAGGTTGTTTTTGTTTTATCGCATTTTGTACGTCTTTCAAACTGAAATCAGCCATCTTAAAACGTTTAAATAGCAGTTCTAACACCCCCCAATGTTCAGTAAGGGTATTTAATAACTTTTTAGCTGGGATCATAAGGCTCCAGTAAATTCAGACTTAGGTGTTAGCGATTAGTAGTAAATTATGTAATTGATAATAGTTTTATGCTTTCTATGCTGCTAGAATCCGCGCCGAAACACTCGACTTACAATTTTTACATTATTATAAAGGTTGTTCAAACACCATGGTAACCCCACTTATCCTAACCCTGATAGCGGTGGCATTTTTGCTTATCGTTATAGAGGATATTATCCATGTAAACAAGGCCAAAACGACGCTTTTTTTTGGCACTTTATGCTGGATTATCTTATTTATCTCTCCAATTCATGGGCAAAGCCCAGAAACCATACAACATCAACTGGATCACAATATATTAGAGATCGCGACTTTGTGGCTGTTTTTAATGGCAGCTATGACCTTTGTTGCGTATTTAAACTCTAAAGGCTTTATCCAGAATATTGTTCATAAAATTATGCCAAATCAAATCAGTGAACGAAAGTTGATGTTTCTGATTGGTGGCTTTTCGTTCTTATTTTCATCGATATCAGACAATATAACTGCGACTTTAATCTCACTTGCGGTGGTGATGTCACTAAAATTAGATCCTAAAAAATTAATAAAATATGCAACCTTGATTGTATTTAGTGTTAACTCGGGTGGGGTGTCGTTGATCACGGGTGATGTTACAACCCTTATGATTTTCTTAGACGAAAAGGTCACCATTGCTAATTTACTATTATTAATTGCGCCTGCACTGACAAGTGTTGCACTGCTCGCGGCAATGTTATCGGTAGGTATGTCGGGTAATGTAGTATTTGAAAAGCAAACAGCTCGTCGTATTGAAAAAACAGATATTACCATTGCGGTTATCTTCTTCTCGACGATTATTGCCACGTTAACTTTGAGCGTGCTTTATAATGTGCCACCGCTTTTAACCTTTTTATTTGGTTTATCACTAATGTTTTTGGTTGCGCAATTCTTAATGCGCAAAAAAGACGTCAACAAAAAAATTATTGATTATATTCGTGAGATTGAGTACGACACCTTATTGTTCTTCGTAGGTGTGTTATTGCTGGTTGGTGCATTAAAAGAAGTAGGTATGCTTGCTAAGTTTACTCACCTATATGAGTTGATGGCGCCTGAGTATGCAAACTACATGATGGGGCTATTATCAGCAGCGGTAGATAACGTACCTTTAACTGCAGCACTTTTAAAAGCAGATATTGTGATGAGTCCACAGCAGTGGTTGTCGTTTACATACGCAACAGGGGTAGGTGGTTCAATGCTTATTATCGGCTCTGCGGCAGGTATTATCGCCATGAGTAAAGTAAAAGCACTGACCTTTATGAGCTATCTTAAAATGTCGGTTTATTTATTAATTGCTTATACCGTTGGCTATTACGGGTCGCACTTAGCAGGCAGTTTAATTTCATAAAACAACTTGACAGCTAGACGTCTAAACGTTAACTTTCAAAGCCTGCTTTTTTAGCAGGCTTTGTTATTTTAACCAGGTGTTAACTTAACATTCAGAAGAGGTGCGATACTTAGGTAGTTAATGTGAGGTGACGAACGCCGATGACCATTAATGAGGGAAGTACTCGCCGAGAAAATTAGCCGGACGTCACGGTTACTTTTCGGTTTATGGGGCTGAATCCTCAAAACTGTCACCAAACTAGGTGGAGAGCTTCTGGCATGGACTACTCTTTATTTTCAAAGCACCCCCTTGCCGAGTTCTTCTTGAATTACTGTGGATAGTTTTCCACAAAAGGAGACGACATGAATACCCAATTAGCCGCCAACACAAAATCAGATTACGTTGTTGCAAAATTTGGTGGCACCAGTGTAGCTAACTTTGATGCTATGAGCCGCTGCGCAGAAATCATTTGTGCTGATAATCAAGTTCGTATTGTTGCTGTGAGTGCCAGTGCTGGCGTGACAAATCATTTAGTTGCATTGTGTAAAGCTGATTTGAGCGCGGCTGAGCGTGACGAGCACATCACAGGTGTGATGGCCATTCAAGAAGCTATTTTAGCTGAGCTATCGCTTGATGCTGACTTAGCTCATGGCTTTAATGAAACCCTCAAAGCCTTTCAAAAACTGGCATCAGAAGGGGTTAAGTCAGTAGCGGAGCAAGATGAGCTACTTAGCTTTGGTGAGCGTTTATCATCGTATTTATTTACACAAGTATTGCGTGGGCAAGGTCTTGATGCGGTGCGTTTTGATGTACGCAAGGTGCTAAAAACAGATAGCCAATTTGCTAAAGCAACACCGAATGTTGCAGCAACCGCTGCGGCTGCTAAAGAGCATTTAGTGCCGCTACTTGATGACCACGTTGTAGTAACTCAGGGTTTTATTGGTAGCAATGAACATAATCAAACAACCACTTTAGGGCGTGGAGGTTCAGATTACAGCGCGGCATTACTTGCAGAAGCAATTAACGCAAAAAGCGTGCATATTTGGACTGATGTTGTGGGTATTTTCAGTACTGATCCGCGTTTATGCGCTAAAGCAAGCCCAATTGCACGCTTGAGTTTTGATGAAGCGGCAGAGATGGCAACGTTTGGTGCAAAAGTACTGCATCCTGCAACCATTTTACCTGCGAGCCGTAGTCATATTAGTGTGTTTGTTGGTTCAAGCCGTGAGCCACAATTAGGTGGTACATGGATTGAAAAAGAAAAATCTCAGCAACCAGGTATTCGTGCAGTAACACAGCGTAAAAACCAAATTCTATTAACAGTCAAAAGCCCAGAAATGCTCCTTGCTAGTGGTTTCTTAGCGCGTGTTTTCACCATTTTAAGTGAGTTTAATATTTCAGTTGATTTGGTTACAACCTCAGAAATTAGTGTTGCAATTACTTTGGATAACGCGCCAAATGCATCACGTCCAGAGCTTGATCAAGCTTGTTTAGATAAGCTTTCTGAGTTTTGTCATGTGTCGGTCGAGAATAACTTAACGCTGGTGGCTTTAATTGGTTCTGAAATTCAATTACGTCAGCAAGAAATGAATTTAATGCAGGTATTAAGCGACTTTAATATTCGTTTAATTTGCCACGGTGCAAGTAAACATAACCTGTGCTTTTTGGTGGAGCAAAGCGAGTCAGATGACGTTGTGCAGGCAATTCACAGCCGATTATTAGAAAGCCAAGTCGCGGCGTAAGTCGCTAAAGCTAATAAAAGAGCACTGCCAGTCAGTGCTTTTTTGTGCCACAACACTTATGTCAAAGCCTTCAATACAATTACTGCTAGCGCAGAAATTATGTTTACGTATTTCTTCAAATACATTGGGAGCGAGCAGTTTCGCAATCGGCTGAGCACTTGCCTTAGCAAGGGCTTCTTTTAATGTCCAAATTCTAAAAAAACACTGTGCCTGTTCATCGGGTGCATCAAAACTGCTGATTAAGTCAACTTCATCTTGATGATAAAAATGCTTTGCAAGCTTGATAAAAGGGCGAGGTTTGTTGCTTTGTTCAATATCAAAACCAAGCAGCTGCTGAGCTGGGTTGAGGGCAGCACCTATCAAACCATTTGAATGAGATAAGCAAGCCCAAACAGACTCTCTAACGGGTGTATGTAGTTTCAGCTTACTGTCTTTGTCATCAAATTGGCTTGATATTTCATTGAGCGCTAAATCATCATGAGGGTAAGTATGTTTGTATAAATACTTTAACGTTAAGCGAGTCGCTAAATACTCTTGTTTAGCTGCGGGCACTTTGCGTTTTTCAAGTACACATAATTCAAACTCACTGAGCAATTTTTCAATAGCTAAGCTTGAAATATCGATGTTTGATGCTTCCATAAGCATAATTTGCTGTGCCGTGTTGTTCGGCTGCAGATTAATAACTAAGGTGTTTGAAAAATAGTGGCTGCTCATGATTTAACGCTTATACGGGGGTTCGTATTTAGTTTTGTTTATTTTTACAGCAAATAAACTTGTAAGAGCACGAACAACTCAAATAGTTTACGCAGTTGGCTGTAATTATGGTTTAATGAGGAAAAATAATAACAGATTTATAGATGTATGGCACAAGTTCGTGACGGCTTTCACAGCCGACTAGGTTTCGTATTAGCCGCTTCAGGTGCGGCGGTAGGTTTAGGTAATATTTGGGGCTTTCCAACACAAGCGGCAAACCATGGCGGCGGTGCATTTTTACTTGTTTACTTCATTGTTATCTTCTTATTAGCGCTTCCAGCCCTTTATACTGAGCTGTATTTAGGCCACCAAGCGCAAGCTAATCCGGTAAAAGCATTATCCAATGCATGGCAAGATACGGCTCCTAAAGTGGGCGCTGCAGCAGGCTACATAGGTCTGTTTGGTGCAATTGTGATGTTAAGCTTTTATTCGATAGTCGCAGGTTGGATGTTAGCGTATGCACTTGAGCCAATCGCTAGCTTCTTGGGTTTTACTGAGTTAAGTAACTTTTTGCATAGTGATTCAATGGCACGCAACTTTGTGTTTACGCCGCTGATGCTTATTCTAACTGCGAGTATTATCTTAAAAGGGGTTAAATCAGGAATCGAGACTTGGTCACGCCGTTTAATGCCATTATTGCTAGTGTTATTAGTGGCGTTAATTGCTTATATCGCGACCTTAGATGGTGCGATGGATGGCTTTGCAGCCTACTTAGTGCCAGATTTTAGTCAAATTCTTGATGCAAACTTAATTATTGCGGCAATGGGACAAGCGTTCTTTTCATTGTCGTTAGGTGTAGGCTGTATGATGGTTTATGGCTCATATTTAAAGCCTGATGCGAACCTTCCTAAACTAACCGGAACAGTGGCGTTGCTAGATACGGGGGTTGCCTTTTTGGCGGGTTTGTTGATTATACCAGCTATTTTTGTTGCTCAGCATAACGGTGTAGAAGTGTTTAGCAACGGTAAATTAGTAGGTGAAGGGCAGTTAATTTTTGCAATTTTACCTGAGCTGTTTAGTACTATGGGGCAAATGGGCTTACTCGTTGGATTATTGTTTTTCGTGTTAATGTCAATAGCTTCTGTTACATCAACAATTTCATCAACTGAAATTCCAGTGGCATTTTTAGTTGAGAACCACAGTATAGAGCGTAAAAAAGCGACTTTATTTGTAACTTTAATCGTCTTTATCGCTTCATCAGTTATTATCTTAAATTTTGACTGGTTATTTGGTTTGGTGATTATGGTGCTTACGCAGTACCAACTACCTTTAATGGGACTGTTCTATTTCATTACTGTAGGCTGGTTATGGCAACGTGGTAATAAATTGCATCAAGTCTCGAGCGGCCCTCATTATTGGTTTGCTCAGTATATTCGCTTTGTGTGCCCGTTATTAATGACAGCAGTATTTGTGAACGTGGCGTTGTTGAAATAGAGTCTTGAACTGCGAGTTACAAGTTTCTAGGTAAAAGACAAAAGTAAAAAGGCGTGGGGTTTAAACCTCACGCCTTTTTAGTATAAGGTACGCACTCATTAACTAACTTCGTTAGTTAATGGTAAGCCTTGGCTTATCTCATTAGCACTTTGTAGTGTGGTGCAGGCTATTTCGCTAAGCGCTTCTTGGGTGAAGAAGCCTTGGTGGCCTGTCACTAACACATTCGGAAAACTAATAAGGCGTGAAAAAATATCGTCTTGCATGATTTCTTCGCGATGATCTTTAAAGAATAACTCTGACTCTTGCTCATACACATCAAGTCCTAAGTGTCCGAGCTTTTTAGACTTAAGCGCTTGAATACATGCTTGGCTATCGAGAAGTGCACCACGAGAGGTGTTAATTAACATAACACCGTCTTTCATTTTTTTAAATGCACTGCTATCAATTAAATGATGGGTGTGCTCGTTGAGTGGGCAATGTAAAGAGATGACATCACTTTGTGTGAGCAATGTGTCTAAATCACATAAAGTATAAGGGCCTTCACTTGCCATTGGGTCACAAACGAGTACTTTAGCCCCAAAGCCATTTAAAATATTCACTAAAGCTAAACCGATTTTGCCACAGCCTATAATCCCAATGGTTTTTTTAAACAGATTAAAGCCAAGTAAGCCGTTTAAATCAAAGTTACCTTCACGTACACGGTTAAAGGCTTTGTGGGTTTTACGGTTGAGCGTTAGCATTAGAGCAATACAATGCTCTGCGACAGCTTCGGGGCTATAAGCCGGGACGCGGCAAACCTTGATGTTATGCTCTTTGGCTGCATCAAGGTCTACATTATTAAAACCTGCACAGCGTAATAAGATTGCTTTTACGCCTACAGCTGCCATATCTGCAATGACGTGCTTGTCGACAGTATCGTTTACAAACACGCACACCGCATCGAAGCCTTTACAAAGAGGAGTTGTATTGATGTTTAAAGACTGCTCAAAATAACTGAGCGAAACAGAGTCAGCGAATTCAGTTAGATTCCTTTCAAAAAACGGTTGCTCATATTTTTGCGCACTGAATAAGGCCAGTTTCATCATTTAAATTACTCTCTATCACCATTTTGAGGGTTTCGGGTTTGGTACGCGGGGCATATCGCGCAACGAGTTGACCCTCTGAGTTTATAAGAAATTTGGTGAAATTCCATTTAATTGCGCGGTTTTGTGCAATTCCACGGGTATGACACTTTAAATGATTAAATAAAGGGTGGGCATCAGGGCCGTTAACTAATACTTTGTTAAAAATAGGAAAACTGACATCAAAGTGCTGCTGATAAAAAGCTTGTAGCTCATTGCCATCAAGGGGCTCATTGTGGCCAAATTGATTACATGCAAACCCAAGCACAGTAAATCCTTGCTGTTTATAGTCTTGATAGAGCTTTTCAAGGCTTGCCATTTGCACTGAAAAATTACATTTACTGGCAATATTGACGATAAGCGCTGTTTTTCCTTGTAGCGATTCAAGGCTAAAATTTTCACCAGATGCAAGCTGGGCGTTGAAACGATATATACTATCCATGTGTTACCTGTGTGTTTTTGACTGGTTTAAATGAACTTTTTTTCATTCGCTTTTTAGTTAATCGGTTGAGATAATGAAATTGTTACTAATTTATCACTCAAATAGGTCAGTTTTATGTCAATGAAAGTCGCCTTCATCGGATTAGGTGTAATGGGTTACCCAATGGCGGGTCACCTTGCTAACGCAGGTCACAACGTGACAGTTTACAACCGCACAACAGCTAAAGCGCAAAAGTGGGTTTCAGAATATCAAGGTAGTTATTGTGAAACGCCAAGTGAAGCAGCTAAAGGTGCTGATATCGTTTTCATGTGTGTAGGCAATGATGACGATTTACGTTCAGTTGTTTATGGTGAAAATGGTGTTCTTGTAAGTATGCATGAGGGGAGCTATTTAGTAGACCACACTACAACGTCGGCTGAAGTTGCACGTGAAGTAGGAGCTCAAGCTAAACAGCAGGGTATTGCATTTTTAGATGCGCCAGTCTCTGGTGGTCAAGCAGGTGCAGAAAATGGCGTGTTAACCGTGATGGTTGGTGGCGATGAAGCTGATTTTAATGTTGTTCAGCCTGTGATGGCTGCTTTTAGTCGCTTTAGCCAATTATTAGGCGAAGTAGGCTCTGGCCAACTTTGTAAAATGGTTAATCAGATTTGTATTGCCGGTGTGGTGCAGGGCTTAGCCGAGGGATTACACTTTGCAAAACAAGCCGGCCTTGATGGTGAAAAGGTCATTGAAACCATCTCTAAAGGTGCAGCAGGCTCATGGCAGATGGAAAACCGCTACAAAACCATGTGGGCTGGCGAATACGAATTTGGTTTTGCTGTTGATTGGATGCGTAAAGATTTAGGCATTGCTCTAGATGAGGCAAAGGCAAACGGCGCAACTTTGCCGATGACGGCAACAGTTGATCAATATTACGCTGATGTACAAGCTTTAGGTGGTGGACGCTATGACACCTCAAGTTTATTAGCGCGCATCGAAGCGTTACATAAGAAGTAATACCTATAAAAACGCGACAATGATTGTCGCGTTTTCAATTACATGCTTTGTGCGTAATTGTACAAGGCTTTTAAAATATGCAGATTTTTCTCGTTATCATCATTTTCATGAGCCAGATTCTCAAGTGTGATCATGAAATCTTGCCCACTAATTGATGGATTATCTTCGCCATGCATTAGTTTGTTTTGACAATATTGGCGCCACTTAGCCAGTTCATCTTGGCTGAGTGTTTGAGGCCAGTTTCGAGCTCGGTATCTAAATAGTAAGGTGGCAAACTTTTTATCATCAAAGTCTAGTTGCATCGAGGCTAATTGCTCAGGGCTTGCATCTCGAATAATGGCAAATTTAGCTTTATCAGCATGACTGGTGAAACCATCATAAAGTTGATAGTCAGGGTTAGTGGTTTCGCCATAATCACGTTGTTCGTTAAACACTTCGGTTACTTTGTCGCGAAGCTCAGTGTTGGCTTTTAAAATAGCGAGATTTTGTAAGCATTTTTCGCGGTCAATACCTAATCGAGCTGCGTTCTCTGGTAACAAGGTTTTTGCTGGTGCAAGAATAGGGCATTTATTTAAATGCACGAGTTTTAAGCCTACAGGTGCTTCACCTTCACCAAGGTCACTGTGTTTTGTGTAAAGACGTGTGCGCAGCTCTTCAACAGATAAATCTAATAAGACTTGCGGATCTTCAGTCAAATTAAAGCAAATAATGGCGTTTTTATTGACAGGGTGAAAGCTCATTGGGGCAATCCAGCTTGTGCAGCCTTGACTTGCCGGAATTCGTGATGAGGTGTGCACCAATGGTGTCATGTTAAATACATCAACTAAATCAGCCAGTGCTTTTTTAGAGCGTAAGCTAAAGAAAAACTGATACAACTTAGGTTGTTTTTCTTTTATTAATTTAGCCAAGGCTATAGTTGCCGTTACATCGCTTAATGCATCGTGAGCCGCAGCGTGTTCAATACCATTGGCAACAGTAAGGTGTTCAAGTTTAAAGCTAGGTGATCCATCTTCTTTAAGCGGCCATTCAATGCCTTCTGGGCGTAACGCATAACATGCTCGTACCAGATCAATGATATCCCAGCGGCTATTATTGTTTTTGTATTCGCGCTCGTAAGGGTCATAAAAGTTACGGTATAAGCTGTAACGCGTGACTTCATCATCAAAGCGAATGCTGTTATAACCCGCTACACAGGTGTTCGGTTGACTAAACTCAGCATGGATCTTTGCCATAAACTCAGCTTCAATCAAGCCTTTTTGCATCGCAACTTGCGGTGTGATGCCCGTTATTAAACACGCTTCAGGATGGGGCAAGTAATCAGCCGCTGGCTTACAATACTCAATTAACGGCTCACCAATAATATTTAAATCGAGATCGGTACGAATACCAGCAAATTGACTCGGACGATCCTTTTGTGGGCTTGCGCCAAATGTTTCGTAGTCGTGCCAGTATATCGTTGGGGGTGTGTCGTAGTATTCTCTGTTAGCCATGCAATATCCTAAGCCTTTAAATTCAATACGTTTGGGCTTGTTTTTAGTTCTTCTAGTTACTTCGTGTTTCTTGCAATGATCTCAAGGTGTGTATAGTATCGTGTATAAATTTTTTTGTAAGTGTGTATAAAAAATTAAATGCCGTTAAGCGATACCAAACTTCGAAATTTGTTAGGCAAGAACCAAGAGCCCAGCACATTATCGCACAGAGATAGCCTTAGTGTAAGGATATCAGCAAAAGGAACGATCACTTGGCAATATCGTTGCCGAGTCGACGGCAAACAAGTGATCATCACACTTGGTCGTTATCCTGGCCTTTCTATTAAAGAAGCCCAATCGTACATACCACAGTTTCAAAACTGGCTTAGTCAAAAAAAAGACCCTCGCATTGAATTAAAGCTAATGCGTAACAATGCAAAGGGCTTACCCACAATGGCTGAAGTTGCTGATGAATGGGTAGTAACTCGTGTGCCAGACCTTAAAGAAAAAACCCAAACACTTTACAAAAACCATGTAAAAAAATGGGTGACTCCTTACTTAAACGATATAGCCTTACCCGTCGACAATATGACTATTCATGACTGGGTAAAATACTTTGATATTGTTAAGCGTGATGGCAGTGCTAAAACCTCTGGCACAATATTAACGCGTATAAAGTCAATTTTAGGTTGGGCTGAAAAGCGAGGCCTAGTTAAGCCTTTTAATCCGGTCTTAAACCTAAATGTAAGTGATGTAGGTGAACAGGCAAGTGTTGGCCAACGAGTTTTACAGCTAGATGAAATCGCTAAACTTTGGTTGCACATTGAATCAACAAGAGCAACCCTTGCAACAAAGTCATGTTTACAGCTTATTTTTATAACTGGCGCTCGCCAGTCAGAGGTTCGTTTAGCTAAGTGGGAACATTTTGACTTTGAGAATGATGTTTGGACTGTACCACCAGAAAATTCAAAAACGAATAAAGCTATAAGGCGCCCAATCTCTAGTTTGATGAAAGAAATCCTGAATAAGCTTGCAACAGTTTACGGGAACTTTGAATACATAATACCAGGTAGCAACCCACGAAAACCGATGACCACACATAGCATTAACCGTTATTGTTGTCGCGTTTGGGAACAGTTATTTGAAAAATACAACATGCCTAAATTCATACCACATGATGCGCGCAGATCATTATCTACATTATTAAGTGAGCATGGTGTAGCACCTCATGTAACAGAAAAGATGCTCGGACATACAATGCGTGGTGTTATGGCGGTGTATAATAAACACGATTGGATGAAAGAGCAAAGAGAAGGTTATGAGTTATATTGCAAGTTAGTTTTAGCAAAAAAACGGTCTATCAATTCGAGTAAAAAATAAGATTTAGGGGATATAATGAGTAATATAATTGAATTTCCAAATTCTAGAACTTCAAGTGAAAAGCATTTTGAACAACTTATGTTAGATTTGCTTGTAGATGAATACAACTATGACAGGTCTCGTGCATTAGAAGCTATTCGAAGTGTTTTGCCTCAATTTAAAGAAATGAATAGTGTAGTTGGGAAAGGCTTCTCATTTTCTATCGAAACAGATTTATCTGATGAGCAAATAAACATATTAAAAGCTCCTTTCCAAAAGGAATTATTAAAATACCAAGAAGAAATTCGAAGCCTGTTTTTTAAACAATTATTAATACTAATAAGTGAAAGAGCTAAAGGGTGAGTATTTTCAATGCAAAATTATTTATGCATTTTGTTGTACAACATCGTTTCTTAAGTTATTTTGTGATCAGGTGTACCTTTTTAAGTTAAATTTATTTTTAATTTTTTATCTTTAATTCAAGAGTAAATACATTTCTAAGGACTCACCAATTAAATGACTATAGGCTACATTAAAAATGGAGAGAAGATGAAGTTTGAAGATATAGCAAATAATAAGACTCAGGAATTAGTAAAATATTTCTATGCATACCAACGTATTTTATTAACTACTCAGGTGGGCATTACAATAAATGAAGAACCACAGTATCCGGTATACTTTAATGGCTTTGTTGATAAAGTGGATAAAATTAAAGACGAATTGTTCAAATTTGGAATTAAGGCTAAAGAGGTAGTACCTCTTGAAAAAGTAAATTCATCTCCGGGAACGAGCTTTTCAGTTAGCACGCAAGCTTATAAATATCTTTTACTACAAGATAATGATGTAATCGAACCGCCTACAAATATTGATTTAGTTGTTAAGTACATCATTACTAGACTCGATACACCATATAGGTAGTTACTATGATGTAAACATCAAACTACCCATATTTAAATTAGCAAAAATCCTATGTACTAATTTGCATTGGGGTGATTTGTTAACATCCAAATTCTAAAGCATTTGTAGTTCTGTGCATCCTTATTGATTGTGTTATTACACCTTCAACATTGTATTGATCAAACCCTGTTAATTTATATGGATTATTAGCTGGGTTTGCCGACAATAAAATTCTTTCAGTAGATTTTAAGTTTCATTTCATCAGAAAGAACTAAAAGCAAAGGAATGTAGCTGCTTCTAGTTCTTTTGGAATGTTATTAAGTAATCATTCTTCTTTTAATGCTTAAACAAGAAGCTGAAGCTTAATGATGTAAAGCTGAAAGTTGTGTGTATTTAACTTGGTAAAAGTGTAAGTGTCCAACCTTCAGCTCCTTCACCGCAAGCAAAACCAGTTGCATTACCTGTTTTAGAGCTTAACGAACAATTTCCTACTAGTGAAATAGAACCACCAGTAAGTCCAAAATTGGTAACGTTTCCGTCTGCAAAATTTTCAGTCCAATTACATGTAACTCCATAAGGCTGGCTGCCTACTAGTACTGTGCAAGTGTGAACAGCATTAAACTGGATGGTAAGTGGAGCAACATCATGGTTGTTTGATCTTGCTTGCCATGTTGTTTGAAATAAATCGTTATGTGTAGCTTCAGACATAAGTTTTCCTTTTTATTGGCTTAATTAGAATTAAGTCGTTTATTCCCATACCTAGATATAACCATTAAATGAGCTAAGTAATTACTGATGGAGGCAACGAGTTGATACTTTCTTCGGTTAACTAGAATACATGTTGTTTTATAAGTAAATTAAGAACAGTAAATTCCAGCTCGAATAAAAATAGCATGTTTTTTGGACAATTCTAGGTTGATACAGAAGAAAATTTATTCATTGAAATTGGGGGGATGTAATGGAACAAAATCTATATTAGAACTAAAGAACACTAGGTGATGAAAAGCTCTTCAAGTAAAAGCTAAAGAGACTTTAAACGTTAAAGTCGATGTCTCTAACACCCAAACTCTAAAACAGTACTGCTTCTATGCATTCTGATTGATTGTGTAACTACACCCTCAACATTGTATTGGTCAAACCCTGTTAATTTATATGGCTTATTAGAAGGGTTTGCCGACAACAAAAGGTTATTAGTTAAGTCGGCTATCTTACAAACAAACTGACCGTTTAAGCATGCAACGATTACATCGTTCTGTTGCACATCTTTGGACCTATCAATAATTAACAAATCACCATCAAAGATACCCACACCTTCCATACTACGGCCACTTGCGCGGCCTATAAAAGTTGAGTCTTTCAAAAAGCTCATATCTAACGTATTAGAAAGCTCTTTAAATTTAGGGCCAACATGCACATTTTCGATAATCATAATAAGTACCCGATACAATCAATTCTTACGATTACAGTCTTTTACTGTGTTTTTATACAGTGACTGTGATTTGTTATTGAGTCTATTGGATAACGGCTGAGGTTAAACTTTAGGGTCTGCATTAAGATATTTACTTAATTGCTTTAAGGTGCAGTGCCAAAATGTAGCTTTTAATCATAGAAGGCAACCAAATGACATACAGTTTAAGAGCAAGAAGAGCAATCAGAAAGAATCTAACAGGTATTTATGAAGATAGGCCACTAACGGTTGATGAAGTAGATAATGTATGGGTTCAATTGCGAGAGGCGAGTATACCCAGATATAGGTTAATCAAGCTAATAAACCAAAACCAGCTAGATAAAGAGGGATTGCAATTAGTATTTGATGCATTGAATATTTACGATATTGCTTAAATAGAGCCCGCTAAATGCGGGCTTTTTTATGTTATTAGTCAATGATGTTGCTATCCTTGCAATATTCAAGTATCTGACTGTTTTGTCCAAAAGCAGATTTTATGACCTTACCATTCTCTTTTTTTAGATACAGACCAATTTCATTAGTATCCAAATGTAATTCGGGGTTATTGATAGTGAAACGAGCAATATTATCATTACCTAATACGTATGAAATATCTAAATGTTCCAAGAGTTCAAAATGAATGACAAGCAATCTAAATTCACCATTATCAACATGAGGGCACAAACAATTTAACAGTAGGAGAGAAAGCTCTTGATTAGACAATTGTGCTCTGAGAATGTTGCTATATTTTTTTTGAAGTGAATTTTCGTCGAATGTTCTTTGCACCAATTTTAAAATTTGATACATATTTCTAAAGTAGCTTCCAAACTCTCTATTTTCATATTTATAAAATACATTAAATGTAGAAATAATAGATTTAGGACTAGGGCTTATGATATAGGCATTATTTATACCTAGTAGTAATCTGTTTACACTAGGAAGACCAGGTTCGCATTCTTTGTTTCCGGCGGAGTAAATACTTCCTAATTCTAATTCCTTACTGATGCTAACACGATTATTTAAATAGTCGTAAAATATGTTATCTATCAATCGCCGATGTAAATCAAGCATATTAAAGAAAGTGGTCTCAAAGCTTTGTACAGCAATTAATTTTGCCTGTTCTTCTAACGCTGTAGCTGAATTGGCTAGCTCATTACGAGTCAGGGCCAGTTCTTCGTTACTTACTCTTAATGCTTTTTCATTTTGCTCTAGAGCTTTGGTTCCTTGTTGTATCGCTTTTTCACTTTGTTCTAAAGCTAGTGCACCCTGATCAAGTGCTTTTTTATTCTGCATTAATGTGTAAGCAATTAAAATTAAACTAAGCAATGCAAATGTAGGATTAAGCACGCCACCGAAGAAATCACCAACGGCACCCCAATCACTTATTTTTGAAGCAAAACCAAAACCAAATTTGTAAGCGTAAAGCCCTAGTGCAGTGATTGCTGCTAAGGCTGCTAAACCGCAAATAATTATGATCATCCTTTTCATATTTTTTATTTCCCTTTAAGTGAAGTAAGCAATTTAGTTATTTGATCCATGCCATCGAAAGTGCTGGGTAGATTTTCTGAATCGCTGATAATCCCACTAAAAATTAGATTTTCGAATTTTTCGAGAGGATGTGAGTCGGTAGTTCTGATTTCTTTCGAGTATTCAGCGTAGTTTTGAATAAATTGGCAAAGAGTTTGTCTTAATTCAATTTGTAAAATTTGACCTTTTACTGACTTGTAATTTTGAAGAATAACTCTAAAAAAATAGATTAATAAAATTTCTAAGGAGATAAATGGGATTAGCTTAAAGAGGTTGGAGGCTATATCAGGACTTAAAACACTCTGTGAATTTATGTTATACATTAGTGGGGTAATCATTATGATACCCATAGATACTAGCGCACCTAAAAGTACTCTTGATTCTAGTATCTTCTTTTTAAGTAAGTCATTAAAGCCTTTATAAAGACCTACAAAGTTAAATGCAGTTTCCTGATTTTTTAAAGTCCTTTCAAGCTCTTTAACTTTTTCAACTTTCTCATCAATATTAGCTTCATGTTCAAGTTTTAATTTATTCAATCTTTCTTCAATATCGGCAGATTGTACATCTAATTCCTTTATTTTATTTGTTGAATCTTCGAATGACTTTATTGCTTGAACTTCCTTGCTGAAGTAAAGGTTTTTCATCAATTCAACTGGAATCATGTATTTAGTTTCAATGATTTCAGCCTTAAATTTTGAATCTAATAATTCAGCGCTTGCATAATCATCTATATTCTTTTTTACGAGAATGATTTTTTCATTGTTAGCTAATTGATCGCTATTTAAGTCAGATGGAGAAAAGAACTGTCGTTCAATTAAAAAGCTCAAACAGATGAGGTATAGCTTCTTTATGTCTGAAATTTGAAATCCATTGTTGAGACCTAATTCATTTGATAAATACTTAAAGTCTCTCAAGTAAGTAATAAAATCATCACCATACTTTTTTATACTTATCTCACAATACGAATCCCATGGTCCTGGTGATGCATAAATATCCTGTATTATTATTAAAATATCTCTAAATAGGTTGTTGCAAACTTTTATATTTTCAGAAGACTCTTCATTTGTAATCCTTCTTTTAAATGCCATATCTGATAAGTTATGGTTCAACAAAAAGGCATTCATTAAATCATAATTTATGCTGTCTTGGAAAAACATGTATTAGTCCTTTAA
This sequence comes from Pseudoalteromonas sp. HF66, assembly GCF_011806445.1. Taxonomy (NCBI): domain Bacteria; kingdom Pseudomonadati; phylum Pseudomonadota; class Gammaproteobacteria; order Alteromonadales; family Pseudoalteromonadaceae; genus Pseudoalteromonas; species Pseudoalteromonas sp. HF66. The sequence goes on from NZ_JAATOU010000003.1 coordinate 173,769, forward strand.
TTTTATATTTCTAAGTTACAGAGACTTACCTGTAAAAATCACTTTTCCTACCAATGTACAATTACCATTGATGGGGATGAGTTGTTCTGGCCAGTTGGGGTTGGCGGCTTTGAGGAACTTTTGGTTGCCTTCGATGAACAGTTGTTTGAAAGTGGCTTGGTTGCTGTTGTTCTGGATATGCCATGCATTAAACCTCGCTAAGCGTCGGGCCGCTTTGACTTTTTTTTTGAATTAACAGAATTATGGCATAGAGGCTTGTTAGATTATAGGGCTAAAGGTGTCGAGGCTGTTCAGTGTATGTTTTAAATACATGGTTAGTATAAAAAATGGCCTAAAAGCCTAATTTTATGCTTATATAGAGCCTAGTCGTTAGTTTTTACCTTATTTGTATTTTAGTGGCTCGGTATTTGCTAACGAAAACTATCTTTAACAATGAAGGAACAAAAAAATGACTTTATCAGCTTTATTACTATCTACTTTAGCATTCGACGCAGCACCAGCTTCAACTGACTCAGTTGAGCAAATTAAAAATTCAGGTGGAATCATAATTCTTAACCCTAAGAAAAAAGAAGAAAATTTGAACAACTCAGGTGGAATCATCATTCTAAATCCTAAAAAGAAAGAAAACTAATATATAAAACCAGCCTAGAGCTGGTTTTTTTTCATCTAACATTCTAATATGAAAGAAAAAAGAGTTTTCGCCTGTGGAGTTTCTGCAAGAGCTTTATAATAAGTGGCTCGTTATTAAGCCATATACGGATACATTTTCTTTCCAAGCAGTAATCGCAACTAGTTACTTGATAGCTTTAGTTAATTCATTACGAAAAGCTCTAAAGGAAAAAGAATTTTTTAGTAACTTCATCACTATTGCAAATGTTTGCGCTAACTATTTGTTCACAGCTTTAATGATGGAATATGCTTTAGAGTATGTGAAAAATCATAATTCAGCAGCAAGCGCACAAAATGTCTATTTGGGATTTGTAATTGCAAATTTAGTCATGCTTTTTATGATGTATAAACTTCATACAATTTTTAGTTATAAATTTAATGATTTATTTTTCAAGATTTCAAAGCTTTTCTTTATTCTTACACTGTCTCACTTTATTATTTGGGTGAAATTTGTTGTTCTGGATTTGCAGCAAGAATTTGCCCAGATACATTATGTTTACAGCTTTATTGTGTTGTATATCAGCCTTGTACTATCATTTATAATGCTTTTTCCTGATGTATTACGGACCAAGTTTGGGTGTATAGTAACATTTAGTTTACCGAGGGATCGTAATGCTTGAACTAATTTATATAGCCATTGCTGTTTTAGCCATCTTGCTGATTGCAAGTACATGGTTGATTGCGCGCAAGAATATCTTTGAAGATCAAATCAGGTCAAAGTCTGTTGAGGTGGTTTGGTGCACGTTGCAAGCCGAGCACGAAACAGATATTAGCAAAGCAATTAAACTATTTAATAAAGCTGAAGAATTAAAAAATGAGGTTGCGGCTTTAATTGAAAATTCACCAACAGCAGCTCATTTTAAATTGGTAGAGCCAATGGGTTTTGATAGTGAAAGCCTAAAGGAGTTATCGCTTGGAGAGTTACAGCGATACTATGATGAGAAAAACAATATTTCCGACATTTACGACAAAATGTATAAAGGTAAGAATTAATTAAAAAGCCAGGTTATTTAACCTGGCTTTGTATTTTTAGCTCTTTTTCTATTTGTTCAAGCTGAATTTCTGCAAGTTGACTAAGTGCTTCTTGAGTTTGATTATCACCCTTAATTAACCCCGCTATAGATAGCTTTTTTATGCTCTTGATAATACCGCTACTAACTGCTTCTAATAGTGGTCCATCGAGCGCGAGCGTTTTATGTTCGTAACCATTAAGTAATGAATCAAAGCTAACTTGCGTAGCTTTAGCCACTTTATCAATCAATTGATAAGGCACTGAAGCAAGTTCGATACTTTGCACACAAAAACCAGGCGTTAACGATAAATGTTGCTCTAACTCAGCATTGTTTTGCACCTCATAAAGCTTACATAAGCGCATAAAAATATCACTTACATGCTGTTGCTCGGCGCTGAGCGTTTGATTGAACATAGCATGTCCTTGCACTGCTTTTTTATTTATATTAAACGACTTTTAAAAAAATCTCATGCATAAAGTGATTGTGAGTTAAATTTTTAACTCATGAATAATGCTATTTGATGATACAAACCAATTCCAAGTAATACATTGAAAGGAAAGGTGATCCCTAAGGAACATAACATGGCTAAACCTATGTCTGCATCTGGAATAGCTGCTTTAATAGCCGCAGGAGCTGCAATATAAGAAGCGCTTGCAACAAGGCTTGCCAATATCACTACAGAGCCTAATTCCAGTTGTAGAGCTGTACCAACACAGACGCCAATGGCTCCTAATAGGTTAGGTGTTATAAGTGCGAATAATGCTAAACGCCAGTGATGCCATGGAATAGGGCGCAGTGTTTGCGCAGCCATTAAACCCATTTCCAGTAGGAATAATGCCAGAACAACTTTAAAACTGTTTGTTAAAAGGCTTGTTACTTGGCTACCTTGCTGTGTACCGTACATCATGCCGATAATTACACCACCAACAAGGAGTATCACGCTTTTGTTCGTCAGTGTTTCATGCCAAAGCGCTTTGAGCGAGAGGTTTTGCCCAGAGCCATTCCCAAGGCGACGGTATAGTAATAAGCCAACGATGATCGCTGGTAATTCAAGCATTACTAAATAAAGAGTGACTTCCGCACCAACATTTAACGAGTTAGATTCGGCATAAGCTAAAGCGACCGCAAATGTACCTGCACTTACTGAACCATAATGTGCTGCGATACTTGCACTATTAGCAACAGATAAATTAAGCAGTTTGTTTAAAACAGGGTAAAGCATTAGTGGGATCAAACCACCAAGTAGTAAAACGGCACCCATTTCAGGTAAAAGTTGCCAATGCAAATTGCCATGCAGCACCATACCACCTTTTAAACCAATGGTGAGCATTAACAATAGGCTAAGGGTTTCATAGGTCGCTTGCGGAATCTTTAGGTCAGAGCGAAGTAATCCAGCTGTGAGTCCTAAAACAAAAAACATTACAACAATATCAGGCACTTTGTTCTCCTCTTGGTTAAAAGCGACGCTATTCTAATTAAAAATTCACATAGTAAATAATTAAATAAATGATAATATCCTATAGGTAATTATCTATAGGTGTTTATTAATGGACTTGAGACATATTTCTTTTCGTTTACTTGAAGTGTTTATGTGCGTAGTAAAAACACGCTCAATTAGTGAGACAGCAAGGCAATTACATTTAACTCAACCGACTGTATCGCAACAAATTAAGCGCCTACAAGAAACCGTTAATGAACCTTTAGTGATGGTTAACCAGCAGCGTCTTCATGTTACTGAAGCTGGCTTCGCGTTATTTCAAACTTGTCAGCAGGTGTTTGGCCATTTTGATGATTATCAAGATTACTTAGCTGAGCTCAGAGGTGGTGAGCGCGGTCGCTGTAAAATTGCAATTGTGAATACTGCACAATATATTTTGCCGAAATTATTAGGTCCTTATAGTAACTTACACCCTCATGTTGAGCTGCCGCTTGAAATTGGTAATCGTGCTGAGGTGCTTGCTCGATTTGAAAGAGGCGAAGATGATATCTATGTATTTAGTCATCCCCCCTCATTAGAGCACGCCAAGGCTGGCCGGTTTTTACAAAATCCATTGGTATTTATTGCGCCAACTAATCACCCGCTTGTAAGTAAAAACTACGTTACATTGCACGATTTAATATCAGAACGATTTTTACTTCGAGAGCAGGGCTCTGCCACGCGAATGCTGTTTGAAAGCGAGCTACAAAGTCGGGGGGTTGTATTAAGTAATACAGTGCAAATGGCAAGTAATGAAGCTATTCGTGTTGCTGTCGGCTCTGGCATGGGTCTGGGAGTCGTGTCTCGTCATGTCTTACCACCACACGATAGCAGCTTTTGTATGCTAAATGTGCAAGATGTGAACTTAGCGAGTCATTGGTATTTTGTGGTGCGAACCGATCGCCATTTGTCGCATGCTGCGCGAAATTTTTTAAAATTTGCCGAGTTAAATTTAGAGCAATGCTTAGACAAAGAGTGGGTAAATAATGAGCTGAGTCAGCTAAATGCGAGCATTAATGTTCAGCTAGAAAAAAGGCACCATTAAAATGCCATTGTCACAACTTGGTTTCGGCCATTTAATTTAGCTTTGTATAAACCTTTATCGGCCTTTGCAAGTAGTTCATTTACATTATTAGTACCCGACTTGTGGGTGATTATACCAATGCTAATAGACAGATTAATTTCTTGGTTGTTATGGTGAAAGCTATCGTTGTGGATGGCTAAGCGAATTCTTTCAGATAGAATTTCACCCTTAACTTGACTGGTATTGGGTAGTATTACTGCAAACTCTTCACCACCTATTCTTGCAACTAAGTCGTGTTCACGAAGCTGGCTTTTAATCTTGTTCGCAACCCATTTGAGTGCTTCATCACCTGTTTCGTGACCATGTAGGTCATTTACTCTTTTAAAGAAGTCGATATCAATCATCAAAGCACAGAGTTCTGTAAGGCTGCTATTTGCTTTTTCTAAATAATTGTTACTAATAGTTATAAATGACCGGCGGTTTAATAAATCAGTTAATGGATCGCGATTAGCAAGGTCACTCAATGTTTGCTCAGATTCTAGAAACATTATTAGTGGCCAAATCATGGCTGTTAGGGTAGTGATAATGATATGACTTATCAGAATAACAGCTATTATTTGGTTTAAGTCTATGTTTAATAAACCTAGATAATCAGAAAGTAGCAGCAAAAACTGTATAGCCATGATTAAAGAATGAATTACAAAGCATACCTTGAGTAATGCTAAATGCATAATGCGCTTCACATGTAGCTCTTTAAGCGCGTAAGCAGCATAACCAAAGCATACGGCAATGATGGCCGTTGTGAGCAACTGACTTATTGGCAGATTATAAAGAGGAAGTAATATGGCAGAAGATGAAACTAGCACGAATGCACATGCACTTTGGTATTTTTTGTCAGACTGGCAATAAGCATGAATTCCTAATATTGCTGATAATGGTGCTGCAATAATTAGTAAATCGGCCAGATAGTGCGTAATTAAAGGAAAGTCAATAATAGCTCGTAGAGAGGCTGTAATTTGTGCGCATACAAAAATTAGACACGAGCTTCCCCAGTATAAATAGCTTGATTGTTGCCTTAGAAAGTATAAAGACAGTAAGAAAGCCCCAATAATCACATTCAATAAAATTGAAATGCTGATTATGGTGGGTAATTGCATCATGATTTTCCCTGAATAATCACTCGACTAATATCAGGTTAATTATTATGTATTAGTTACTCCTAATCAACCTAGACATAGTAATTATATTTTTAGACTTTCTAATGCTGGCTTTAATGTCGGGTAGTGGAATCGATAATTATGGCTTAGTAGCTTATTAGGGAGCACAAATTGACCGTAAAGGAGTAGGTCAGACATTTCACCCATCATCATTTTTAACACCCAACTAGGCATACGCAACATAGCCGGACGCGAAATGACATTAGCTAATGTCTGGCTAAATTCATTATTATCAACAGGGTTAGGTGCAGTCGCGTTTATTGGCCCATGGATATTTTGATGTGAGAGAACAAAAAGGATTAGTTGGATCATGTCATCAATATGAATCCATGACATTCCTTGCCTTCCATGGCCTAATGGCCCACCTAAGCCAAACTTAAAGGCAGGAAGCATTTTACCAAGTGCGCCACCTTGCTTAGCTAACACGATACCAGTACGAAGTAAGCACACCCGGGTTTTATCAGAATGTGCTTTCGTAGCTGCATGCTCCCAGTCTCGACAAAGAACGTGACTAAATTCAGGGTAAATATCATTGAAGCTCTCATCAATCGGCTGATTATCTTGTCGTCCATAAAAACCAATAGCACTGCCTGAGATAAATGTATGGGGTGGAGATTCACATCGGCTAATTGCTTTAGAGATCTGTAAAGTAAGATTAATTCGACTATTAAGTAAAGTTTGCTTTTGAGACTCGCTCCAACGTTTATTAACGATAGGTTCACCAGCTAAGTTGATGATGGCATCAATTTCTTCAAAATTAACTTCATCTAGTGACTTCACAGTATGCACTTGATGAGTCAGGATTACGGCTGCTTGAATTGGGTTGCGAGTAAGTACAGTGACTTTATGATGGTTTAATAAGAAAGGGCACAAATGTCTACCAATAAGGCCTGTTCCACCGGTTAAAAAAATATGCATTGTGCTACCTTAATGAAAGTGCTGTGTATTTTTTATACATTCTGATGGGTGTTTTTGCAAATTTATACGGATAAAGCAGTAATTTAGATTACTCTTTTTTTTCACCTTCTTGATAAATGTGATAACTCTTTTTAGGGCGTCTTTTAGATTTGTACATCGCCAGGTCAGCGAGTTCGAGTAGTTGCTTATACTCTGTACTGTGATCTGGGGCTAAGGCTACTCCAATACTAATTGAAATATTTATTGTGTGTTGTTCCAGCATAAAAGGATGATTGAAGCACTCCAATAGATGATCAATCATTGCATCAATAAATCTGCTTTTGGCTATATTATGCGTAACAATAACAAATTCATCTCCTCCATAGCGATATACATCATCATCGGCTCTAACAGATGAAGTAATGCGTTTTGCGGTTTCTATTAGTATTTGATCCCCGATTAAATGACCATATTCATCATTAAGTTGTTTAAACTTATCTATATCAATGAATATAACCGCAAGCTTATTTTTTTCGGAGCAAAGGTGGATAGCATGCTTTAATGCTGGTTTTAATTCTGTACGGTTTAAAACTCCTGTTAGGTGATCGTGACTTGCCTGAAAGTTTAATTTTCTCGTTCGTTCATAAACAATGTCACTCATGCGTACAAAGCGTTTTATCAAGTAGCCTATTTCATCGTGGATATCAATTGTTAAAGCTTTCGGCTTTTCGCCTTTTTCAACCTGTTTGGTAATGTGTATTAATAGTTTGAGGGGTTTTAAAAGCTTAGAATTTATATAAAAGGCGCAAAACAATAATAAGATAATGGCTAGTGGAATTTGCATAGTGACGAAACGCGTAATAAAAATTTTGGATTCTTGGTATTCAGCATCTTGTTGTTCTAGTTTTGCTCGTGCCGTATCTTGAAATAGTTCAATCTGCGTGCGGATTTGATCCATAAACTGCTTACCTTTATTAGTTAACACAACGACTTTTGCTCTCTCAAGCGCAGAGGGTGTGCCCTGCAAAACAAGTTCAACGGTTAATGCCAACTCAGCTAGCTTTTTACTTATTAGTTCATCAATTAATGCAAGTGTATTCTTTTGCTCTGGGTTGTTTATGGTTAGCTTATTGATGTTTAGAAAATGTTCTTTTACTTGATCAAGAGCAGAGTAATAGGGCGTTAAATAACTGATGTCTTGTGTTAATAAATAGCCTCGTTGACCTGTTTCAGCGTTTATGAGTTGCTTGTAAAGCTTTTCTGACTCATCAAGTACATCATGAGTGCGGATCACTGTTTCAAGCTTAGCCTGACCCTCTTTATCTAATAAATAGATGATAAAGGTATTAGCTACTATCACTAATAAAACAGTTGACAGTAAAAGGGTGAATTTGGCTCTAAGTGACATTGAAATGGTAAGTGCCTACAATTACTAACTTTAATAATAAAGTATTGACTAAGCATAGAGTTTTGCCAGTTTATCAATAAAAATAGTCATTTTAATGATATTTTATAACGTATTTGGCAAGTTTAGGCTGTTTACCTCTTTTTAAGTGAACACTCAATAAATTATTGATATGCTGTTTTGACAATATGTAGTTTTAAGTAACAAGGAGTGACTGTGAACTTTCTGCGCCAATTTCACGATATAGTATCCAACCAAGAAATTGATTTTTCAAACAAAGTAACCAAGCTGTTAAAGTTTGGTTTAGACGTTTTTAATCTTGAGTTTGCTATTGTGAGTCGGGTAGATGGTCAGGTTTATACGGTCATTCATGCTCTTACTCCTGATAATGCGATTGCTGTTGGTACGCAATTTGATGTCTCGGGAACTTATTGTGCTCATACCCTTGAAGCCAATAAGGCGCTCTCATTTCATCACGCTTCAAAAAGCCCTATTGCAGAGCACCCTTGTTATGTCAATTTTCAACTCGAATCATACATTGGCGCCCCTATTTTTGTTGGCAAAAAAGTATTTGGTACCGTTAATTTCTCAGCACCTAATGTATCAAAACCGTTCAATGAAGAATCACATGATTATGTTGAGCTATTTGCTCAGTGGCTAGGCAATGAACTGGCACGTAATGCATCGTCTGAACGGTTATTAAAAAAGAACTATATGTTAGCGCAAGTTGAAGAAGTTGCTCGTATTGGTTCTTGGGAGTTCGACCTGCTAGAAAATAAGCTGTACTGGAGTAAACAAACTAAAGCCATCCATGAGGTTCCTGCTGATTATGCACCTAACCTCGAAACTGCTATTAAGTTTTATAAAGAAGGCGAAAGTCGTAATGCAATACAACAAGTTGTTAAAGAAGCGGTTGAGCTAGGAAAGGATTGGAATCTTGAAATTGAATTGGTTACGGCTAAAGGTAATATTGTTTGGGTGTCAACCTATGGTGAAGCAGAATTTGAGAACAACCAGTGCGTTCGATTAATCGGGACATTTCAGGATATTACTAAAGAAGTATTGCTGCGCGAAGAGCTCAAAAAGCAAAAAGCTGATGCACTGCGAACACTTGAAGAGCGCAGCATCTTGCTGGCCAAAATTAGTCATGAATTGCGCACGCCGCTCAATGGTATTGTAGGCATGCTTACGACACTTCTATATGAAAAGTCAGAGCAAAAACGTGAAGAAAAACTCAAAGTTGCACTGCGAAGTGCTGATATTTTGTTAAACATCATTAACGAAGTACTCGACTTTTCTAAGATAAATCATGGTGAACTCAAATTAGAGCCTAGTCACTTTTTATTAAAAACAATTTTTGTTGATTTAGCGTCGTTATATTTACCTTTATATCAAGAAAAGAATCTTAATTTTGAGGTCGATATTGATATTAGAGATGAATGTTGGACTTATTGCGATAATACTCGTATCACTCAAATTTTGTCTAACTTACTTAGCAATGCATTAAAGTTTACTGAGCAAGGTACTATTAAACTAAACGTATCGGCTAAACCGCAAAATGGCGATGTGATCTTAAATATGCGAGTCAGCGATACAGGCATTGGTATGACTGAAACCTTTATGAAATCACTGTTTTCGCCTTTTACCCAAGAGCAAGATAAAGATCGTAATAAAGGCGGAACAGGCCTAGGTCTTGCTATTGTAAAAGAGCTCATTGACTACATGGGTGGCACGATAAAGGTCAGCAGCGAATATCTAAAAGGTAGTTGCTTTGATATTCAATTACCTCTAAAGCTTGGGCAGCCACAATCACATGATACGCTACATGCCAGTGATATCGACTTTTCAACCTTGCCTTTATCGATATTAGTTGTTGATGACAACCAAATTAATCGCTTCGTGTTGAAAGCTCATTTAGAGAAGTTGGGCTTGACTGCTGATTATGCTTGCGATGGAATTGATGCGGTAAATAAGTGCAAACAAAATAACTACAACTTGATTTTTATGGATTGTGTTATGCCTGAAATGGACGGTATTGAAGCAACACGGGTTTTGAGAAATGAAAAAATATGCCCGACAGATAAAACTTTTATCATTGCTTTGACTGCAAATACCTCTGCGGATGATAAAGCTGCCTGTAAAGAAGCAGGAATGGATTTATTTGTTTCTAAGCCAGTTAAAAACACGGCCATTGAACAAGCAATTGCGAGTGCAAAAGAACATTTTTTAATCTAGCTAACTGTGGTTGGCTTATGATTCAACCGCATTGAGTATTTTCTTATACTTACTTTAGGTAATTTCCAAATTTAACCTATACTTTTAACGGGTTTAACATATTGGGAATGCTAAATGGACCACTCTGATAACCGCCGAGATTTTCTTAAAACGTTAGGGGTTGGTGCTGTTGCATCAACACTTGCTTTCAAAGTCCCCTATGTATTCGCTAAAAGCACTCCTACTATTAGAGTGATGGGCACCCATGTTACGTTACAAGAAGAACTTAGGCAAAAAGCCATGCTTGAGCTGGGTATTAATATTGAGTTTACGCCAATGGGCAGTGCAGCTGTGTTGCAAAAAGCGGCTGCAGATCCAAGTAGTTTTGATTTATACGAGCAATGGTCAGATTCAATTAACATTTTATGGCAAGCTGGCGCTATTCAACCTATAGAAACTGAGCGGTTAAGGTATTGGCATGAAATTAACCCTCTTTCTAAAACAGGAAAAATTGCTCCTGACGCTAAATTAGGTGCTGGTGATTCACCTAATAAACTGCTTTATGTACAAGCAGATGGCACGCTTTCAACTACACCAACTAATGCAATTAGTTTCATGCCTTATGTGCATAACGTTGATTCCTTTGGTTACAACACACAGTTCATAGAAAAGGGTACCCCATACGATACAGAGTCATGGTCTTGGTTACTCGACGAAAAGAATAAAGGCAAAGTAGCGCTAGTAAATGCACCAACTATTGGTATTTTTGATGCGGCATTGGCTGCCCAAGCGCAAGGCCTGATGACGTTTAAAGATATGGGAAATATGAGCATTAGTGAGATTGATCAGTTGTTCGCTATCTTGCAACATAAGAAACGAGAAGGTCACTTTGCTGGGTTTTGGACTTCGGTGCCGCAATCTGTCGACTTCATGAAAATGAAACGAGTCACTATTCAAAGCATGTTTTCGCCAGGTGTTAGTGCATGTAAAGGCCAAGGTATTCCAGTTGTTTATGCTTCCCCCAAAGAAGGCTATCGTGCATGGCATGGGGTAATGTGTTTATCTGCCAATACCCAAGGGTATGTTAAAGATGCTGCCTATGAGTACATGAATTGGTGGCTGTCGGGCTATCCGGGAGCGTTTATCGCAAGGCAAGGGTATTACATTTCTAACCCTGAGCGCAGCAAGCCACTGATGTCAAAGCCTGAATGGCAATATTGGTACGAAGGACAAGAAGCATCCACTGATTTACGAGGAACAGACGGAAAAATTTCGGTTCAAGCTGGTCAGGTACGTGATGGAGGTAGCTACATTAAGCGCTTTTCGAACATAGCAGTATGGAATACGGTTATGCCTAATTATGATTACAGTTTAGATAAATGGTATGAATTACTAAATTCATAAGGAAATACTTTGCTGACATTTATTTCTCGGTCATTAGCGGCCAAGGTGTTATTAGCGTTGACGCTAGTTTTACTTGCAATGGGAGCGAGTTACATTGTTCTGAGTAAACGGCTACAAAGCATTGAAGCTTCTATTAACGATATAAGCCGTATTAGTAACTATGCAGTTGGGATTTTGCGCATCAACAAGGATATTGTTGAAATGCAGCGAGATATCTCGGTTTATGGGGTTTCAGGAAGCAAAACAGTATTCAGTAAAATAATAGAAAACTTTAAAAGTATAAAAGTACGCTTAGAGAGTGTCGATTTAAAAAGTGACGAACTTGAAAACCAAGTTTACCTAGACTCGATGACACAGCTTATAACCAGGTATGGCGATAATTTGAGTGTGCTTGCTAAACGTTATGAGATAAAAAAAGAGCTTACTGACGACAAACTTCCTAATATTTATTTCCAAGCCATTAATTATCTAAACACCCTTAAATTAAACACTGCTTCAAGCGAAGAAAAGTTAGCTATCTCAGAGCAGCTGAACGTTTGGCATGAGTTACATCGAGATGCCTCATTGTTTCTTGCGAAAAAAGATTACTCAAAAAGAGCGGCGGTTAATAAAGCGCTTACTATCTTATCAAATAATAGACTATCAAATACTAAATACATTAAAAGTAGTGAACTGGCTACAGCGTATCAAGAAGTATTTTCCAAGGGAGTACAAGCTAATAGAAATTACTTGAGTTTAGTAAATGTTGTTATGGCTGGAGATGCAATTGAATTCAGTACGCTCGCAGATAAGTTGCGCGAGCAATCATTGACTCGATTACAAAAAATAAAAAGAGAAGCGCAAGATATAGTAATAAAGGCAGATCAAACACTTCGTTTTCTTTCTATAGGTATACTGATTTATATCATCGGGCTAGCTGCATTTTTCCACCTACAAATAACTCACTCAATAAAGCGTTTAACGATTAGCTTTCAACACTTTTTAGGAGGTGACTTATCTGCTCCTATTTATGATTTAAATCGTAAAGACGAAATTGGTGTGCTTGCAACTGCCGCTGATAGATTCCGTATATTGAGCCAAGACCTTACAGAGGCAAAAACAACAGCAGAGCATACAACGAAAGTAAAATCAGAATTCCTTGCGAACATGAGTCATGAAATTCGCACTCCTATGAATGGTATTCTCGGGATGGCACGTCAATTGAGGCGCACGACGTTAACACCTGAGCAAGTGAAGATGCTAAATATCATTCAATCCTCAGGGTCTGGTTTATTAGTGATCATCAATGATATTTTAGATATTAGTAAGATTGAAGCTTCTAAGATTGAGCTAGAATCGATACCAGTGCATTTAAACTCTATGCTAGATGAGCTTATGCACTTATTTAAAGAGCAAGCTCAAAATAAACATATCAACTTCAATATCTCTATTGCCGAAGCACAGCAAGATTGTATTTTCTTTGCCGATGAAACCCGTTTAAAACAAGTGCTAATAAATCTATTAGGGAATGCGATTAAATTTACCGAAAAAGGAAGTGTTTCGCTTGATATAAGAATTAATCGAGGTCAGAGCGACAATCTAAAGATCAAATTCTCTGTGGTTGATACGGGAATTGGCATCGCGAAAGAAAATCTCAGCAAGCTTTTTGAAGCGTTTTCGCAAGCTGATACGTCAATTACACGGCGTTTCGGTGGCACAGGGCTTGGATTGGCTATATCAAGTAAATTACTAAATTTGATGGATGCTCCTTTGCATGTAGAAAGTGATTTAGGGCAGGGCTCTCACTTTTATTTTGAGTTAAAAACAACACAGGTTTTTGAGCAGTCTGAGTTTGAAGCCGCAAATATACAAGAAACCGAAGAGGAACAGGCAGACTTTTCATCACTTAATGTACTTGTAGTCGAAGACAATGATATTAACCAGGTCGTTATCGAAGCCATGTTGAATGAGTTCGGGATAAGAACTATAAAAATAGCAGGGGATGGTGAGCAGGCCGTAGCGCTATGTAAGGAAAATAGTCAGCAAAACAACTTTGATATTATTTTTATGGATATGCAGATGCCTGTACTTGATGGCCCTCAAGCTACCGTATTGATTAGAAAAATCCCCGCTTATGAAGATACGCCCATTATTGCATTAACAGCCAATGTGCTTGAGGCGGATAAGCAGCGATGTTTTGCAGCGGGAATGAGTGATTTTATTGCTAAACCAATAGACTACCAATGTGTGAAAACAGTTTTATTCAAGTGGTGTTTTAATGAGAATGACCGCTCTGAAAAGCAATCAAATTAGTGAAAACCTAACAGGTTCGTTAGTCACGAGAGCAAAAAAAAGAGTTATCTCTTTCGCGAATAAGCGCTTTGAGATAACTCTCTTGTAGCTAGTTAACTAGATAAATAAGATTTAAATAATTAAACAAGCTTAGCTAGAATGTCATTGAATGTTGAACTTGGACGCATTGCTTTAAATGCTAGCTCATCATTAGGTTGGTAATAACCACCTACACTCATAGCTGGACCTTGTGCATCGTTTAATTCATTAACGATTTGGTCTTTTTGAGACTCAAGATCAGCAGCAATTTGTGTGAACTGTGCTTTTAATTCCGCATCATCATTTTGTGCAGCAAGTTCTTGTGCCCAGAATAATGAAAGGAAGAAGTGCGAACCACGGTTATCAATCTCTTTCACTTTACGTGAAGGTGATTTGTTTTCAGCTAAGAACGTGCCTGTTGCTTTATCAAGTGTGTCAGCAAGCACTTGTGCTTTCTTGTTATCTGTATTAACCGCTAAATGCTCTAAAGAAGCAGCAAGGGCTAAGAACTCACCTAAAGAATCCCAACGTAAGTGATTTTCTTTTTCGAATTGTTGAACGTGCTTAGGCGCTGAACCACCTGCACCAGTTTCGAATAAACCGCCACCATTCATAAGTGGTACGATTGAAAGCATTTTAGCACTTGTACCAAGTTCAAGAATTGGGAATAAGTCAGTTAGGTAGTCTCGTAAAACGTTACCAGTTACTGAAATAGTATCTTTACCTTCTTTGATACGATCTAAAGAGAATTTAGTCGCTTCAACCGGCGCTAAGATATGGATCTCAAGACCATCAGTATCATGTTGAGGTAGATACGTGTTTACTTTTTTGATTAACTCAGCATCGTGTGCACGATTTTCGTCTAACCAGAAAACTGCCGGTGTGTTAGTTGCGCGAGCGCGGTTAACAGCAAGCTTAACCCAATCTTGGATTGGTGCGTCTTTTACCTGACACATACGCCAGATATCGCCTTGCTCAACAGCATGCTCTAGTAACGTTGTTCCAGCAGTATCAACAACACGGATAGTACCTGCAGCAGCTACTTCAAACGTTTTGTCATGTGAACCGTATTCTTCAGCTTTTTGTGCCATAAGACCAACGTTAGGTACGCTACCCATTGTTGTTGGATCGAATGCACCGTTTTCCTTACAGAAATCGATAGTTGCTTGGTAAACACCAGCGTAACAACGATCTGGAATTACAAAGCTTGTGTCTTGTAATTTACCTTCGCTATTCCACATTTGACCGCTAGAGCGAATTGCAGCAGGCATTGATGCATCGATGATCACATCACTTGGCACGTGAAGGTTAGTAATACCACGATCAGAATCAACCATAGCGATAGCTGGGTTGTTTTCATAAACCGCTTGGATATCTGCTTCAATTTCAGCTTTTTTAGCTGCATCTAGGCTTTCGATTTTTGAGAATACATCGCCGAAGCCGTTGTTTACGTCAACATCTAGCTCTTTGAAAAGATCAGCGTGTTTTGTGAATACGTCTTTGAAGAAAACTTTTACAGCGTGACCGAAGATGATTGGGTCAGACACTTTCATCATAGTTGCTTTCATGTGTAATGAGAACAACACGCCTTTGTCTTTTGCTGTTTGAATTTCTTTAGCAAGGAAAGCTTGAAGCTTAGCTGCGCTCATGCATGAAGCATCAATTACTTCACCCGCTAGTAATGGTGTACTTGCTTTAAGCACTGTGATGTCACCATTTTGTGCAACATGCTCGATACGTACGTCAGTAGCTTCTGCAACAGTGATTGATTTCTCAGAACCGAAGAAGTCACCTTCTTCCATGCTTGCAACGTAAGATTGAGAATCTTTGCTCCATGCACCCATTGAATGTGGGTTGTTACGAGCATACTCTTTAACTGAACTAGGTGCACGACGGTCAGAGTTACCTTCACGAAGTACAGGGTTTACAGCAGAGCCTTTGATTTTGTCGTAAGTTGCTTTAACTTTCTTTTCTTCATCAGTTTTTGGCTCTGATGGGTAGTCTGGTAACGCGTAACCTTTTTCTTGTAACTCTTTGATTACTGCACGTAGCTGAGGGATAGAAG
Source organism: Pseudoalteromonas sp. HF66 (assembly GCF_011806445.1). Lineage (NCBI taxonomy): Bacteria > Pseudomonadati > Pseudomonadota > Gammaproteobacteria > Alteromonadales > Pseudoalteromonadaceae > Pseudoalteromonas > Pseudoalteromonas sp. HF66. The sequence goes on from NZ_JAATOU010000003.1 coordinate 189,464, forward strand.
CACTGATATTAGGTAGTTTGATAATGTTAGCTTCAGGTGTTTTTGCCATTTCACCTAATTCAGCAAGTGCATCATCAATACGTTGATCTTCAGTTAAGTACTCAGGGAAGTTTGCAATTACACGACCCGCTAATGAAATATCGCGAGTTTCAACTTCAACACCAGCAGCGTTAGTGTACGCTTGGATGATTGGTAACAATGAATACGTCGCAAGAGCTGGCGCTTCATCTGTTTTAGTATAGATAATTTTTGATGTCATCATCATTCCTAGATAGTTGGCGTAATGTTTGGTAATGACTGCTAACAGTAACCCTTAATTAGCCATATTCAACAATGCAATAGATAGCTTTGAAATACCAAGCTTAAAATTAAGTGCCTTGATAAAACAACAGCAAGCAGTCTGTTAGCTGTTGCAACTCAATACAAAGTATTAAAATAACCACAGCTGACAGACTGTAAAATTCTTATAGCTTAAATAAGCAAATTATGAAATTAGCCAAAAGCCTTACGTCAAAATGACGAAAAAGCTAAATTTAAGCAACAAGAGTGTAACAAGCTTGGCTCTAAAGGGCTAATAACAATTAAACAATTGGGGTTAAGAAATGTAATTTCAAGAGAAGTGTAAGGATATATTTAGAGCAGAAGAGTAAGCGAGGAACTTAACAAGGTCTCTCGCTTGATACTCGAATAGGTTTTACCTAGGAGATTTCATCGTTAGGCGCAATATTCGTTGCGTGTAACCCTTTTGGACCTTGTTGCAATTCGAATGTTACATCTTGACCAGCTTTAAGTGTTTTATAACCGTCCATTACAATCGTTGAGTAATGAGCGAATATATCAGTCTCGCTGCCGTCTTCTACGATGAAGCCAAAACCTTTGGCATTATTGAACCATTTGACTTTTCCACAAGCCATACTTCTACATCCTTCTATAAGTTGACTAATTTAGTTATTCTAAACCGTGTAATTTGCTAGACTGACTAATGATTAATCAATCTATATTTGACTGTAGTTTATTTAGCCAGTCAGTCAAGTGTTTTAGACTATTTTTTAACAATTTATTTATTTTTTTATTCAAGTTTGCTTGAGTTCTAAAGACAAGACTATATTTAATTATGAGTGGCATGAAAGATTCTGGTGTTATTGAAACAGTTCGCGATAGTGAAAAGCAAAAATTGCAACCACCGCGAAAATATAAAGTCATTTTAAATAATGACGATTACACGCCTATGGACTTTGTGATAGAAGTACTAATGACGTTTTTTAATATGGATAGCGATAGAGCAACAGATGTGATGCTTCAAGTTCATCATAATGGTAAAGCGATATGCGGTGTGTACAGCGCTGATGTAGCTCATACCAAAGTTGAACAAGTCAATCGTTACGCACGAGACAACGAGCATCCACTGCTTTGTAGTTGTGAGCAGGAATAAATACCAAGGTGGGTGATCAATTAGCCCGTCACAACGGTATATAAATATTATCTCAGTAAGGGGTTGCCAATGCTAAACAAAGACTTAGAACTAACCTTGAATGCGGCGTTTCGCGAAGCGAGAACACGTCGTCATGAATTTATGACCGTCGAGCATCTTTTACTTGCACTGCTCGATAACCCTTCTGCTGGAGAAGCGTTAAACGCCTGTGGCGTTGATATGAGCGCATTAAAAGTTGAGTTATCAGATTTTATTGATGAAACAACACCGGTGATTCCTGATCTTGAAGAAGACAGAGAAACACAACCGACGTTAGGTTTTCAGCGTGTATTACAACGCGCTGTATTTCACGTGCAATCATCAGGGAAAAACGAAGTAACAGGTGTTAACGTGCTGGTTGCAATTTTTTCCGAGCAGGAAAGCCAAGCAGTTTATTTACTCAAAAAATCAGACATTAATCGTTTAGATATTGTTAACTTTATTTCACATGGTATTTCTAAAGCAGATGATGATATCGGTGGTGAAGACCATGATGATATTCATGATGAAGTACAAGAAGTACAAGGTGAAGAACCGACTAAGCTTGAAAACTTTACCACTAACCTGAATCAGCAAGCTATTGATGGCAATATTGATCCTTTAGTGGGTCGTGACAACGAAGTTGAACGTACGGTGCAAGTTTTATGTCGCCGTAAGAAAAATAATCCACTATTGGTTGGTGAAGCTGGGGTGGGTAAAACAGCGATTGCTGAAGGCCTTGCTTATCGTATTGTGAACAAGGAAGTACCTGAAGTGATTGCTGATGCAGTAGTTTACTCACTGGACATGGGGGCATTATTAGCGGGGACCAAATATCGTGGTGATTTTGAAAAACGCTTTAAATCACTATTAAAAGAGTTACAAGCTAAACCAGGTTCAATTTTATTCATTGATGAAATTCATACCATTATTGGTGCCGGTGCGGCATCGGGTGGCGTAATGGATGCATCAAACTTAATCAAGCCACTACTTTCAAGTGGTAAGCTACGCTGCATGGGGTCGACAACTTACAACGAGTTTAAGAACATCTTTGAAAAAGACCGTGCTTTAGTTCGTCGATTCCAAAAAATTGATGTGCTTGAACCAAGTGTTGCTGATACCACTAAAATTCTTAACGGCTTAAAAGAGCGTTATGAAGAACATCACGGTATTCGTTATACACAAAAAGCTTTAAAAGCCGCAGCAGAACTGAGTGCTAAATACATTAATGAACGTCACCTACCTGATAAGGCAATTGATGTCATCGATGAAGCAGGAGCTAATCAGCGTCTACAGCCTGTATCGAAGCGTAAGAAAACCATTGGTGTGGCTGATATTGAACTAATTGTGTCAAAAATGGCTCGTATTCCACAACAAAGCGTTTCTTCAAGTGATAAAGAAACACTGAAAAACCTTGACCGCAACCTGAAGATGCTGGTGTTTGGTCAAGATCAGTCAATCGATGCGCTCACTTCGGCAATACGTTTATCGCGTTCTGGTCTTGCAAACGAAGATAAACCGGTTGGTTCATTCTTGTTCGCTGGCCCAACAGGGGTTGGTAAAACAGAAGTTACTAAACAGCTTGCTAAGTGTATGGGTGTTGAGTTTATTCGCTTTGATATGTCTGAATATGTTGAAAGGCATGCGGTAAGTCGACTAATCGGCGCACCTCCAGGTTATGTTGGTTTTGAACAAGGTGGTTTACTTACTGAAGCTGTGATCAAAAACCCACATGCAGTTGTACTATTGGATGAGATAGAAAAAGCGCACTCAGATATTTATAATATTCTGTTGCAAGTAATGGATCATGGAACACTGACAGACAATAATGGCCGTAAAGCCGATTTCAGAAATGTGGTTGTAGTGATGACAACCAATGCAGGTGTTCAGGAAACAGTCCGTAAGTCGATTGGTTTCACTGAGCAAGATCACTCTCACGATGCAATGACTGAAATCAATAAAGTGTTTTCACCTGAATTTAGAAACCGTTTAGATAACATTATTTGGTTTAATCACCTTGAAAAAGAAGTTATTTTGCAAGTGGTTGATAAGTTTATTGTCGAATTGCAAGCACAACTTGATAAGAAATCAGTTAATCTTGAGCTAACTTCAAAAGCAAGAGAGTGGTTGGCTGACAAAGGCTATGATAAAGCTATGGGCGCGCGTCCAATGGCCCGTGTTATTCAAGATGAGCTTAAAAAGCCTCTAGCAAATGCAATTTTGTTTGGTGAGCTAGCTGATGGTGGTTCGGTTAAGGTATCGGTCAAAGATAAAAAAATTCATTTTGATTTTGAGACCAACCTAGAAACTGCTTAGCCTAATAAGTTAAGTACAAACAAAAAGCCCAGCTAATGCTGGGCTTTTTGTTTATTAAATGGAATTAAAACTAAGTTAGTTTTAACACCATTTAACAAACGCTTTTAGCTCTTTGTAATAAACACACCTGCTCATTCAAAGCAGCAAAAAGCTAAATCTCTCGTTAACGCACTAACTTAGCGAGCACGGAATACGATGCGACCTTTCGATAAATCGTAAGGAGTCATTTCTACGGTTACTTTGTCGCCAGTTAAGATGCGGATGTAGTTTTTTCGCATTTTACCAGAGATATGAGCCACAACAACGTGACCATTTTCTAGCTCAACTCGGAACATTGTATTTGGTAAAGTATCAAGGACCGTACCTTGCATTTCGATTACGTCTTCTTTCGCCATGTTTAGCGTAACACCTCTTTAATAGTTAAACGCTGCAGATTTTGCCGAAAATACTGCAATAAGTAAAGCTACAGGGCTCATTTTTGTAAATTAAATCGCCAACCACTGATCGCCAATGTGCTTTTGTGCAGGCAAAAATTGGGTTTTATATTTCATTTTATTGCATTCGTCGACTTGGTAACCCAAATAGACGAATTGTTTTGCTTGTTGTTTTGCAAATTTAATTTGCTCCATGATCATGATGCTACCAATACTGTACTGCTCATAATCAGGATCAAAAAATGTATAAATCGCAGAGACTGAGTTGCTCATACAGTCGGTTACAGCAACGGCAACTAACTTATCATCATCCCGTAACTCTATAAAAATTACAGGTAGCCATTGGCAAAACAAAAAGCTTTCGTACTGATTTTGATCAGGTGGAAACATAGAACCATCTTGGTGTCTTTGCGTGATATACTTGCAATATAACGGGTAGTACTCAGCCCGTTCGTAATCACTGTAGCTTACAGTAAATATATTTTTTGCTTTGTTTAGTTTACGTTTTTGAGATTTAGATGGAGTAAATTGCTGGGCTAATACGCGTACTGAGTTGCAAGCCTTACAAACAGGGCAATGAGGACGGTATATTTGGTCACCACTGCGCCTAAATCCCAATGCTAATAATTGCTCAAATTTATCAGGGCAATAACAACTTGGGTCAAGAATAACAAGTAGTTGCTCCTGACGGTCTGGTAAATAGCTGCAATCAAATTGCTGGCTTAAACCAAGCCTAGCGGGTAAGTGCTCAGTCATAAATATTAATCAACTCTTGTGGTTGCCACATATGTCTTTTAGGCACAAAACTGTGCGCTAATTTAAGTCTAGTTAAAAATTCCCTGCGTGGGATAACTTTTGCACCTAAAGTGATTAAATAAGGGTTTTCTAATTGGCAATCAATAAAATGAGCTTGGTGTTTCTTAAGCCAATTAACTAATGCCCACATTGCCAGTTTCGAACCATTACTGACTTCATGAAACATTGATTCACCACAAAATATACCGTTTTGCATGATGCCATACAGGCCAGCAACTAATTTATCTTCATGCCAAATTTCAAGGCTATGAGCGATACCTTGATGGTGTGCTTCGATATAGGCATGCATCATTTGCTCAGTGATCCAAGTTCCTTCTGCATCGATACGCTGTTCACGACAAGCATTGATAACGTGCGCAAATGCGTGATTAACAGTGACACGCACAGGAAAACGCTTTAAATACTTTTTTAAACTGCGGCTAACATGAAATTCATCGAGCTCAAGAATACCGCGCATACTAGGCGACCACCACATAATGGGTTCATAATCACTAAACCAAGGGAAAACACCTGTATTGTAGGCTCTTTGGATACGCTCGACTGATAGGTCACCCCCAATCGCCAACAGGCCATCAGGCTCATCAAGGGCTAATTCTGGATCTGGAAAATCAACTGTCTCGGGCGAGAGTTGGTAAAGTTGCTTGATCATATCAGCGTTATCGTTGTTATTTGTTCTAATTTTAACAAAAATTTAGTTATAAAAAAGGGGCTGTTTTTGCAACAGCCCCAGTAATTAGTGTTTTAGATCAACTAATTTATAGGTTATCTAAGAAACGTTCAGCATCAAGCGCAGCCATACAGCCAGTACCTGCTGATGTGATTGCTTGACGGTAAATGTGATCTGACACGTCACCTGCAGCAAATACACCTGGTACGCTTGTTTGCGTTGCGTTGCCGTTTAAGCCCGACTGAACTACTAAATAGCCGTCTTTCATTTCTAGCTGACCTTCAAACATGTCAGTATTTGGCTTATGGCCAATTGCAATGAATACACCCGCAAGATCTAGATTTTCTGTTTCTTCAGAATCAGTTGCTTTAATACGAATGCCAGTTACGCCCATTTCATCACCAAGCACTTCATCTAAAGTGCGGTTGTAATGTAAAACAACGTTACCGTTTTCTGCTTTTTCTTTTAAACGATCAGCTAAGATCTTTTCACTGCGGAAGCTATCACGACGGTGAATAACGTGAACCTCATCAGCAATGTTTGATAAATAAAGCGCTTCTTCAACAGCTGTGTTACCACCACCTACAACCGCTACTTTTTGACCGCGGTAGAAGAAACCATCACAGGTTGCACAAGCAGAAACACCACGACCTTGGAAGTTAGTTTCTGATTCTAAACCTAAGTATTTAGCAGATGCGCCTGTCGCGATAATTAATGCATCACAAGTATATGTGCCAGAGTCACCAGTTAAAGTGAAAGGGCGTTTTGATACATCAACTTTGTTGATATGATCAAAGACAATCTCAGTTTCGAAACGTTCAGCATGCTCTTTCATACGATCCATTAATGCAGGACCCGTTAAGCCGTGTGCATCGCCTGGCCAGTTTTCAACTTCAGTCGTCGTAGTCAACTGACCACCTTGTTGAATACCAGTGATAAGGACAGGGTTTAGGTTAGCTCGTGCTGCGTATACCGCTGCTGTGTAGCCCGCAGGGCCAGAACCTAAGATTAATAGTTTACAGTGTTTTGCGTCACTCATGTTTTTTCCTAAAAACGTTTCAATACGATGTCTATGCGCCCGATTCTAAGAAAAACAAGGCGGATGTAAACAAAAGCCCTGATTATTTTTTTAGTCAAATCGCTAAGCTGTCAAATAATCCTTACTTATTATAATTTAAATAGCTCTTTTTGCTCACAAAATGGTCTAATTGCCAATTGTTATGCCTTCAAAGTACGGTAATTCATGACCAAGCAATAATTTTTTGATATGTTTTAGCTAATTTTGATATTAGCTCGTGCTATGAGCTAACTAAACGAACAGGCAATTATGGTATTTTGGCAGGAAAAGCCCGCTTTTGGGCTGACTACACAAGACGTACAAGTCTTAACCAATGCAAAAGAGTATCGCACTGAACTATTGCGTTTAATTGGTTCAGCAAAAAACAGGATTTATATTACCGCATTGTATCTTCAAGACGATGAAGCGGGGCGCGAAATATTAACTGCGTTACATCAGGCATCACTTACTAATCCTGATTTAGAAGTAAAAGTGTTGGTTGATTTCCATCGTGCCCAACGTGGTTTGATTGGAGCAGCTAAATCTGATGGCAATGCCAGCATGTATTGTGATTTTCAAGAGCAGTATCAGTCAAATGTGGAAGTATATGGTGTACCTGTAAAGGCAAAAGAGCTTTTCGGGGTTCTGCATTTAAAAGGCTTTGTAATTGACGATACATTATTATACAGCGGTGCAAGCTTAAATAATGTGTACCTTCAGCAAGATGAGCGTTATCGTTTAGATCGCTATTTTTTAGTTCATCAAGCTGGATTATGCAATTCGGTCATCGAATTTATTGAAACTCATCTTTTAAGTTCTGTTGCGGTACCACGCATTGATATGCGCCCACTCGTAAAATTTAACGATATTAAAGTCGCGCAGAAGCAATTGATGCGCGACCTTAAATCGGCAAGTTACGCAAGCGCCGCAGAAGCAAGTGCTGGTGAGCTTGGTGTCCGATTGTTCTTAGGTTTAGGGCGCCGTAGCAATAAGCTGAATCGTTTAATCAAATCGTTATTTGATACCACAGAACAAGAGCTTGTTCTCTATACCCCTTACTTTAACTTTCCTGCACCTTTAATGCGGTCATTACGACGTTTATTAAAACAAGGCAAGCAAGTGACTATTGTCGTAGGTGATAAAACCGCGAATGATTTTTATCTGCCACCAAGTGAGCCGTTTAGTAAAATTGGTGCATTACCATATTTATACGAAACGATTTTATATAAGTTTTTAAAGTCTCAGAAACGACATATCAGTAACGGCAATTTGAATGTCTATCTTTGGAAGCATGAAAGTAACTCTTTCCACTTAAAAGGAATTTGTTCTGATAAACGTTTACACTTGCTTAGTGGGCATAATTTAAACCCACGTGCATGGGGCTTAGATATTGAAAATGGTATTTTAATCGACGACCCTAAACAGCATATCCTTAAGCAAATAGAGAATGAAAAACAAGCTATTTTGAAACATTGCCGCCGCTTAACAGGTCCGCAAGATTTAGAAACGATGGATGATTACCCAGCACCGGTTAAAAAACTATTAGGTCAGGCAAAACGTGTAAAAGTTGATTTTATTATCAAGCGTTTTATTTAGGGCGTGTTGACCTTTGTAGATTAAAATTTGTTCTCTCTAGGGGCGATTTAATCGCCTTTAGGAAGACCCCGGACGGCAGAGCGCGTTTGACATTGATACTGCGTTATCGCCTATTTTTGTGGAACGATCACACTATATGAGTTCTGTCTTGCCTAAATATAAAAAAAGCAGCGAAATGCTGCTTTTTTTATATTTAGTTATTAGCTTACTTTTGTTGGGCATCTAAAGATTTACCGTTAACCTCTTTTGAGTCATCGCTCATCAAGTATAGGTAAGTTGGCATTAAATCTTCAGGTGTTGCTAATTTATCTCTATCTTCACCAGGGTAAGCAGAAGCACGCATTGATGTACGGGTAGCACCTGGATTAATACAGTTAACACGAATATTGGTTTTACCTACTTCACAAGCCCAAGTTTGCATCATACCTTCAACAGCAAATTTTGATATAGCATAAGCACCCCAATGTTCACGGCCTTGGCGGCCTACACCTGACGAAGTAAAAATAACAGATGCACTTGGTGATTTGCGAAGCAGTGGGAACATAAATTTAGTGATCATAGCTTGCGCAGTTACGTTAACCTTCATAATATTTTCGAAGGTTGAAACGCAGAAGTGCTCAAGCGGACCTAATGATCCTAAAATACCTGCGTTATTTAATAAGCCATCTAACTTACCGAACTGCATTTCAATGGTTGCCGCTAAGTCTCGGTAGTTTTGTTTAGTCGCACCTTTTAAATCCATCGGTACGATAGCAGGTTGTGGATATCCTGCATTTACGATCTCATCATATACACATTCTAGTTTATTTGTTGTTTTCCCGAGTAAAATAACAGTGGCACCATGCTTAGCATAAGTTAATGCGGCAACACGGCCAATGCCATCACCGGCACCTGTTATTAAAATTACTTTGTCTTTTAGCGCATTCTCTGCGGCTTTGTAAGTATGCATAAACGTACCATTGATTAGATTTTTCGCCATTTTACCATAGCAAAAAGCCAAGTTATCGAATTTATTGCAAATTAAGGTGGCGAAAATCGAAACTTTACGTTAACTTTAACTGGTCTAATGTCTTATTAATATTCCAATTACATTAAATTAACTTAGAATAATGGTAGTAGAATAACTACTTTTTACCTTGAACACACAATAACAATAAGATTTGCGCGGAGCGAAATTATGAAAAAACTGCTACTTTCACTAGCCATTGCGTCAGCCATTACTGGCTGTGGTGGAGGGGAAACATTAGAAGATGTAAAAAATGATAATCCACCTGTTCTCCCAACCGCGACAGTAAAATTTGACCCAGCAAATAGTGTGATCTCAGTACCAAATGATTTATTAATGAGTGGTACTCTTGATGGCACTTTAAACATGCCAGGTGAATTAGATGACAACAATGTTAGTGTTGAACGTGCAGCGTATGCTGATCCACAACTTGCACTTGGCGCACTTGATGGTTGGTCAACACAAACTCCGTTTAAAATCGATTTAACTTTTCCTGCGGGTATCTCACTTGATACGGCATCTGCTGCTTCTCCTGGTGCAGTACGTATATTTGAAGTAATTATGGGCGCAAGCCAAACAGATGAAGCTTGTTCGCAAGTGCCTGCGGGTATTGCCTGTAAATTGGTGTCTGAATTAACCTTTGGTGTTGATTTTATTACTCAAGGTTCTGGCGATGCTGTGGCTGTGGTCCCACTTAAACCGTTCAAAGCTGGTAGTACCTATATTAACGTTTTAACAACGTCATTAATGGACTCTGTAGGACGTTCAATTGAGCCTTCTTCAACTTACGCGTTAGTGAGCGAAGAGACAGCACTTATCACTGATTCACAGAAGTCACTTCAAGCGGTTATCAATAGCTATGAAGATGCAGTGACATCAGGTGGTGCAATCACAAAAGATGAAATTATCTATTCAGCAGCGATGACAATGCAGTCAGCAGGTCAAGTCCTTGGTACAGTTAAGCAACTCCTAGCAGCGAGTCTTTCACAACCAGCCTTGCCGACACCTATGGTTCAAATTCCTGAGCAACCGGTTATTACAGTCGAGCAAGTATTTGCATCGCAAGGTATTACAGGTGTTTCACCCGTTTTTGGTGGGGTGCAATATCAAAAAGGTAGCGTGATGTTACCTATGTATTTAGCAACTCCTACAGGTAAAACGGTTGATGATTTATCTGCGACTTATTGGCAAGGGCTTTGTGACAGTGGTGTTGCTGTTTTAGGCTATGCAGCTGCAGCGGGTGATTCATTCCCAACCGATCCTATTAGCGAAACTGATGGCCTTTGTATGGCGTTAAGTGGAGGCAAGTTACGTGATTTAGGCTTAGATCAAACAAAACACTTAACTAAGTACAACACAATTCCAAAAACACAAAGCATTGCTAATGTGCCAGTACAAATTACTAAACCAATTTTACCTGTTATTAATGCAGTGCGAGCTCAGCTTGGCTTAGACGCATTGAGCATGCCTGAGACAGGCTGGCCTGTTGTTATTCTTCAGCACGGCATTACTTCTAAAAAAGAAGATATGCTAGCAATTACAGCGCAATTAACAATGCAAGGTTTTGCAACGGCTGCAATCGATCACCCAATGCATGGTGAGCGTGGCGTAGATGTAGACGGTGACGGTACTGACGACTTTAATGCCTCTACAGGTTCTGTACTAAGTTACATGAATTTACAGTCTTTATTGGTAGCTCGTGATAGTTTACGTCAGTCTGTAGCTGATTTGCTTGGTTTGCGTTTAGGCTTGAACTTTACTGGTGCTGCTGATTTAAATGCGCAAGATGTATCATTCTTAGGACATTCATTAGGCTCTGTTGTTGCACCAGCTTTTGTTGCTGTGACTAATGCACCTTTAGCAGCTCAAGTTGACCCAATGTTCAACGTTAAAAGTGTAGCTCTTGCCAGTGGTGGCGGTGGTATTGCAAACTTCTTGATTGAATCAAATACATTTGGTCCTTTTGTACAAGGTTCTGTATTACTTGCGGCTGGTACTGCAGAGTCAGCAGAGTTTGGCGCTTATACTCAAAATGAAGCATTATCTAACTGTGGTTCACTTGCTTCAAATCAAACAGCTTATGTTACATGTGCTTATAAAGAGTACATAGGTTCGTTAACAGTAGCTGGTGAAACCGAAAAATTAGCTAACATTCAAAGTGTGGTAACTCAGTTTGCATTTGCAGCTCAAACAGCGCTTGATAGTGGCGACCCTTCTAACTATGCAGCATCAGTTGCAGCTCTTGGCACACCAGTTTACATGAGTGTAGTTGTCGGTGATGGTGCGAACAATAATGCTGATATGGTTATTCCACCAATGGTAGCGAGTAATCCAATTGCAGGTAGTTTACCTCTTGCTAATCTAATGGGTTTAACAACAGTTGCACAAACACAAGGCCCAACAGCGGACGCAATGAGCTATGTTGTTAAATTTACCAAAGGTCACCACAGCTCAGTCTTAACACCTGTTGCTACACCTGACTCAGGCGCAACGGCCGAAGAAAGTGCTGCAGCAACGGCTGAAATGCAATTGCAAATCGCGACTTTCTTAGCAAGCCGTGGTCAGTATCTTCAGGTTACAAACTCAGATGTTGTCACTGAATAAACGAAACCTTGTTAATTAAGTAATAACCAATTAAGTAAAAAGCCACTTCATGTGGCTTTTTTTTGCTTTAAAGCGTGGTAAATTGTGGCGAATCATTAATAAATGGAGAGTTTGATTGGAATTTTTATACGAATATGGGTTATTTTTTGCCAAGACCCTCACATTTGTCATCGCAATTGCAGTGATTGTTGCCATTATTATGGGCGCTGCAGTGAAACCCAAAGCTAAAAAAGGTGAGATAACAATTGATGACTTAAGTGAACAACTTGACGATTTAAAGCAAAGTTTTATTGAAAACACCCTTTCAAAGAAAGAGCTTAAAGCACACCACAAGCAGCAAAAACTCGAGGCAAAAAAACAGCAAGGCGACGAGCCAAAAGCGCGCTTATATGTCATAGATTTTAACGGCAGTGTTGATGCTCATGAAGTAGAAAGCCTAAGAGAAGAAATTACGGCTATTTTAACTATTGCTGATAAAGAAAAAGATCGCGTGCTTATTCGTCTAGAAAGTGGTGGTGGTGTGGTTCACGGTTATGGTCTAGCAGCATCACAGTTACAGCGCTTACGTAATGCCGAAATTCATTTAACTGTTGCCATAGATAAAGTGGCAGCCAGTGGAGGGTATATGATGGCGTGTGTTGCCAATGAGATTGTCGCAGCACCATTTGCAATTGTAGGCTCAATCGGTGTTATTGCGCAAATTCCTAACTTTAATAAAATCTTGAAAAAGAATGATGTGGATTTTGAGCAAATCACAGCGGGTGAGTACAAACGTACTTTAACTATCTTTGGTGAAAATACCGATAAAGGTCGTGAAAAATTCAAAGAAGAAATTGAACAAACTCACGGTTTATTTAAAACCTTTGTTAGTAAGCAGCGTCCATCTCTTGATATTGATACTGTTGCTACAGGTGAGCACTGGTTTGCAACCCAAGCGTTTGATAAAGGCTTAGTTGACAAGATTGATACCAGTGATGATATTTTATTGAGCCAAGCTAAAGAGCGCCAAATCTTTAAAGTGAAATACCGTATTAAGAAAAATTTAAGTGACAAATTAGCTATTGGTTTAAGTTCGGGTGTAAGTAAAGCGGGTGTGAGTTTAATGTCTCGCTTAAAAGGCTTAAACCCTTAGGTTGTGCTAAATATAAAATTAAAATAAAAAACCCGCTGTTCAAGCGGGTTTTTTACTTATAAATAGCCAGTAAATAATTACTTAATCGATTTATGATAGTCTTCTAAATCTTTAGCGGCATTTGGGTCGTTAAATACGTCTTCATCAAATTCCCCTTCAGATTTCGCAACTACACAAGTCACCATACAGTCACCAGTAACGTTGACAGCAGTACGTGTCATATCAAGTAAACGGTCTACACCAATAATGATAGCAATACCTTCTACAGGCAAGCCTACTTGGTTTAACACCATCGCTAACATAATAAGACCAACACCAGGCACACCAGCAGTACCTACAGATGCAAGTGTTGCGGTTAAAATAACCATTAAGTAATCTGAAATTGTTAAATCAACAGCAAATACTTGTGCAATGAATACGGTAGCAACACCTTGCATAATTGCTGTGCCGTCCATGTTAATGGTTGCACCTAAAGGCACGGTAAATGAGGCAACTGAATTATGTGCGCCTAATTTTTTGCTAGCAGTTTCTAGGGTAATAGGCATGGTTGCACTTGAGCTTGATGTGCTAAATGCAAATAGGCAGGCATTTTTCATTTTCTTTAAAAACGTAATAGGGTTAAGACCTGTAAACATTTTTAACAACACACTGTAGTTAACAATACCGTGGAAGAGTAGGGCAAAAACAACTACACCAAAGTACAATGCAAGGCTCTTTATTAGTTTTAAATCTATAGTAGTAAATAGTTTTGCCATTAAAAAGAAAACACCATAGGGTGCAATATTCATAAGCAAAGTAACTAGTTTTAGAATAACGGTATTTAAGTCTTCAAATACATTTGCTACTCGTTGACCTGCTTTACCACTAAGCGCCATCGCTACGCCAAATAATAATGCAAAAACAATAACCTGTAGCATATTACCGCTTGCCATTGCATCAATAGGGTTTGTCGGGAACATACTAATGATAACTTGTGCGAGAGTTGGCGCTTCTTTTGCACTGTAATTAGCATCTGAAGGTAGATTGATACCTTCTCCTGGATTTACCAATAACGCTAAGGTAATAGCAACGGTAATAGCGATTGCAGTAGTCGCTAAATAAAGCAAAATTGATTTACCACCTAAACGTCCTAATTTCTTGGGGTCGCTTAAGCTGCAAGTACCACAGACTAATGATACAAAAACCAGTGGTACCACAAGCATTTTCAAGCTTGCGATAAATATTTGACCACCAACATGGAAAATTCCATCAACGAAAAATGCTTTAATTGGTAAAGAGAATAACCCTAGTGGAATAAGGAAATCGTCTTCACCCGCTAAAATGGCTTGAAAGATAAAACCAACGATTACACCCAGTACCATACCTACCATGATACGAGATGTAAGGCTTAAAGATCGTACTTTTGACATACACCCAGTCTATTTTTTTATAAATTTTGCCATAGACTACCAGCATGAAGATTTTTATACAGAAAAATTCGATAAATAGTTAAAGAATTTCGTTGCCTTTAAAGGAAAAAAATTATGATCTTCGTTTAATTTTTAGGTTAATATTAGGTAAATATATAAATAATTTTAAAATAGCTAACTAGGGAGAGGTCAATGCCTTTATTGCGATGGCTAAGTATTATAGTTTTCAGCTCATTGTTAGTTGCCTGTGGCGGCGGTGGGTCATTAGAGAATGATAGTGGTTCACTTGGTGGTGGGGATGATGGTACAACCGATAACCCAAGTTTTGTCGTTGCTGTTCAAGGTTTCGTAAAGGACACAGATCAAGAATCGAGCTCAGTAACATCTGATACACCATTAACTATATTAGCTTCTCTGACCAGTAATGGTGATGCGGTTTCAAGTGAAGTTATAAGCTTTAGTTTAGATGGTGACATTGGCTTGCTTGATCCTGTTTCTGGAACTGCTCTGACTAATGCTGGTGGTGTCGCGTCAATTACACTAACTGCGGGTGATACTGCGGGTGCAGGGATTATTACTGCTACTTATGTTGTTGGTGATGAAACATTCAGTGATACCTTTGGCTTTACATCAGATGGCTCTGAAACAGATGACTCAAGTGTTAGTGGCAGTATTACTCTTGATGTGTCAATTTTAGACAGCACAGGCTCGCCATTTACAGTTGAAAACCCTGTTAGCAAAGATAATAAAGGGACAGTTACTGCAACCTTATTAGAAGAAGAACAGCCTTTACAGGGGCAGCTAATTTCTTTTACAACAAATTATACAGGCAAAATCACTCCTGTATTAGGCACTGCATTAACTAATGCAAATGGTGAAGCTTCAGTAACGTTAAGTAGTGGTGATTCTAAAGGGGCTGGTCAAGTAGTTGCTACATACACGGATGAAAGCGGTAACACAATCACTAAAATTGCAGGCTTTATTTCAAATGGTGATGATGCCCCTGTTGAAAGTGCCGAAGCGGAACTTGATATCAAGCTGTTACAAGGGTGCGCAACTAACTGGGAGGCTAATCGTAATACAACATCACTTGAAACAACTTACCTAGCTTCAGGGTGTAGCGTCGTAAATCAGTTTTCATCTGACGAACTCATCGACGTTATGGTAAAAGTGACTGATACAAGTTCGGGTGATGGTATCGACGGTATTATCGCTGAGCTTTCGACTGATCTTGGCGCTTTATTACCAGAATCAGGAAAAGCGCTTACTGACAACTTTGGTTTTGCAATTTTAAAACTACAACCTGGCGCAAATAGTGGTGCAGGTGAAGTATCTGTAACTGCTAAATCGGTGACTGCATCGAAAGCATTCGAAATTGCAACTGCTGAGTTAAGTGTAGAAATTTCAAATGGCTTATATAACAAGGTAGATGACGCCGGTAATGTAATTGATGACGAATTTGTGCCACTTGCAGCGGGTGCAACAACGGTTATTACAGTTAGTATTTATGATGCTGACGGTGAGCTGTTTGTAACGCCATTAGATGTTGAGTTTACATCTGGTTGCGTTGAATCTGACCTCGCTGTTATGGATGACACCGCAACGAGTATTAGCGGTATTGCAACTGCAACATATAGAAGTAACGGCTGTAACACAACACAAGGTGATACGGTCACAGCAACAGTCCTTACCGGGGGAACACCAAAAGTTGTTTCAGTGAATGTGCCAGTATCGGCCGCAGCTGTAAGTTCGATTGAGTTTGTTGAAGCTACCGAGAATGTAATTGCACTAAAAGGGACTGGTGGTGTATCTCGCAAAGAAATTAGTCAACTTACATTTAAGTTAACTGACGAAATTGGTAATACGGCAAAACAAAAGCGATTAGATTTTCGTTTGAGCTCGACTAATGGTGGCATTTCACTTTCTGAAGTAACTGATGCGACAGGTTATTCGCATGCAAGTGTCTCTACAGATTCAGAGGGCTTAGCAAGAATTCAAGTTAATTCAGGCTTTGTACCTCAAGCTGTTCGCGTACAAGCGTGCTACATACCAGATGAACTGATTCCTGAAAACCAAAACGATAATGTAACTTGTTGGAAAGAGCTTTATGACGAATGCCTTCTTGATGAATCTGAGCGAGATAACAATGTTTCATGTCCAACAGGTCAGCTTTCTTTAGTTTCATTAGATGAGCAAGTAACAACCGTATCTGATCTTGTTTCAATTAGTTCAGGTTTACCTGATGGTAATAGTTTTACGGCTGCCCCAACAAACTTTAATGTCGAAGCATTAAATTATAACGGTGATCTTGAGGAAATTAACGTTTATCTTGCAGATCATTTTAATAATCCTGTACCTGATGGCACATCTGTATATTTAACAACAGAAGGCGGAGCTATAGGAACAATTGATGGCACAGAGTTTAACCCTCAGCTTGAGTGTAATACAGTTGATGGACAATGTGTTGCCCAGTGGCGTTCACAAAATCCAAAACCATTTACAGAAGCTAAATGGGGTAACAGAATCAACAGCATTAATCCAAAAACTGATGCAATTAACTGTGACCTTTACTTTGGAGCCGCAGCGCCTTGTATGGCAGGTATTTTAAATGCGGCGTTTGATGAGGATGGTGTGCCATTAGGTGGCCGTGCCACAGTTCTTGTAACTGCAAAAGGTCAAGAGTCATTCATCGACATTAATGGTAACGGCCGTTTTGACACCAACGAATATTACAGTGGCTATGACCTGACAGAAGCATTTATCGATCATAATGAAAATGGTTTTTATGATGGTTTAGCAGCAATTTACGACCCAGTTACTGCATCAGTGACAAAGGCTGCTGAAAATTGTCAAGAAGGTGCTACTGATGATCCGTGTAGTCCAGAAAATACGAATGCCGGACACTTCGAAGAAAGCTGGGATATTGACCTTAATGGCATGCATACACTAGCGGATGGAAAATATAATGGTTTAGTATGTAAGTCAGAGGCAACAACGCCAACAGATGGTGATACTTTTGAAAGCCTATGTACTAAAGAATTAGTTGATATTCGAGATTCTTTTGAAATTATTATGTCTGGTAGTACTGCGTACAGTCGATTTGTAGTTACAAAAAATGAGCTGCGTAGCCGATTTGCAGATGCTCTTGCTGAAACAACTGAAGATGATCCTACAGTTTTCACAGATAATGCAATGCAACTAGCGCAAGATATCGAAGAATGTAATAACATTTACCGCCAAGCTGATACACAATCTGGGGCAATTATTCTAAGTTTAGAGCCAACAGATAATACAGATTACTGTGATGTTGGTTCGATTAACATAACTACTGCAGATTCAGGTAATCAATTAGCCGCATTAACTTTTGCAGTTTATTACTCTGATATTTTTAATAATCCAATGCCTGCAGGGACCAGTGTTTCAGTAACTGCAGATAATGGAGAATACAGCGGCACTGATGGCTTTGAGCTTCGAAATTCAGCTGCGACAGCAGCGTTTGGAGAAGTTTTATCAATAAGTCGAGAGTCAGAAGGAAATGATAAAACTGAAGGCTTTTTAACTGTTGAATTTACAACTGGAAAAGGCAACATTTCAACTGCTCGAATTGCAATTACTGATGATGGCTAATAAGTAGTTATTTGTTTAAATTTAAAAAAATGCCAACCAGAAGGTTGGCATTTTTGTTGCTGTTCTATATATTCCCCTTGAAATTACCGCAAAACGCCACATTGACTAAATTAGCAACAAAAATTGTTTAATTATTCAGTCAATGAAGAAAAGTTTCGATTAAAAGCTTGTAACAATTGGTGTTTGTAGATATACCTATAAATATTCGTGCTCCAATGTTAAAAAATCATACTTATTTGTTTAATGTGATGGATATACATTTATAAGGGCAAAAAACTTTTAAAATATTCGGTCAGAAATAGGCAGCTATGGGCAAATCACTTGTAATTGTAGAGTCTCCAGCAAAGGCAAAAACAATTAATAAATACTTAGGTAACGATTTCATCGTAAAGTCCAGTGTTGGGCATGTACGTGATCTACCAACTTCAGGTTCAGGCAAAACGAAAACTGCAGCGACGAAAACGCCTGCTGAAGTTCGAAAAATGTCACCAGAAGAAAAAGCTGCCTACAAAAAGCAACGCGATTATAAAAATCTTGTTGCCCGCATGGGTATTGATCCTGAAAAAGGCTGGGAGCCACATTACGAAGTCTTACCCGGCAAAGAGAAAGTTGTTCAAGAATTAAAAAAACTTGCTGAAAATGCAGATAAAATCTATCTCGCAACCGATTTGGATAGAGAAGGGGAAGCCATTGCATGGCACCTCGAACAGATTATTGGTGGCGAGCCTGAAAAATATAAGCGAGTTGTTTTTAACGAAATTACGAAAAATGCTATTCAACAGGCATTCGAAACACCGGGCGAACTAAACACTGATATGGTGTATGCGCAGCAAGCACGTCGTTTCCTTGACCGTGTTGTAGGTTTTATGGTGTCGCCGCTATTATGGGCAAAAGTTGCTCGTGGCTTATCAGCAGGTCGTGTTCAATCTGTCGCGGTGCGTCTACTCGTTGAACGCGAACGTGAGATTAAAGCATTCATTCCTGAAGAGTTTTGGGATGTCCACGCTGATGTAAAAAATACTGAAGCAGCTTTAAGGTTAGAAGTTACCAAACACGCTGACAAGCCTTTTAAGCCAGTTAATGAAGAGCAGGCGATGTCTGCCGTTAGTCAACTTGAAAAAGCTGACTACAAGGTCATTAGTGTTGAAGAAAAGCCAAGCAAGAGTAAACCGAGTGCACCATTTATTACTTCAACCATGCAACAGGCAGCAAGTACGCGCCTAGGTTATGGTGTTAAGAAGACGATGATGTTGGCTCAACGCTTGTATGAAGCTGGCCATATTACTTACATGCGTACCGACTCAACTAACTTATCGAAAGATGCCGTTGAAATGTGTCGTGATTACGTGACTGAGCAATTTGGTGAAAAGTATTTACCTAAAGCACCTATCAGCTACAGTTCTAAAGGCAATGCACAAGAGGCGCACGAAGCGATTCGTCCTTCAAGTGTCACTGTGTTATCTGGTCATTTAGATGGTGTTGAGGCCGATGCTAAAAAGTTATATGAACTAATTTGGCGTCAGTTTGTTGCTTGCCAAATGGTCCCTGCAGAATACGATTTAACAACTTTAACGGTTGGCGCGGGTGATTATCAATTAAAAGCAAAAGGCCGTGTGCTTCGCTTTGACGGTTGGACAAAAGTTCAGCCAGCTGTTCGTAAGAAAAACGAAGAAGATCAGTCACTGCCTGCAGTTAAAGAAGGTGATGTACTCACGCTTGTAGAGTTAGACCCTAAACAACATTTTACAAAGCCACCAGCACGCTTTAGTGAAGCAAGCTTAGTTAAAGAATTAGAAAAGCGTGGTATCGGTCGTCCTTCTACGTATGCATCTATCATCTCAACAATTCAAGACCGTGGTTATGTGCGTGTTGAGAACCGTCGTTTCTTCGCTGAAAAAATGGGTGAGATTGTTACGGACCGGTTAGTTGAAAACTTCGAAGATCTAATGAACTTTGATTTTACCGCTAAGATGGAAGGTCGTCTGGATGATATCGCAGAAGGTGAACGTGTCTGGACACAAGTACTAGATAAGTTTTATGCGGATTTTTCAACCCAGCTTGAAGTTGCCTCAGGTGATGAAGAGCACGGCGGTATGCGCCAAAATCAAATGGTTGAAACCGATATCGATTGTCCAACCTGTGGTCGCAAGATGGGTATCCGAACTGCATCAACCGGTGTGTTCTTAGGCTGTACGGGTTACAACCTGCCACCAAAAGAGCGTTGCACAACAACTATGAACTTGGTACCAGGCGATGAAGCAATTGCTGCAGATGTTGAAGACGTCGAAACAGAATCACTGATGCAAATGAAGCGTTGTCCAATCTGTGAAACGGCAATGGATTCATACTTAATCGATGAAACACGCAAATTACATGTATGTGGTAACAACCCTGCGTGTAAAGGATATATCGTTGAGCAAGGTACCTTTAAAATTAAAGGTTACGACGGCCCCATTATCGAATGTGATAAATGTGGTTCAGATATGCAGTTAAAATCAGGTCGTTTTGGTAAGTACTTTGGCTGTAGTAATGAAGAGTGTAAAAATACTCGTAAATTACTTAAAAATGGTGAAGCTGCACCGCCGAAGGAAGATCCGGTTCATTTACCAGAGCTAGAGTGTGAAAAATCAGAAGCTTACTTTGTACTGCGTGATGGTGCATCGGGTATTTTCTTAGCTGCAAATACCTTCCCTAAATCACGTGAAACGCGTGCGCCTAAAGTTGAAGAGTTAAAACGCTTCAGAGACCGAATTTCTGAAAAGTTTTACTATCTTGCCGATGCGCCGGCACAAGACCCTGATGGCAATCCTTCAATTGTACGTTACAGCCGTAAAAATAAAGAGCAGTATGTAATGAGTGAAGTAGATGGCAAAGCCACAGGCTGGACTGCTCACTACCAAAATGGAAAATGGGTAGAAGAGAGTAAAAAGAAAGCGCCTAAGAAAAAAGCGGCGACTAAAAAGTAAGTTTACATCTATTTAGATCATAAAAAGGGATTGCTGTTGCAATCCTTTTTTTTGTTCTTTTATGACATTTGCTAATGTCGTTTTTTACCAATCTCTGCTTTTAATCAGTTGCTATCCTGTCTCCATTATTAAGATAGGAGATTTATAATGCAAACTCGTTTATCCCAACAGCAGGTATATTCACTTAACCCAGGACTTGTTGAACATTTAACTGGACTGAGCACACTACCAGAAGATTCAAAAATAACTAGTAGGATTGTAGATCTAGTAAGACTCAGAGTGTCGCAAATAAATGGCTGTGGATTTTGTCAGCATATGCACTCAGCAGAGTTAAGACGCCATGGAGAGCATCAGCAACGATTAGATGTATTGGCTGCTTGGCGTGAAGTTCCAGTGTTCTCAGAGGAAGAAGTTTCAGCATTAGCCTGGGCAGAAGCATTAACAAATATCATTGATAAGCATGTTGAAGACAATGTGTACAACCAAGTGTCTTTAATATTTACTGAAAAAGATGTCGTGGCACTGACGGCAATTGTGTTAGAGATTAATAGTTGGAACCGTATCGTTAAAGCGTTTCACTTTATCCCTGAGTTAACGGAGTAGAGAATAATCATGAAGTTTACACTCGCACCTAGGGTTAATGCGTTGGTAAATATATTATCAGCATGCGCCTTTTTCTTTGGTAGTACCTTATTTTTACCTGCATTTATAGAATATGCCACATTGGGGGTGGTGTTATTCATGATAGGTTCGTTATTATTTTTATTAAGTGCATTCGCTGATTATTACAGCCATTAATAACAAAAAACCGGAGCGCACATCTTTGTGTCATTCCGGTTTTCCATATTCTAAGCTGGCGTAAAATTAGATTTGTACGTCTTTTACTTTTTTATAGCCTTCAGCTTCAAGCTCATCGTTCACACACTTTAATACGTATGGCTTTAATTCTTCGTTGCTGATGTCATCATCTTTTGCCCAGTTTAAACACATTTCGGTGTATTCTTTGATCATTTCAGCTGATGCTTCTGGTGCTTCATTAGCGATTGCATTCGTTGCTGACACGCTTAAAACAGGTGCCAAAATTAGTGCTAGCAATGCTTTTTTCATTTAATTATTCCTAATCAACAAAAGTAATTATTACCGGCTCAATTGCACAGTAATGGTGCGCAATGTGTATCTCACTTTGCTTGAGTGAATTTATAAACTAAATTTCAAAAAAAGATAACGAAATTTTTTTATCGTAAAGATAAGCAAAAAATAACCACTCTTTTTACCTCTAAGGCTAGCAATGGTGAGGCTAATACACGTATTATCGCGCTAATTTTAAAAAGAAAAGTGAATTAAGTTATGTCTGAACAAGTGACTCATTCAAAAATAAAGAAAGTACCAAGCAAGCTAGAACACGTTGTTGAGAGTTTTATTTTTCGCTCGCGTTGGTTATTAGCGCCATTCTTTATTGGCTTATTAGTCGCTGTGGTATTACTGCTGCTAAAGTTCTTTAAATACTTATACAGTATGGCCTTAAATACTTTCACTGCGTCAAACCAAGAGCTTTTGGTGGGCATTTTGACTTTAGTTGACACTGCGCTACTAGCAGGGCTTTTGCTTATTATCATTTTCAGTGGTTACGAAAACTTTGTTTCAAAGTTAAATATAGAAAATCACGAAGATCGACCTGTTTGGATGGGTAAGGTTGGTTTCTCGGGTCTTAAGATGAAATTGATCAGTGCAATTGTTGCTATATCGGCTGTCGAGCTTTTAAAAGTGTTTATCAGCTCAAACAATCATTCCACAGATGAGTTACTCTGGAAGGTGTTAATTCATGTTACTTTTGTGGTGTCGGGGGTGTTATTTGCGCTAACGGATTACATAAATAGTAAAACCATGAACCATTGATAGCAATCTTCCATAAAAAAGCCCTGCAATAGCAGGGCTTGGTTTTTAACAACTGATTCTTAATTCAGGGTTGCGTAAAAGCAACCGAACCCGGGCAGAGTGACTGTATTATTGTTTAATTCAGCTGTGTGATGAGAGATCTCAGTATGCTGTGAAGACACAGAGTCAGAGATTGTCAGTTCACTACTTTGCGCAGCCAAGTTAAATGCACAAAGCATTTTAGTGTCGTTAAGCGTTCGATAAAAAGCAAGCACAGGCTCTTGCGTATCTATAAATTCAATATCGCCTTCTAAGAGAACGTTTTTGTCTTTACGCCATGCCATAAATTCACGGTAGGCATTCAAAATCGAATCTTTATCTTGATCTTGCGTATTTACCGCAACTGATTTGTGCGCATCGCCCACAGGTAACCAAGGTTTTACTGATGAGAAGCCAGCTTGCTCTGCATCCGTTGCATCCCAAGGCATCGGTGTACGACAACCGTCACGGCCTTTAAAGTTTGGCCAGAATGTGATGCCATATGGGTCTTGTAGGTCTTCAAAAGCGACTTCAGCTTCACCTAGGCCAAGCTCTTCACCTTGGTACATACATACGCTGCCACGTAAAGAGGCTAGTAGGGCTGTTAGCATCTTACATTGTTGTGGCTCAATCGTATCGCCTTTACTCCAGCGACTAGCAACGCGTTCTACGTCGTGATTGCTAAAAGCCCAGCACGGCCAGCCTTCAGTCATGCGCTGCTCTAGGGTGCTTACAGTTGTACGAATATACTCAGCGCTATAGTCATTGGTAAGCAGCTCAAAGCTATAACCCATATGGAGTTTGTCACCACCTGATGTGTACTCAGCCATGGTTGCAAGTGAATCTTCAGATGAGATTTCGCCTAATGCAACTGTGCCAGGGTATTTGTTTAATAGGGCACGAATGTCTTGCATAAAACTCAGGTTCTCAGGTTGCGTATTATTGTAGTAGTGATACTGGAACGCATATGGGTTGTCTTCGCTAAAGCCACGGCCTTGACGCTTCTCTGGTGGCTTAGCAGGGTTATCCCGTAATTGAGCATCGTGATAGCAAAAGTTAATGGCATCTAAGCGGAAACCATCAACACCTTTCTTAAGCCAAAACTCAACATTGTCTAATACCGCTTTACGTACTTCAGGATTATGGAAGTTTAAATCTGGCTGCTCAGCAAAGAAGTTATGTAAGTAATATTGACCACGACGCGGTTCCCACTGCCATGCAGGGCCACCAAAAATAGATAACCAGTTATTTGGTTGTGTACCGTCCGGCTTTGCATCAGCCCATACATACCAATCTGCTTTGTCGTTAGTTTTATCTTCACGGCTATCAAGGAACCATTGATGTTGATCTGAGGTATGGCTCAATACCTGATCTATAATGATTTTAATATCACGTTGGTGCGCTTGTGCAATGAGTTCATCAAAATCATCAAGGTTACCAAACAATGGGTCGATATCACGGTAGTCACTGATGTCATAACCAAAGTCTTTCATTGGCGATTTAAAGAAAGGTGAAACCCAAATAGCATCAACACCTAGGCTTTTAATGTAATCAATGCGATCAATGATACCTTTGATATCACCAATGCCATCGCCATTGGTGTCTTGGAAACTGCGCGGGTAAACTTGATAAATAACCGCACCTTTATACCACTGCTTTTGAGCCATGTTTTTCTCCATCGTGACACTCAGTGTATGTAAACTGTTAGGCAACCGTTAATGCAATATGTTGCCGGAATGTCAAAAGCATACGTGAAGGGTGAGATACTGTAAAAACTCTGCATACGTATGCACGCCAAATTCATCTATGTGCTCAGTAAAATTCATTAACTTGATTTAAAAGTAAACAACTCGAATATCAATTAATAAAACTTACCAATTAGATATTCCTTCTCTTATCAACAAATGAAAACTCCAGCTTGGTGCATAAAATAGCTGGATTACACCAGAATGGTGCACCATCACAATTGGTAAGACCAATTATCATTGGTGCAGGTCTGTTCCTAATATAATTGCGTCATGTCGCTATTTAAGCGAGATAAATGGCTTAGTATCCATTTCTGTGACCAAATTAGGTTCTTAAATATAGCAAAAATGTTTCATTACTATTAACTAAGACGTAAAAATCATTAAATACTTTAAATTCAGTGGGTTGAAGGTTGGTTTTGTAAAAATGTTGTTAATTTTTGTGGGGGTGAGCTACGCTGAATACGTATGCATAAATTTGTTAAGAAAATAATCAGAGCGTTAATATTCAATTCGACAACAAAATCAGTCAGCGAATTTCAGCTATTATGTTAATGAATAACTGCAACACGTTGGCATTACAATTTGGGTAATGGGAAAACATCATGTCTATGTTCAAACCAAGTATATTAACTCTGGCTTTAACAGCCGCAGGTTTAAATAGCTTTGTAGCGTATGCTGCAGAAGAAGACCAAAAAGCGAAAAACGATAACGTTGAAGTTATCGAAGTTAAAGGTTTTCGTGGCAGTGTTGTAGAATCTATTAATACTAAACGCTTCACTCCTGAAGTTGTTGAGTCAATCTCTGCAGAAGATATCGGTAAATTACCTGATTCATCAATTGCAGAATCAATCGCACGCCTTCCTGGTTTAACAGCACAACGCCTAGACGGTCGAGCTAGCCGTGTAAGTGTTCGTGGTTTCAGTGAAAACGAAAGTGCAACGACATTCAACGGTCGTGAGCAAGTATCAATCGGTGACAACCGTGGTGTAGAATTTGACCTTTATCCATCAGAAATTATGAGTGGCGTAAC
Organism: Pseudoalteromonas sp. HF66; assembly: GCF_011806445.1. Classification (NCBI taxonomy): domain Bacteria; kingdom Pseudomonadati; phylum Pseudomonadota; class Gammaproteobacteria; order Alteromonadales; family Pseudoalteromonadaceae; genus Pseudoalteromonas; species Pseudoalteromonas sp. HF66. Next base: position 215,236 of record NZ_JAATOU010000003.1, read on the forward strand.
GGTATACAAAACACCAAGTGCAGGTATTGAAGCTGAAGGTATTGCTGGTGTAATCGACATGCAAACTGTGAAACCTTTAAGTAAAGGTGAACAAGTTATCATGTTCAACGGTCAATATGAGCAAACAGGTTTTGATAAATTAAATCCAGACGGTGACGACCAAGGTTTCCGCGGTACGTTCTCATACATTGACCAATTTGCTGATGACACAATCGGTGTTGCATTTGCATACAACACGATGAGCTCACCAAACCAAGAAAAACGTTGGAACTCGTGGGGTTATCCTGAGTTTACGGGTGAAGATGGCAATACATACTCAATTTTAGGTGGTGCTAAGCCATTTGTACGTTCATCGACTCTTGAACGTGATACAGCAATGCTTGTAATTGAAGCTGCGCCGACTGATCGCTTAAACATGACATTTGATGCCTTATATGTAGATTTCTCAGATGAAAAAATCCTACGTGGTATAGAAGTTCCATTCGCATGGGGCCAAGGTTCAATCGACCCAAGTTCAGCAGTTGTTGACGCTGACACTGGTTTCATTACTAGTGCAGTAACAGAAGGCCAACGTGTTGTTGTTCGTAATGACTACGAAGAGCGTAATGCTGAGCTCACTCAGTTTGGTTTTAATGCAAAATATGACATTAGCGATGATTGGTCAGTAGAATTTGACGTAAGCCGTTCTGAAGTTGAACGTCAAATTTGGAGTATCGAAAGCTACTCAGGTACAGGTCGTGGTGACGCGAATGGTGTTGCTGATACAATCGGCTATGAGTTTGACGGTGGTAACACTGGCGCACAATTCAGCCACAACCTTGATTACAGTGACTACGACTTAATTCAACTTGGTGGCCCATTATCTTGGGGTGCAAGTGCTGCACTTAATGACAAGTATGGTTTAACAGGTACTGAGTATCAAAATACAGCGCAAGATGGCTTTATTAATGCGCCAGAAATTAATGATGAACTAAGCACATTAAAACTTGCTGCAAGCAAAGTACTTGATAATGCTTACATCAGCCGAGTGTCATTTGGTATGTCATACCGTGACCGTGAAAAGAGTAAGTTGTCGGAAGGTTACTTCATGACATTAAAAGACTTCTCTTTATCGAACCCTGGCATGGTATCAATCCCGGAGCAATACCGCTTAGGTACAGCGAGTCTTGATTTCATCGGCATGGGTAACATGGTTGCTTATGATACCAATGGTTTAGTAAATGATGGTTATTATAACCTTCTTCAAGAAAGCCTTACTGATTCAAAGCACAAAACACAATCTTGGACTGTACAAGAAGAAGTAACAGCATTCTTTGCTCAAGCTGATATCAATGCTGAGCTGGGTTCAATCCCTGTAACAGGTAATATTGGTGTTCGTTATGTGAAAACTGAACAGTCTTCACAGGGTTTTGCTGCAAACACTGTTGATGGTTTAGTTGTTGTATCAGAGACCGATGTAAGCCATGACTACAGCCACTTCTTACCAAGCATCAATTTATCGTTTGCAATTGATGAAGAGCAAACTGTACGCTTCGGCGCAGCGAAAACGATTTCTCGTGCTCGCTTAGACGAAATGAACTCATCAGTTAATGCATCTTATAATCAACAACCAGATGAAAACGGTAACTACTGGAGTGTATCTGGTGGTAACCCAGAGCTTGAGCCTAAAGAAGCAACTGGTTTTGATTTAAGCTACGAAAATTACTTCCATGAAGAAGGTTATTTCGCTGCAGCTGTATTCTACAAAGATATCACTCAGTGGATTTTCGATGGTACTTATGAAATTGATATGAGTGGTGTAGCTGACCCGTCTACTGGTGAAATCCCTGCGACTTCAACTGGTACTGGTTCTGGTAAAGTAAATGGTGGTTCTGGTGACCTTTGGGGTTATGAGCTTTCATTAACACTACCGTTCACAATGTTCAGCGAATCTTTAGACGGTTTTGGCCTAATCGCAAGCCATACAGGTGTTGAGCAAGACTTAACTGACCAAAATGGTAACGACTATGAGCTACCTGGCCTATCTGATCAAATCGATAGCTTAACAGTTTACTTTGAGCGTAATGGTTTCCAAGCGCGTACCAGCATGCGTAAGCGTAGCGACTTTAAAGGTGACGTATACGGTTTAGGTTTTGCTACTACACAAGTTGATATTAAAGGCGAAACAATTTGGGATGCTCAAATTGGTTATGACTTCAGCGAAGGTGGTGTAGAGAGCCTTGATGGTTTATCTGTCACTTTCCAAGTACAGAACATCACTGAAGAGCCGTTTACATCACTACAAGGTGATAACTCACTTCAAGTACGTGATTACCAAGACTACGGTCGTACATTCCTGTTAGGCTTCAGCTATAAGCTGTAATTAGCTAAAACAGCGATAGAAAATTGCCCTTGTGATTTGTTTTACAAGGGCTTTTTTTTATCAGTGAGCTACACTCAATGAATTGAATTTGGCGTTAGGTGTACTATGGAATCAAAAAAAATTACAAAGGTAGTGATTGCCGGTGGTGGTACCGCTGGTTGGATAACCGCTGCGTTACTTAATAAAGTGCTTGGGAAAGTGCTTGATATCACGCTTATTGAATCAGCAGAAATTGGCACTGTTGGTGTAGGCGAAGCGAGCATTCCACCTATCTTGCATCTAAATGGTGCGCTTGGCATTTCTGAAAAAGAATTTATAAAGGCCACTGGCGCAACGATTAAACTAGGTATCGAGTTTGAAAATTGGCGCAGCCAAGGCCATAGCTATATGCATGCCTTTGGTGAGATAGGTAAAGACTTTCCGTTTTGTGAGTTTTATCATTTTTGGCTAAAAGCAAATCAAACACAAAACGCGCCTGATTTTTGGGATTTCTCACTTAATTACCAAGCTGCAAAAGCACATAAATTTTCCCACCTTAGTCATATTCCTAATACCCAATTAGCAGGCTTACATTATGCTTATCACTTTGATGCCACACGATATGGCGAGTTCTTAAAAGAATTAGCGCAATCACGGGGCGTAAAACGTATCGAAGGCAAAATTGAATCGATTAATCAATGCCATCAAAGCGGATATATTTCTTCTTTGCTGATGCAAAATGGCAAGCAAATAGATGGCGACTTATTTATTGATTGCACAGGCCTGCGTGCCTTATTGATAGAACAAACACTCAATACAGGTTTTGAAGATTGGTCACATTGGCTACCTTGTGATAGTGCTGTTGCAGTGCAAAGTGAATCCGCTACGGATGCAATTCCTTATACACGGTCAATTGCGAAAGACTCTGGTTGGCAATGGCAAATTCCATTACAGCATCGTGTAGGAAACGGCCTTGTATATTCGTCTCGTTTCTTATCTGATGAATCAGCTAAACAACAGCTTCTGGACAACTTACCAGCTAAGCCATTGACAGAGCCACGTATTATTAAATTTAAAACAGGGCGTCGTTTAAAGCAGTGGCATAAAAATGTGGTATCGGTTGGCTTATCGAGTGGTTTTTTAGAGCCTTTAGAATCGACCAGTATTCATTTAATTCAAAGTGCAGCCATTCGTTTAATTAAGTTTTTTCCTCATCAAGGTATTAAGCAAAGCTTAGTTGATGAATTTAATAAACAAAGTAAAACAGAATTTGAGCGAATTCGTGACTTTATTATCCTTCATTACAAGCTAACTGAACGTGATGACACTGCATTTTGGCGTTTTTGTAAAGGCATGGATATTCCAAGCAGCCTCAAAAATAAAATTGAGCTATTTAAATCCAGCGGCAAGCTCGTAAGAGAAGACGAAGAGCTATTTGCTGAAGTTGCTTGGCAGCAAGTCATGATAGGGCAAGGTCTTATTGCAGACGATCATCATCCATTAACTGATGCCTTATCTGATGAGCAGTTAAATGAGTTATTTAGTAATTTAAAAACGTTGATTAATAACACCGTAGAGCAGCTACCGAGTCACAGTCAATTTTTAGAAAAAGTACAAAATTAATTATGAAAAAAACACAGACATTTTTAGCGTTAACGACCGCATTTACTATTTTTAACTCGACAGCGAGTTTTGCACTTACCGCTTCACCAGAAAATTGGTGGGTTGGAATGCAAAACGATTCTTTGCAAGTAATGCTTTACGATAACAATATTGCTAACAAAGCGTGGCAAATGATGCCTTACAAGGGCGTTGAGTTTAAAGGGGTGACAACAACAAATAACCCTAACTACGCTTTTTTAGATTTAAACATCAGCGATAATACAAAGCCGGGAAAACTGACTTTTAAAGCTGAAGATGGCACAACGTTTACTTACCCATTAAATGCTCGAGATAAGCAAAGTGCCAACCGCGATGGCTTTACAAACAAAGATACGCTGTATTTAATCAATCCTGATCGCTTTGTAAATGGAGACCCAAGTAACGACAGCGTTGCAGGTATGCAGGAGGCTGCAAATCCGAGCTTCAAAGGAGGTCGTCATGGCGGTGATATTCAAGGTGTTATTAATAGCTTAGATTATCTTGAGGACTTAGGTGTAACGCAACTTTGGTTAACACCTGTGCTTGAAAATGACATGCCAAGTTATTCTTATCATGGTTATGCTATTACTGACTTCTACAAGGTTGATCCGCGTATGGGCAGTAATGCGCTTTATAAAACCTTATCAGCAGAAGCGAAAGAGCATGGTATCGGCTTAGTGATGGACATGGTACTTAACCACTTTGGTTCATCGCATCAGTGGATGACTGACATGCCAACAGTAGATTGGGTTAACTTTGATGGCAAGTTTGAAAACGGTAAAAATGCCACAAGCCACGCCAGACAAACAATTCAAGACCCTCATGCCAGCCAATACGATAAACGTCAATTTAATGATGGGTGGTTTGTTGAGTCGATGCCTGATTTAAATCAGCGCCAGCCGTTACTCTCAACTTATTTGATTCAAAATGCCATTTGGTGGATTGAATACGCCAACTTAAGCGGCATTCGTGTTGATACCTATTCATACTCAGATAAAGCGTTTTTAGCCGATTGGACTAAAGCGATTATGACCGAGTATCCAAACTTTAATATTGTTGGCGAAGAGTGGACAACCAACCCGGCAATTGCATCTTATTGGCAGCGCGGCAAAGTCAATCAAGATGGATATACCTCTGATTTACCAAGTGTGATGGACTTTTCATTACAAGAAGCATTAATCCAAGCACTTAACGAAGAAGAAAGCTGGAATACAGGTTGGATAAAAGTATATCAATCGCTGGCGAATGACTTTTTATATGCTGATACAGATAACATTTTAGTGTTTGCTGATAACCATGACATGAGCCGTGTTTACACTGAGCTTGGTCAAGACCTCGCAAAAACTAAATTAGCCATGACGCTGCTGTTAACAACTCGCGGTATTCCACAAATCTATTACGGTACAGAGCTTTTGCTTGATAACACGCCAAGTAATGACCACGGTGATATTCGCATTGACTTCCCTGGTGGGTTTACGGGTCAAAAAACAAATGCATTCACAGGCAAAGGCCTTTCAACTGATCAGCAAGAGATGTTAAGTACCATTAAAAAACTGCTTAAGCTGCGCCAAGAAAAACCAGCGCTAAGTGAAGGTCGTTTAATGCATTTTTCACCAAAGCAAGGCGTTTACAGCTATGTGAGAGAGCATAATGGCCAAACTGTATTGGTCGTTCTTAACAAAAACCAACAAGCTATTGATTGGGATTTAAGCTACATGCAAGAAGTGCTGAAAGGCAATAATAAAGGACGAGATTTAATCAGCAAAAAACGCGTTGAACTTGCAGCGCCAATCCGCTTAAAAGCTATGCAAGCACGCTTAATCGAGCTTGAATAATTGCAACTAATAGGCTGAATACGTATGCATTTACTGTCCGTATGCAGCCCTTAACATTAGTATTAACTGATATTTACAGAAAAATGAAGTAATGATGACAACATACAAACTAACTGCGTTAGTAGTGGCTTCGGTTTTAGGTTTAACTGCCTGTGGTAACGATGCGCCAGTACAGCAGAACACGCAAAAGCAGCAATCAGAATCGAGCCAAGCAGCTATCTCTAAGCCTGTGGTTTATCAAGTATTCACTCGATTATTTGGTAATACAAATACCACCAATAAACCGTGGGGTACATTAGAAGAAAATGGAGTAGGTAAATTCGCTGATTTTAATGATGCTGCATTACAAGGCATTAAAGAGCTAGGTACAACACATGTTTGGTACACAGGTGTACCGCGTCATGCTTTAGTAACTGACTATACCGAATACGGTTTGTCACAAGATGACCCTGATGTTGTAAAAGGCCGTGCAGGCTCACCTTATGCAGTGAAAGACTATTACGATGTTAATCCTGATTTAGCAATTAACCCTGAGCGCCGCTTAGAAGAGTTCGAAGAGCTAATCAATCGTACTCATGAGCACGGTATGAAAGTTGTTATTGATATTGTGCCAAACCATGTAGCGCGTAACTATGAGTCGGTCGCAAAGCCTGAAGGTGTTAAAGATTTTGGTGCTGAAGATGACACGACGAAAACTTATGCTCGCGATAATAACTTTTACTATGTAACAGGGCAGTCATTTCAAGTTCCTACCAGCGATAGCTACCAAGTGTTAGGTGGTAACCCGCATCCTCTAGCAGATAATCAGTTTGCTGAAACACCAGCAAAATGGACGGGTAATGGGGCACGTGCAGCTAAACCTGACATCAATGATTGGTACGAAACAGTTAAAATTAATTACGGCGTGAAACCAGATGGCAGCTACGATTTCCCGACGCTACCTGCTGATTACGCTGATAAAGATTACCGTGCGCACTACGCATTTTGGCAAGATAAAGAGCTACCAAATAGCTGGTATAAATTCCGCGATATCGCGCTTTATTGGTTAGATAAAGGTGTCGATGGTTTTCGTTATGATATGGCAGAGATGGTGCCTGTTGAGTTCTGGAGCTTTTTAAATTCATCAATCAAGATGCAAAAAAGCGATGCTTTTATTTTGGCTGAGGTTTATAACCCAACGCTTTACCGCCCATATATCCAGCAAGGTAAGATGGATTACCTTTACGACAAAGTCGGTTTTTACGACACAGTTAAAGCTGTGATGCAAGGCAAGCAATCAGCGGATACTATTTTCGATATCCAAAGCCAAGTGGCTGATATTGAAGAGCACATGCTGCACTTTTTAGAAAACCATGATGAGCAACGTATTGCTAGCCCAGATTTCGCGGGCAGCAGTGAAAAAGGTAAGCCGGCTATGGTGGTTTCTACATTAATGTCGCGTTCGCCAACATTACTTTATTTTGGTCAAGCTGTCGGTGAAGATGGCTCTGAAGATGGTGGCTTTGGCGACCCAACCCGCACAAGTATCTTCGATTACATGGGTATACCTGCGCATCAAGCGTGGATGAATAATGGTAAATTCGATGGTGGTGCGCTTTCAAAGCAGCAAGCTGATCTACGCGCTTACTACACTAAGTTAATGTCGTTAAACACGCTTCCTGCCATTGTTGGTGGTGACATGCAAGCGGTTGAATTGACGGGTTCAGAGCAAGTCATTGCCTTTACGCGTAAGCTTGGCCAACAACTGGTGCTTGTAGTAAGTAATTTTTCAGAGAACCCACAAAATGTTGAGCTTAACCTTAACCAAGCGTTGTTACCTAAGCTTAACCACAGTGATTTAACGTTAACTGATAACCTAGAAAATCATGCCGACATTGTGATTTCTGAGGCAACAACGAATGGGCCAATTCAATTACAAATGAATGGTTTAAGCAGTGCAGTATTTACTCTAAAGGCTGATTATGACTAATAACAAACCAACGCTAAGCTTTTGGCAAATATGGAATATGTGTTTTGGATTCTTAGGGATCCAATTTGGCTTTGCATTACAAAACGGTAATGTGAGCCGTATATTTCAAACCTTAGGTGCCAATGTTGATGACATTCCAATCCTTTGGGTTGCAGCGCCGCTTACAGGTCTTATTGTACAACCGATCATCGGTTATTGGAGCGATAAAACTTGGAATAAGTTAGGTCGCCGTCGTCCGTTCTTTTTTTATGGGGCTATTCTAACAACGTTATCGTTATTCATTATGCCTAACTCACCAAGCCTTTGGATTGCAGCGGGTATGCTATGGATCATGGATGCGTCAATTAACGTGACCATGGAGCCATTCCGTGCACTTGTTAGTGATAACCTGCCTAAAAAGCAACGTGCAACTGGTTATGCAATGCAAAGCTTCTTCATTGGTATCGGTGCGGTTGTCGCGTCGGCATTACCTTGGATGATGACTAACTGGTTCGATATTGCCAATACAGCACCAGCTGGACAAATCCCAGATTCTGTAAAATTTTCGTTTTACTTTGGTGCAGTAGTTTTAATTATTGCAGTGTTTTGGACTGTGTTTACCACTAAAGAATATTCCCCAGAAGAGCTAGAAAGTTTTCATGAGCAAGAGCAAAGCAATGACTCGAGCGATGTTCAAAGCGATGTGAATTTTAACAAAGGGGCTGCAATTTTTACGGTTCTTGGCCTTGTCGTTCTTGGAATTGTTACAGGTCTATCTCTTGAAAAAGAGCTTTATTTGCTTGCTGGTGGTTTGATTAGTTTTGGTGTTATTCAATTTATAGCCGGTGCTCTAAAAGCTAAAAATGCAACCAGTGGTGGCTTTTATCAAGTTGTGAATGATGTATTCACTATGCCAGAAACAATGAAACAATTGGCTTGGGTACAATTTTTTAGCTGGTTCTCATTGTTTGCAATGTGGATTTATACCACCTCGGCGGTAACAAGTTTCCACTATGGCAGCAGTGATACAAGCTCACTTGCATACAACAATGGTGCGGATTGGGTTGGTGTGTTATTTGCCGCTTACAATGGCTTTGCTGCCATTGCAGCACTGTGTATTCCGATTGTCGTTAAAAAAGTGGGACTAAAAATGGCCCATGCTATCAACCTAGTGTTAGGTGCATTAGGGCTGGTCAGCTTTATTGTTATTAAAGATCCAAGTTTACTGATCTGGCCAATGATTGGGGTCGGTTTTGCTTGGGCGTCAATTCTCTCTTTACCATACGCAATGTTAAGTACCTCAGTACCAAGTAAGAAAATGGGTGTGTACATGGGTATCTTTAACTTCTTTATTGTTATCCCGCAGCTTTTAGCGGCAAGCGTATTAGGCCTAATTTTACGCCACCTTTTTGATAATCAACCGATTTATGCGTTAGTGCTAGGTGCAGTGTCATTCGTACTAGCAGCGGTCGCCGTACTGCGCGTTAAGCAACAATAATAAGGACACACAATGAAAAAATTTAATCTAATTACAGCAAGCTTTTTAGCATTAGGTTTAACAGCTTGTAGTTCAGAACAATCAGCAAATATAGCGGTAGACCAAGTTTCTGCACCGGGTGCACCGGGTGTTGAGCCTTTTTGGGCATACTCTGGTAAAACAGGTATTGGTACCTCTTATGAGCAATACCAAGACGGTCACTATAGCGACGCAGCTGCTACCGGCAAAGTATCAAAAGTTTGGTTTTCAATTGCTAAAGGCATGATCACAGAAACCATGTTTGGTTTAATTCACCAAGCACAAATCAAAGATATGCAATTTGTTGTCGTTGGTAAAGATTTTACCGTAACAGAGAACGATGATCTGGATGTAAGCATTGATTATTTATATAAAGATGACGCAGGTCGCCCATTATCGCTTGCGTACAAAGTAGTAAGTAAAGACAAGCAAGGTCGTTTCACCTTAGAAAAACATATCTTTACAGATCCTAACGGGCAAACACTGTTTGTTCGTAGTGTATTTAATACAGACCTTGAAGATGTGAAAGCCTACGTTAATGTGAATCCTTATATCGATAACAATGGCTTAGATGATTTTGCAAAAGTGACTGACAAGGGTCTAGTTGCTTGGCAAGATGATAACTTTTTATCTTTACAAGCCGCTCAACCATTCAAACAAGCAAGCGTTGGCTTTACGGGTGTAAGTGATGGCTTAAAAGAGTTGAGAGCATCGCAATCATTACCAACTACTTACCAAAATACCGGTGATAAGTCGGGTAATGTAAGCTTACTTGCAGAGCTGGGCGAAGTATCAAAAAACACCACCTTTGATTTAGCTTTAAGCTTTGGTAAATCTGAAGCTGCAAGCTTAAAAGAAGGTCAAGCAAGTTTAAACCAAGGCTATCAAAAAGTGCTTGCTGCATATAACGGTGAAGGTGCTGCCATTGGTTGGCAAGACTACTTAACAAGCCTTGAACCTTTGAGCACATTAACTAACAGCACTGCTGATAATGGTAAGCTGCTCTATACCAGTGCTATGGTGTTAAAAGCGCAAGAAGATAAAACTCATGCAGGTGCTTTAATTGCGTCACTTTCTAACCCTTGGGGTGAAACGGTTTCGGCTAAAACAGGTTCTACCGGTTATAAAGCGGTTTGGGTTCGTGATTTCTATCAAGTTGCAATGGCATTTATGGCCATGGGTGATGCACGTACTGCTAAAACGGCGTTTGAGTATCTAGAAAAAGTACAAGTAACAGATAACACACCAGACAATGGTGGTGACACTGGCTGGTTCTTACAAAAGACACATGTTGATGGTGAACTTGAGTGGGTAGGTGTACAGCTTGACCAAACAGCAATGCCAATTATGTTAGCTTGGAAACTTCATCAAGCAGGCGTACTTAGCGATCAAGAGCTGACAGATTGGTATGGCAAAATGTTAAAACCAGCTGCTGATTTCTTGGTTGATGGTGGCCTTGCCAAAATTCTTTGGAACGACACGCAAATTACACCTCCAGCAACGCAACAAGAGCGCTGGGAAGAACAAAATGGTTTTTCCCCATCAACAACAGCTGCGGTTGTTGCAGGTCTAGTGACAGCTGCTGATATTGCTAAAAAAGCAGGTGACACTAAAAATGCAGAGCGTTACCTAGCAACGGCTAAAACCTACAACAGTGAAATTGAAAGCACGATGTTTACGACTCAAGGTAACCTTAAGTCTGAAAACAGCGATGGTGAATATTTCATTCGTATCGGTCAAGACAAAGATCCAAACTCATCAACTACACTTAACGCCAATAACGGTCGTGAAGGCTTTGACAAAAAGCAAATCCTTGATGGTGGTTTCTTAGAGCTTGTACGCTATGGTGTACGTGATGCACTTGCTCCGAGCATTGTAAAAACATTACCAGAGTATGATGACGAAACTTTAGTTGATAACCTTCAAGTACGCTATACCTTTAACTTTGCTGATGGTTCGGGCTCATTCCCAGGCTACCGCCGCTATGGTAACGATGGTTACGGTGAAGACCAAATGACAGGTAACAACTACGCTGAAGGTGGTAACAACACCCCTGGTCAACGTGGTCGTGTATGGCCGTTTTTCACAGGTGAGCGTGGTCACTATGAAATCGCTGCGGCAAACGCAACCAATAGCCTAGATGCGATGAAGCAACAAGCGATTAAAGACACCTACGTAAAAGGAATGGAAGCTTTTGCCAATGAAGGCATGATGTTACCTGAACAAGTTTGGGATGGCGTAGGTAACAATAAAGCTGGTTATCAGCTAGGTGAGGGCACAAACTCGGCAACACCGCTTGCTTGGACTCACGCTGAATACATCAAGTTACTTCGTTCAGTGAGCGATAAACAAGTATGGGATCATTACCCAGTTGTTGAAGATGCATTGAAGTAAGTTTTACTAACGCATTGACACAAAAGCCACAGCACTTGCTGTGGCTTTTGTTTTTAAAGTTGCCTGCCTCTAAGTAGCGAACAAATCACTGCGTTGTTAATGATGGAAGCTATAAAAGAATTGCTTATCCAAATGATGATGTACCTGTTACTATTGGCATGTGTCCTGATGTCATAATTCGCAGTTATAGGACACTTGGAATCGATTTACAAGTAAGCGTTAATGAAGGTATGCGTGATAACTTTACTTTATATCCATCAAGAAGAATATGAGGTCTAACAAAGTCGGATTCAAATATTGATCACCTTCGTGTCCCTTACTTACAGCATTTCTTTCAACGCCATGTGCAGAGCCTGACTTTAAGTGAAGACGTTAGTAATTATAAAAGGAGAGATCTTGTAACTTGGATACTATCTGGCAACTTACCCCATGTTGGAATAGTGACAGCTGAACTATAAGGAGTTACAACAAGGCCACTCATAGTAACGATATGGCCTAATCACTAAGATATGTTACTTAATTACAAAATGACAGGACATTAACGTTATAAACCTAAAACCCTAGCATTTGCATTGGGCTTCAATTACTTACCATTTTAATATACATTTAAGTTATCTTTGAACCTGTACTAGGTAAACCTGAATTTAGCATAAAAAGGAATTAATATGAAAACTGCTAGATGGTTCGTTGCCAGCTTTTTACTGCTCTTTACGACGACTGTTTTTGCTTCAAAGGAAGTTGTGATTGAGAAGTCTGATAAATTTACTGCACTGTCAAAAGGCTTTAAGGTAAGTGTTAGAACTGGCCCTACAAAAAACGCTAAAATTTATGACTTTTCGACAAAGAAAATAACCATCGCTGATGAGCATGGTGCACCTTTTCAACGTTACTATTTGCAACTTGTCAAAGCCAATAAAGAGTGGGCTAAAGAAATAGTTATGTTTGACGACAAAACGAATGTAATTGACTTAAATGCACTACTTTTTGGTCAATTGATAGATACTTCGGAATTGAAAAAATTAGACTCTGCGCATGCTTTTTCTTTCTATAATCGCCTTGAACGTATTCTCTCGGAAGAATATGGCACATTTGAACAGGTGTACAGAGATGGTCTTGCTGACTATCTAAGTTATATGTCGATAGAGGCCGGTTTTGATAATTACATAGCGAGAACAGGTATAGCGGGTGATAAACTCATACAAGCACTTAAAAAAGTAAATATGCCGCCTTTGGTTGAACACCAACAATTAATTACTGAGTTTATTAAAGCTGTAAATCAAAAAGACAAAACGTGGTTGTTGGCCCAACAACAACCTAATTCCTCACAAAGAGCCTCAGGGATTTATGCGCGCGGTTTAAACGTACTTTTTGAGTACTTTGACAGAATCGGTAACCCTACAAAGTTTAATATTATACGAGAAACGCAAGGCCGTTCTTTTGACCTTAATTCGAATAAATACTTTATTATTGAATTGCTTGAACATAAAGGCCAACGAGAAAAAGTAGAGATGGAGTTTATGTTTGTAGACACTTATGGTGGCCGCTTTATTGCTGAGTATGATATTACGGGCGTGCATTTTCGCTAAGTTAACATTTAAGTGTCGCGAAAAAGTAAAGCCGCACGTTGTGAAAACGTGCGGCTCGGATATTCCTTGGTTACAGCCCTGCTTTTTTCGCGCGAGCAGCGTGTAGCTTTTTGTAACTTTCGATTAAACGAAGGTGCCTATCTAAACCTTCAAGCTTCATGCTGGTTTCTGTTAAGCCATAAAACATCACATCGCCATTAATTGAGCCAACTACAGCATCCATGGTTTCTTGACCAAACATACGAGTGAAGCTGTGAATGTAATCTTCAATCTCAAGGTCATCGCTTAGTGCTACTTCTAACGTTGCGTGCATTGCCTGGTAGAATAGGCCACGTTCAACAATGGTATTGTCATTATATTGTAAGAAAGCTTCAACCAGCTCCATTGCCGCTTCTAAATCACCGAGTGCTAAATAAATAAGCAGTTTTAGCTCAAGAATCGTTAACTGACCCCACACTGTGTTTTCATCAAACTCAATGCCGATTAAGGTGATGATATCAATGTAGTTATCTAGTTCACTTTGTTCTAGGCGTTCAACTAAATCGGCAAGTTGATTTTCTGATAAACGGTGTAGGTTTAAGATATCTTCGCGGAAGTTCAGTGCTTTATTGGTATTGTCCCAGATTAAGTCTTCTACAGGATAAACTTCTGAGTAATCGGGCACCAAAATGCGGCAAGCAGTACCAAGGTCTGAGAACTCAGCAATGTAAGCTTCTTTACCTAAGCTTTCTAAAATTCCGAATAAGCTCGCTGTTTCTTCCTCATTGCTGCCAGAGAAATCCCATTCAACAAAATCATAATCGTGTTTAGCGCTGAAGAAACGCCATGAGATCACGCCCGTTGAGTCAATAAAGTGCTCTACAAAGTTTTCAGGCTCAGAAACCGCCATGCTATTGAACGTTGGCTTAGGTACATCGTTTAAGCCTTCAAAGCTTCTGCCTTGTAATAACTCAGTTAAACTGCGCTCTAACGCAACTTCAAAGCTTGGGTGCGCACCAAAAGAGGCAAATACCCCTCCTGTTTTAGGGTTCATGAGTGTTACGCACATCACTGGGAACTGACCACCTAGCGAGGCATCTTTTACTACAACAGGGAAACCTTGTTCTTCAAGACCATTAATACCCGCAACAATACCTGGATATTTATTTAATACTTCCTGTGGTACGTCTGGTAAAACAATTTCTTGTTCAATGATTTGACGCTTAACCGCACGCTCGAAAATTTCAGATAAACATTGTACTTTTGCCTCGGCAAAATTGTTACCTGCGCTCATACCATTACTTAAGAATAAGTTTTCGATCAGGTTTGAAGGAAAGTAAACCGTTTCACCGTCTGAATGGCGAACATAAGGAATAGAGCAAATACCACGTTCTTTATTACCAGAGTTGGTATCGATTAGGTGTGAGCCACAAAGTTCACCATCTGGATTATAAATTTCACGGGTGTAATTATCTAAAATACCCTCTGGTAGCGAGTCATCGTCAGTTAGTGCAAACCACTTTTCATTTGGGTAATGAACAAACTCGCTATTGGCAATGTCTTCGCCTAAGAACTGGTCGTTATAGAAGAAGTTACAGTTTAAGCGCTCAATAAACTCACCTAAAGCTGAGCATAACGCGCTTTCTTTGGTCGCACCTTTACCATTGGTAAAACACATTGGCGACGCAGCGTCACGGATATGTAAAGACCACACATTTGGCACAATATTACGCCAAGAAGAGATTTCGATTTTCATCCCTAACTCTTCAAGGATGGTCGTCATATTTGCGATGGTTTCTTCAAGCGGTAAATCTTTACCTAAAATAAACGTGTTGCTGTCATCACCTGGTTTTGCCATCAGCATTGCTTGCGCATCAGCTTCAATGCTTTCAACAGTATCGATTTTAAATTCAGGGCCGGTTTGAATAACACGTTTTACTGTACAGCGTTCAACAGAGCGTAAAATACCCGTGCGGTCTTTCTCAGAAAGGCTTTCTGGTAATTCAACCTGAATTTGGAAAATTTGGTTATAGCGGTCTTCTGGGTCAACGATATTGTTTTGCGCAACACGAATACCATCTGTCGGGATATCGCGTGAATTACAATACACTTTAATAAAGTAAGCCGCACACAATGCAGATGAAGCTAAGAAGTAATCAAATGGACTTGGTGCAGTGCCATCACCCTTATAGCGTATAGGTTGGTCTGCAATGACAGAGAAATCATCAAACTTAGCTTCAAGCCTGAGGTTGTCGAGAAAATTAACTTTAATTTCCATTAAAAAATTCCACCTTTGTGCGCGTTGCTATCTAAGCTTTGTGTGCCAGATAAGCGTTTTCATCATAATAGGTGTAATTATCTGCTTTTTCGAAGTAATAGTCTTGGGTAAATCGAAAAAAAACTAATTTTAATGCAATAAGTTTCTGGTTGGGAAGGGAGTAGGCGATAACAAAGCTGTTATCGCTAAAAATTAAACACTCGAACCACGAATAATTAACCGTGGTGGTAAAAGGGTATTCTCTACATCTTCACCCCGAATGAGTTTGAGCAGGTTATCTACCAACATTTGTCCGGCGAGGGTAGTGTCTTGTTGAACAGTGGTAAGTGGTGGGTTTACAAAGCTGGCAACCGCAATGTTATCAAAACCAACAACATGTACATCATCAGGGACCTTGATTTTTGCTTCTTTTAACGCGCGAATAGCACCAATAGCAATCAAGTCGCTGGCCGCAAATAATGAGTTAAAACGAATGTTATTTGCTATGAGGGAACGAGTCGCGTGATAGCCAGATTCTTCTGTTGAAATAGCATTAGCCATCTTACGCTCGTTTAAAGCCACGCCTTTGGCTAAGAATGCATCTTTAAAACCTTGGTAGCGAGCAAAAAACTCAGGGCTATGATCAGAGGCATCACCAATAAATGCACAATCAGTTCTTCCGGTTGCGAGTAAATGCTCAGCAGCTAATTTACCACCGCCGTAGTTATCACAGCTGACGGTTAAATCTGGGCGGTTATCTACGCTTGCCCCCCAACATACAAACTTAGTGTTTTGGTCAATTAAGGTTTTAAACTTAGGTTGATAATCGAGGTAATCACCATAACCAAGCAAAATTAGGCCATCTGCACGGTGGCTGTCTTCGTAATCAGCTTGCCAATCAGAGCTGCTAGACTGAAACGATACGAGTAAATCGTAGCCTTCTTTTGCACAGGCTCTTGTAATACTGCCTAGCATTGCTAAGAAGAAAGGATTTATTTGTGATTCATCCGAGGTTGGATCTTCAAATAATAAAAGTGCCAGGGTGCTACTTTGTTGTGTTCTTAAGTTACTGGCATTTTTATCAACTTTATAGTTGAGCTGCTTTGCTACCTCGTGAACACGTCGACGCGTTTCTTCGTTGACCAAAGGGCTATTTCGCAGCGCGCGAGACACGGTTGACTGTGACACACCCGCATAATGTGCAATGTCAAATGATGTCGCCTTACCTTTCATATGGTTACCAAATAACAGAAGAAGTATTTCCATTTTCGGCTATTTAATATTTTTTTCAAGCTATTTGTGACAAGCGGCGTGTGTGTGACTGTTCTGTACACAGCTAGGCATTTTTTATGCGTATATATATGCTTTTTCGATACTTAATACGCAGGTTTTCTTAATAAATACGTATGCATGCACAAATAATGAAAATTTTTATTGATCCCAATCTGACACCGGTGTCATAATGTCACTGTTTTATCATTTTGTTGTCAAAACGTATTTGGCTGCCCATTCAATTGGGCAGCATTTTTTTAATACAAAAGATAGCTTCCTTGAGGCAATGACCCAAAGTTTAGCAGACACAATGGCTTTGCCATTGAAAACTAGAAAAATAAGCGGCAACTAGCTTAGACAAATAGAGAAAACAACATGAACACACAGACAACGACAGAATTCGCTCCTATTCTTGTTGCCGATATTGGCGGCACTAACGCTCGTTTCGCTTTAATCACTGACTTTAATGCACAAACTAACCAGTTTGTTATCGAGCATAATTTAACATTCCCAAGTGCTGACTTTGGCTCTTTAGAAAGTGCAATTACTCAGTATTTCAGCCAAATTTCATTTCCAAAGCCAAACCGTGCATGTTTAGCGGTAGCGGGCCCGATTAAAGCAGGTCAAGTACATTTAACAAACCTTGGCTGGCACTTTAATGTTGCGGACTTAAAAGTTGAATTCGCATTTGAGCAACTTGAAGTAATCAACGATTTTGCTGCATTTGCTTATGCGGCTCCTTATTTAGATGATTCACAAAATATGGCCGTTAAAGCAGGCCAAGCTGATGAAAATGCTAATATTGCCGTAATGGGACCTGGTACAGGTTTTGGTGCTGCGTGTTTAGTTCGAACATCTCAAGGCAGCGCTGTTCTTAGCTGCGAGGCAGGCCATATTACTCTTGCAGCAGTAACTGAATTAGACCGGTTGCTAATTACTGAACTTAAAAAGCAATTAAATCATGTGTCTGTAGAGACTGTGTTCTCAGGCCCTGGTATAGCGCATTTATATCGTGCTATGGCAGCAGTAAAAGGCGTTGAAGCTAAGAATTTAGATGCAGCACAAATCAGTGAGTTGGCAACTACAGGTCAATGTGAAGTGTGTGATGCAACGCTAAATCAATTTTGTGATTGGATTGGTAGCGTAGCAGGGGATTTAGCCCTGACATTTGGCGCATTAGGTGGCGTATTTATTGGTGGTGGTATTTTACCTCGCATGCAACAACGTCTATTATCTAGTCGATTTGTTGAACGTTTTGCAGACAAAGGCATAATGTCGCAATATACTTCACAGATCCCTGTTACGCTTGTAACACAAGACAACATTCCATTCATTGGTGCTGCTGCGTGTATACATGTTAAAAGTAACGCGTAATTAGCAGTTGGATGTAGAGCGGATGAAGAAAGTAACCATCAACAGTGTCGCCAGCTATGCCGGTGTATCGAAAAAAACAGTATCTCGCGTTCTCAACAACGAGCCAAACGTGAGTGATGCAACGCGCGAAAAAGTACTTAAAGTATTTAAAGAGCTTGATTACACGCCAAACCCAATTGCACGAGGTTTGGCACAAAACCGTAGTTTTATTATTGGTTGCTTATACGATAATCCTAGTAAAAGCTATATTACCCGTGTCCAAACTGGTGCCTTAGCTGCCTGTCATGAGCTTAATTACAACTTATTGATCCATCCTTGTGAGTTACGTGGCGACGAATTAATTAGTAATATTGAGCAGTTGATTCAAACCTCGCGTTTAGACGGTATTGTACTGACCCCTCCATTTTCAGATTTTCCTGAACTTGTAAGCTTTTTAAAATCGAAAAAGATCCCGTATGCTCGCGTCGCATCAGCGGTACTTGAAGACGACTCTATTTCTGTAAGAAGTAATGATGAGCAGGGAGCTTTTGAAATAACTGAGCATCTTATTAAGCTTGGTCATAAAGAAATCGCTTTCATTAAAGGTCACCCTGATCACAGTGCTACAGAGCAACGTTTTAAAGGTTACCGAAGAGCACTTGCTTCAAACGGCATTGAGTTTGATGAGCGCTTAGTTGAAGAAGGTAACTTCAGTTATCACTCAGGTGTTGACAGTGCCCGTACTATTCTAGATTTAAATCCTCGGCCAACGGCGGTATTTGCTTCAAATGATTACATGGCAGCAGCGGTGTTAAAACTTGCTACGCAAATGCAGTTAAGAGTGCCAGATGATATTTCTATCGCTGGATTTGATAACGCTCCAATTGCTCGTCATATCTGGCCAGGGTTAACTACCATTGCTCAACCAGTTGAAGAAATGACTCAGCAAGCAGTCAAGCAATTGATTACTCATATTAGTGACCCACAAGAGTCGCCTTATCAAGTAACCCTTGAAGCAAAACTCATTACTCGTGAGTCGACAGCTGCAATTAAATAAATTTCATCTTGTTTTTTCACAGTAGCCCGAGAATGAGTGACGCGTTCTCGGGCTTTTTTATTTCAGATGGGTAAAATGGATAACAACACTTTAACTCATTGTTTTAAAATAGAACTAACTACAAACTTAGGCTAGAGGGTTCGCCTTTGATAGTAGTACTTCATATGAATTCTGCTCATATTCTACTAAAATAAAGTTGTTCATTATTTGGTCATTTAAAAAAATTAAACTAAATTTAACAGATAAGGTTGACACCGGTGTCACAGTCATGAGTTAATACAGTGACACCGGTGTCAGGTTGGTTGTGAGAGACAGCCTGTCAGCGTACCTTTGAACGGGTAAATCAAAGATGCTCAGTACAATTATTTTCGTGGAGTCTGTAATTGTTACTGAGCCTTTATCCTCTAACTATAGAGATGAGTCGAATTTATATGTTGCATCCTCGTATTCAAGAAGTCACCGAACGCGTTATCGAACGCAGTAAAGAGACCCGCCAAGCTTATTTAGAGCGAATCTCGCACGCAAAAAAACAAACAAGAGTTCGTGCAGGTTTAGGCTGTGGTAATATTGCACATGTTATGGCTGCTTGTAGCAGCGATGACAAAGATCGTTTAAAAGCAGACGAGCAACCAAATCTAGCTATCATCAACGCTTATAACGACATGCTTTCTGCGCATGTCCCTTACAAAGATTACCCAGAAATCATCAAAAACCTTGCGACTAAGTACGATGCAACAGCACAAGTTGCTGGCGGCGTACCAGCAATGTGTGATGGCGTAACACAAGGCCGTGACGGTATGGAGTTATCATTGTTCTCACGTGACGTGATTGCAATGTCTACTGCGGTTTCTTTATCGCATGATGTATTCGACGGTGTTTTCTGTTTAGGTGTTTGTGACAAAATCGTCCCAGGACTTTTAATTGGTGCTTTATCGTTTGGTCATTTACCAACGTATTTTTTACCAGCAGGTCCAATGCAATCGGGTATCCCGAATAAAGAAAAAGCTCGTGTTCGTCAAAAATTTGCACAAGGCTTAGTAAGTCGTGAAGAGCTTCTTGAAGCTGAAAGCGCATCTTATCACAGTGCCGGTACATGTACTTTCTACGGTACGGCAAACTCGAATCAAATGTTAATGGAAATCATGGGTCTACATTTACCAGGTAGCTCTTTCATTAACCCTTACACAGAACTACGTGATGGTTTAACAGGTCATGCTGTAGAAACTATGTTAAAGCAGTTAATCGAAACAAAAGATGCTAACTGCCTTGCAGATGTAGTAAGTGAAAAAACAATTATTAATGGTTTAGTTGGCTTGTTATCAACAGGCGGCTCAACAAACCACGCAATCCACTTAGTGGCTATTGCGAAAGCTGCAGGTGTGATCCTAACGTGGAAAGACATGGCTGACTTATCTGAAGTTGTGCCACTTCTTACGCGTATCTACCCGAACGGCTCAGCTGATGTGAACCACTTCCAAGCAGCTGGCGGTATGGGCTTCTTAATGAAGCAACTACTTAGCAAAGGTTACTTACATAACGATGTGAAAACGATTGTCGGTGATGGCCTAGAAGCTTACACCACGGAGCCAATGTTAGATAAAGATTCATCAGTGATTATGACTAACAGCACAGGCCCAAGCAAAGTTAAATGGGTGTCGTGTCCTGAAAAGTCACACGATGAAGAAGTATTGCGCCCAATTGATAACCCGTTTAGTAAGCAGGGTGGTTTACAGCTTCTTACTGGTAACCTTGGTAAAGCAGTTATTAAAGTATCAGCAGTGGCAGAGTCACACCAAGTTGTTTCTGCACCAGCTAAAGTATTTAGCTCACAAGGTGAGTTACAAGAAGCGTATAGCCGCGGTGAATTAAACACAGACTTTATTGCTGTAATTAAAGAGCAAGGTCCGAAAGCGAAAGGCATGCCTGAACTTCATAAGTTGACGCCAGTAATGGCAACACTGCAAGACCAAGGCTACAAAGTGGCGATTGTCACAGACGGTCGTATGTCGGGTGCATCTGGTAAAGTTCCTGCTGCAATCCACTTAGCACCAGAAGCTGTTGAAGGTGGTGTAATCGCTAAAATTCACGAAGGTGATTTAGTGACGCTTGACGCACCAGCAGGTGTATTGAAAGTACATGTAAGCGATGAAGAATTAGCAAAACGTGAATTACAACTTAGCCAACCAAGCCAAACATACGGCACAGGTCGAGAGTTATTTGCAGGTTTCAGAAATATAGTAAGTAGTGCAGACCTAGGCGCTAGCGCCTTTGGTTTAGAATAATAATACGCCGTTACTGGGCTATGAGGAACAAACAATGAGCATTGAGAAAATTTTATCATCGGCACCTGTGGTACCGGTTGTTGTTATCGAAAAACTTGAAGATGCAGCACCCCTTGCACGTGCGCTTTATAACGGTGGCTTAAAAGCATTAGAAATTACTTTGCGTACGCCAATTGCGGCAGAAGCAGTGAAGCTAATGAAAGAAGCCGTACCAGAAGCATACGTTGGCACAGGTACTGTGGTTGATAAAGCGACATTTAATGCATCAGTTGAAGCCGGTGCTGACTTTATGGTTAGCCCTGGCGTAAACGACGAATTATTAGCACTGGCTAAAGAGTCTGATATTCCATTTTTACCAGGTGCTGCGACACCAAGTGAAGTAATGAAATTAGCAAGCCAAGGCTTTAAGTTTCTAAAGTTCTTCCCTGCAGAAGCAGCGGGTGGCACTGCAATGCTGAAATCAATTGGTGGCCCTTTACCACAAGTAACATTTTGTCCAACAGGCGGCATTAGCCTTGAAACAGCACCTAACTACCTCGCACTTAAAAACGTAATCTGTGTGGGTGGTACGTGGATGTTAGACAAACAACTTATTGAAAACAAAGACTGGCAAGCCATTGAAGCGCTTGCTCGCCAAGCAAGTGAAGTAAAATAATTAACGGGAGATATTAGAATGATTAATGTTGCAATTAATGGCTATGGACGTATCGGTCGTAACGTATTACGTGCCCTTTATGAGTCAGCTCAAAACAACGAAATCAAAATCGTTGCAATTAACGATTTAGCACCAGCAAATGTTAACGCGCATTTAACTCAATTTGACTCAGTTCACGGTCAATTTTCTCAAAAAGTAACACTTGCTGAAAACACCATGCTAATTGGTAATGACGAAATTACCCTTACGCAAGAGCGTGATCCTGCAAACCTTCCTTGGAAAGCTCTAAACGTAGATATCGTTCTAGAATGTACTGGTTTATTCACTTCACGTGAGGCAGCGGCTAAACACATTGAAGCAGGTGCTAAAAAAGTAATCGTTTCTGCTCCTGGTACTGATATGGATGCAACTGTTGTTCATGGTGTTAATAGTGAAGTATTAAACGCTGACAGCAACATTATCTCAAATGCATCGTGTACAACAAACTGTTTAGCGCCGATTGCAAAAGCAATCAACGACACAGTAGGTATCGAGCAAGGTAGCATGACGACAATTCATGCATACACAAACGATCAAAACTTATCTGACGTTTATCACCCAGATTTATATCGTGCACGTAGCGCAACTCAGTCAATGATCCCAACTAAAACAGGTGCTGCTAAAGCAGTTGGCTTAGTACTTCCTGAACTTGCGGGTAAACTAGACGGCATGGCAGTACGTGTACCAACAATCAACGTTTCTTTAGTAGACTTAACGTTCGTTGCTAAGCGTGAAACAACTGCAGCAGAAATCAACGAAGTAGTTAAAGCAGCATCAGAAGGTGCAATGCAAGGTATTCTTGAATACAACGAACTACCGCTTGTTTCTATCGACTTTAACCATAACCCAGCGTCTTCAATCTTCGATTCTACCCAAACTAAAGTAGATGGTAAGCTTGTTAAAGTGATGGCTTGGTACGATAACGAGTGGGGTTTCTCAAACCGCATGTTAGACCAAGTTAAAGCGCTAGGTCAGTTCTTATAATAGAACAGTAAAAGTTTAAGCTTTATCCAACAAAGCCACGTTTATCGTGGCTTTTTTGGTTTTTACTGGAAATTAATTTGGATTCACATTACTTTATTGTGCGTAATTGTTTTCAAGGAAAGATAATGAAAAAAATCTTATTAACTACGTCACTCTTTTTATCGTCGATACTGCCTAGTTATGTATCCGCATCGCAAGAAGCACAGCAACTTGCAGTGTGTTTAACTGATTCACTAAATGGCAAAGAACGAAAGAACCTCGCTAAGTGGATTTATCTAGGTATGTCGACGCACAGTATAATTAAGCCTTTCTCGAACGTGACAGAACAAGATATGGATGAAACTAATCGCTATGTTGGTGCGTTAGTTACGCGTTTATTAACCGAAGACTGTCCAAAGCAAGCAAGGGCGGCGATTGAAGTCGGCGGTCAGGGAGCAATGGAAAACGCATTCGGTATTGTGGGTGAAGTTGCAATGCAAGAGTTAATGGCTGAGCCAAGTGTTGGTAATGCTTTAGGTGCATTTGATAAATACCTTGATCAAGATAAGTTTGATAAAGCATTCCAATAATATTTAAAAGGCTTATTCTTTTATAAGCCTAAATCGTTTCATAAGGATATGGATGTTTAATAAAATTAGACAGTTATTCGCTAATAAGCTGTATAAAACAATCGCGCTGGTTTTAGTAATTCTCATTGCAGGACCTGAGTTAATGATGGGGTATGAGCTTATGGCACTACTTGAGTTTTTAGGTCCATCGACATTTGTGCTTATTCATTTAGCTGGATTAGTGCTCTACCTTGAAAGGCTAAAAAACGCTTTCATGAACTTTGAAAAACATAGTTTATGCTATAGGCCAATGACTTCACACATTATTGAAATGCCTGCGTTGATTATTCATTTCCTACCTGAACGCAGCCTAGTTTTAGGTTTTATTAGCTTAGTATCAATTTGTTGTGTACACATGATAGTGATGGCTTAGCGTATATTTGTTCCTAAATTCTTCTGTGTTATGCTGCAAAAAATTGATAAATGGATTTTTATATCATGACTCGTCTTTATCATCGGTTATTTCGGGCTGAGCAGTTTCAAGTGGGTGAAGGCAATATCAGTGGCTATATTGCCTGCTTCTTAGCGATTTTATCCTGTTTAGGAGTATTAGCTTTTCACTTTCCTGAGTACTTAACGACGCCAGAGCTTCGACAAAACTACAGCGTTGAGTTTTTGCGTCAGCTAATGTTCGTGGCACTAATTATTTCAGGCAGTTTAGGCTTGTTGAACTTTGTTCGTAACACTAACAAACGACTCGGTGCAACAGCTTGGATGCTGATACTTCTTGCTATTGTATTTGGTGGCCCGAATGTTCAAGTGGGCGATTTTAGAGATAATACGCCATACCTAGGGCTTGATTGGTTCATTCTTGATTTACTTGGCTCCACACTGATTTTTATTTTAATTGAGAAGCTGCTACCGCACCGCAAAGAGCAAAAAATTCTCCGCTCTGAGTGGCAAGGTGATTTAAATCATTTCTTTGTAAATCATTTAATTATCGGTTTTGTGCTTCTTGCAACCAATCAGTTTGTGCATCACGCATTTGGCTGGGCTGTATCTGATACTGTGCAAGGCTTTATTATACAAATACCATTTTTACTCCAGCTCTTTTTAATTGTTTTAGTGGCCGATTTAATGCAATACTTTGTGCACAGGGCTTATCACGAAGTACCTCTGCTTTGGCGTTTTCATGCCGTGCATCATAGTGCAAAAGAAATGGATTGGCTCGCAGGCTCACGTCAGCATATTTTAGAAATATTAGTGACGCGTAGCTTAGTACTTACGCCTATTTTTGTACTGGGCTTTCCATCTGAAGTCATTAGCCTTTATGTGATTATTGTTGGCTTTCAGGCTGTGTTTAACCATGCCAATGTTCGCGTAAATTTTGGTTGGTTAAAGTATTTTCTGGTTACTCCTCAGTTTCATCATTGGCACCATTCATCTGATAAAGCGGCCATTGACCGTAACTATGCAGCGCATTTTTCTTTTTTAGATTATCTATTTGGCACCGCTGTAAAAGGTCAAGCAGAGTGGCCCGATAAATATGGTGTGGTTGGCGATTACATGCCCGAAGGAATGTTAAAGCAGCAGCTGTTTCCGTTTAACAGGCAAAAATAAAGCCTCAGTGAGGCTTTGTTTATAGGCAAATTAGTATTAAATCATAATCGCGCAAGCAGCTCAGAAAAGCGAGGTCGTTTTTCTGAGTTGAGTACCAAGCACTCTTGGGCTATGTCGGCAAGCATCTTTGTAATGTCATTTTGTTCAGTCACAACAGTCAGTAAATCATCGATAAAATAACCGAGGGCACGTACTTCAATGCCTTCTAATAGCTGTTGTTGAGTTGGCATTAGCATCGATAAATCGGTTGCGGCACCAAAGTCACCAAACAATAAATCGCCTTGTGAATTGATCATGCTGTTATGGGCATAAATGTCACCATGGCTAACTTGCTTTTTATGCAAATGGGCGAGGGTACTTGTCATTTGTTGAATGATTTTTAGCACCATTTCTGGCGTGTACTGGCAGTTGTCTTCGAATGTGTCACGGGTACAACTTGCAAGTGATGGTGGTAAACCAAGGTTCGTAAACTCTTTATTGATCAGCTCCATTACTAAACCCAGTTGTGACTCTTCATCAACATAGCCCAACGCTTTAATTAGGTTTGGGTGCTCACTTGCTTGTAAACAGCAATTAAGCTCATCGAGTGGGTAGCCATCACTGGTGATCTCGCCTTTAAATAACTTAAGGGCAACAGGTCGTTGATGCCAGTTTGCGAAGTGAATAACCCCAGATGCGCCTTGGCCAATCTGCTTTTTAACATCGATTTCATCCAGTGCTATTTGGCTAAACAGCTCACAATGTAAGCTGGTTGAACGATTTAAATCGTTACCAGAGAAGGCAAGCCAAGCAAGTTTAGGTAAGGCTAAAAGCCAATCTTCAACTTTTGTAAGCTTATTGGCGCTTAAACGTATTAGCTCAAGCTCTTTACAATTAGCCATTGAGGCTGGCAAATGTGTTAGCTGATTGCCGGCCAGTGCCAGCTTTTTAAGCTGACTGTACTCACCAAATGTATCCGGCAAAGCGGGGATTTGATTATCAGTTAAGATCAGCCATTCAATTTTCGTTGGCAAACAGTGTGCTTTAAATTCAGTAATTTGATTACTTTTAAATGCCACCATGATTAAGTTTGGGCATTGTCTTAGCACGTCAGGTATGTGTTTAAACTGATTAAATGATAAAAACAGTCGTTTTAGATTTTTTAATTTGTAAAAATCGTCAGGTAAATCACTTAGCTGGTTATTAGATAAATCAAGGGTTTCTAACGTATCGGCTAGGGTATAAATTTCTTTTGGGAATTCAGTTAGTTCTGCAACAAGCTGAAGCCGTGTACAACCTTGTAGAGAACCGGCTTTTAACTCTTCGAGGGTATTCAATGTTGATTCCTTTGTGCTAAAAGGTAAAAGGCCAACTTGGTTGGCCTTTTTAATTAAAACTGTGCGTTATGGTAAACGTTTTGTACGTCATCACAGTCTTCTAGCATGGCTAAAAAGCGTTCCATGACTTCAACGTCTTCACCTTCAATTGGTGCTTCTACTTGCGGCACAAAGGCAATTAGATCTTCGTGGAAATCAGTAATTCCCATTTCTTCAAGTGCTGTACGGGTGTTGTTATATTCTGTGTGTGGAGCAAATACGGTGATTTTACCGTCTTCAACTTCTACATCTGTTACATCGACATCAGCCATCATCAATGCTTCTAAAACAGCTTCGTCATCATCACCGTCAAAAACAAAAATAGCGAGGTGATCAAATAAGTGTGATACTGAATTTTGCGCACCAATTTTTGCATTTGCTTTAGTAAAACAAACACGTACGTCAGCGAAGGTACGTTTGTTGTTGTCGGTTAAGCAGTCAACAATGATCATACAGTTGCCCGGGCCGTAACCTTCATAGCGAGTTGCTACGTAATCTTCGCCGCCACCACCTTTGGCTTTATCGATTGCACGCTCGATTACATGCGTAGGTACTTGGTCTTTCTTAGCACGCTCAATTAATCGACGAAGTGCTAAGTTGCCATCGGGATCAACACCACCATTCTTAGCGCAGATATAAATTTCTTTTCCGTACTTTGAATAAACTTTGGTTTTTGCACCCGCAGTTTTTGCCATTGAGTCTTTTTTGTTTTGATAAGCTCTGCCCATCTGCGTGTTGCCTTTTTGTTATAGATAAAAATAAAGCCGTTATTCTAATCATTTAACCTAGTAGTTAACAGTGTTTATTCGTCGCTTTGCTGTAACTGCCACATTCGAGCATATTCGCCATTCGCCGCAAGTAGCTGTTGGTGCTGACCTTGTTCAACAACTTGTCCTTGTTTCATAACAATAATTTTGTCTGCGTCGGTTATTGTTGATAAACGATGGGCAATGACTATGCTGGTGTGCTTTTGCGCGACTTCACGCATAGCACTTAAAATAGCTTGCTCTGAATGCGAATCAAGCGCTGATGTTGCCTCATCAAATAATAAAATAGGTGAACCCTTTAAAATGGCTCTGGCAATTGCTATACGTTGCTTTTCGCCGCCCGACACTTTTAAACCGCGCTCACCAACAAGGGTTTTATCGCCTTTATCTAGGCTTGCAATAAACCCATCTAAGTGGGCAAGGCTTATAGCTTTATCAATATCATCTTCGCTTGCCGTTGGATTTCCGTAGGCGATGTTTTCGCGAATGCTGGTGTTAAATAGCACGGTATCTTGCGGTACGATGGCAATAGCTTGGCGCAAACTTTCAAGTGTAACTGTGTTGATTGCTTGCTCATCAATATAAATTTTGCCCGCATCCACATCATAAAAGCGGTAAAGCAGGCGGCTTAAGGTACTTTTACCTGCGCCACTGGCACCGACAATCGCTACTTTACTGCCTGAAGTAACCTCAAAACTTAAATTATTTAAAATAGGCCGTTGTTTGTCGTAACTAAAAGAGACATTCTCAAATCGAATAGCTGCTTTTGTTGTAGTTAATGGTTTTGCATCTTTGTCATCGCTAATAGCGGCTTTTCGATTTAATAAGCCGAGCATGTTTTCAAGATCAGTTAGTGCACGGCGTATTTCACGATACACAAAGCCTAAAAAATTAAGAGGTAGAAATAGCTGGATCATGTAAGCATTGATCATTACAAGCTCACCTATGGTCAGCTCTTTATTGACCACTGAACTGGCACCTAGCCACATTAGTGCTGTAATAGCTGCGGCGATAATAAGTGCTTGCCCTGAATTTAGCGCCAGTAACGATAAACGATTTCTTAGCCTCGCTTGTTCCCACTTAGCTAAAAAGCTGTCGTAGGTGTTTGCTTCATAATGTTCATTGTTGAAGTACTTAACGGTTTCGTAATTTAGTAAGCTGTCGATAGCACGAGTATTTGAGTTGTTATCGGCAGTATTTGCTTCACGTATAAATCGGTTACGCCACTGAGTTACTATTACAGTAAAAGCAATGTAAATAGCGACAGCGATAACAGTGACTAATGCAAACCAAGGTGAAAACAAGGTCGCAAAAATAATGGCGACTGTGATTATTTCAAATAGGGTTGGCACGATGTTAAACATCAAAAAGCGCATTAAAAAGCTGAGGCCATTTGTACCACGCTCTATATCGCGACTAATACCGCCTGTTTGCCTATCAAGGTGAAAGGCTAATTCTAAACTATGTAAGTGTTTAAATACTTTTAAACCAATATGGCGCATAGCGTGCTCAGTAACACGGCCAAACAATGCATCGCGAACTTCACCAAAAAACACACTGGCAAAGCGCAGCAAACCATAGCCGATGAGCAGGGCAATAGGAACGCTTAATATCGGGTTGATACTAGAATCTACTGCGTCGATTATTTCTTTTAGTGCCCAAGGCATCAGCAATGTGGCCCCCTTGGCTGCAATAAGAGCTAGTACAGCCAAAATAACTCGGCCTTTAAAGGTCATTAAATAGGGCCAGAGTGTTTTGATGCTTTGTGATAGGTTCATTGCATCAGGCGATCTCGTCACCTGTTCTTTGCGGCTCATTCCACGCATGGGGGTCTCTTAAATCAATTTGATAAAAATAGGCAAAAGCTTTCGTGTTTTAGGCAAGTGTAATTTGCAAATTTACCTCTATACTGAGTGCAGTATACACCAGCGCATTAGCAAATTTGTTAATTGCATGAGTTAAACACGAAGAAAATTAAGGAGTAAGCATGAAAACCATCGGTTATGCAGCACATGATTCAGAAAAACCATTAGAGCCGTATCATTTTGAACGCCGTGCACTTCGTGAAGAAGATGTATCAATTGAAATTCTTTATTGTGGCGTGTGTCATTCAGACTTACACACAGCAAAAAACGATTGGGGCTGGACTCAGTACCCAGTAGTACCGGGTCATGAAATTGTTGGCCGCGTTCTTGAAGTGGGTAGTGGTGTTACTAAATACAAAGTGGGCGATAATGTCGCTGTTGGTTGTATGGTAGATAGCTGTTTGAGCTGTGACCAGTGTCATCATGGTGAAGAGCAGTTTTGTCGCGAAGGAATGGTGGGTACATACTCAGGGCAAGATCGTATCAGTGGCGAACTTACTCAAGGTGGGTATTCAAAACACATTGTGGTTCGTGAAGAGTTCGTACTCAATGTACCTAAAGGCTTAGACCTAGCGAAATGTGCGCCAATTCTATGTGCAGGTATCACAACTTATTCACCACTACGCACGTGGAATGTTGGCCCAGGCAGCCGTGTTGCGGTAATTGGTCTAGGTGGTTTGGGTCACATGGCAATTAAAATCGCAGCTGCAATGGGTGCACATGTTACGGCAATTAGCCGCAGTGATAAGAAAAAACAACAGGTTTTAGATTATGGTGCGAAAGACTTATTAGTCTCAAGTGATGAACAAGTGATGCAAGCACATGCTAATCAATTCGATCTAATTATTAATACTATACCCGTTAAACATGACTTTACACCTTATATGCCACTACTTGATATAGATGGTACCCAAGTGCTAGTTGGCCAAGTTGGTGAACTTGCAGAATCAAACTCTGTTCCACTTCTGCTTGGACGTCGCCGTGTTGCTGGCTCATTGATAGGTGGTATAGCACAAACCCAAGAGATCCTCGATTTCTGTGCGTTACATAATATTCTGCCAGAAGTTGAAATGATCAAAATGGAACAAATTAATGACGCTTTCGATAAATTAAAGCAAGGTGATATGGCCTCACGCTTTGTTATCGACATGTCATCATTAGAAGTTTAACTTGTTTAACAAAGTTAAATTAATAAGCGGGTCGAGTTAGGCTCGCTTTATTTTAGTTACTTTTATTTAAGTAATAACTTGTGTTTTATTTTTTTACCCTCATTATAGCTGTGTTATCCACTTAATTTATTGGTCAGTTCTTGTTACGGTTTTTCTCAGTCATTATCTTGCTATTTACTGTGTTCTTTAGTGCACAGAGCATGGCTATGCCTGACACTCACTCACACTATGCTGCCACTAAATTGTTCCAAGTCGAGCTGACTAAAACCCCAGTTATTTCTCAAACTCATACAGCTAAGCATCCTAAACCGGTAGAACCATCGGGGTTTGATACCCTTGTGCCGCGTTTAACTGCCAGTAATTCATCATTGTTTCTTTACCATAGTCAGGTTGACCCTGATTACGAGCTATTAATTGAATTCTTTGCTGAAGATTGGGGAAAAGAGCACTTTTTAGCGCCACCAAGTGCTGTACGCATGATCCCATGGTTTGCGTTAGCCACGCAACGTAAATCCCGCATTAGTGGCTGGAAAGACGCTAATCTCTTGTACAAAGCGAATACGACCTACCATAGCTAAACGACTTCCTTCGTTACTTTTTTATTTTTGGAATTAATTTTTTACCGGCTGAAAATGCTGGAAGGAAGTCATGTATGTCACATAAATCAAAGCCGGCGCTATGGCGTCGTCTAAAAATGAGTTATGTCGCTATGATAGCGGCGTGTATTTTATTAGCGGTTAGCGCACTACCTAATCTTTACCCTAACAAATCTTGGTTGCACATTAGCTTGCCAGATCAAACTGTGACGCTGCAAAGTGTGACAACTTCACTAAATCAACATGGTTTTGAAGTGTCTGAAGCTAATGATAGCCAAGCACAACTGGCTATTTTATTAGCTGAGCCTACTCAAAGTGCCAATGCACTGAGTTTTATAAAAACTCAATACCCACAGCTGGAAGCTAAAATTGTTGAGCATGCGACAAGCCCACAATGGCTTCAGCAGCTTGGTCTTTCACCGATTAAGTTAGGACTTGACTTAAATGGTGGGGTGCTATTTGTGCTTGATGTTGACCTAGATAAAGCAATGCAAGAGCACTTAAACAGTGTGTATCAACAAACTAAATTGACGCTTCGAAAAGACAAAATTCGTGGTATTAGAGCCAGTGAAGTTAAAGAAGGGGTTGAGCTGCAAATTTTACCAAGCGGTGAAGGGCAACTCCCAGGACTCATCTCAACCTTACAAGGTCAATTCAAAGGCCTGATGCAAACTAAATCAACGAGTAATAACCTAACCACAGTATTACTGCATTTTAATGAGCAAAGCCAAAGCGAATTCAATAAACAAGTCATGGCACAAAGCTTAACAACCCTGCGAGGACGTATTGAAGAGCTTGGCATCACAGAAGCGGTGACGCAAAGGCAAGGTAAACAACGAATTCGAATCGAGTTACCAGGGGTACAAGATCCATCAGAAGCTAAACGCATTATTGGTGCAACAGCGACCCTAGATTTTTATCAGGTCGTCGAAGTGGGTGGTAAAGCGTTTAATGTGCAAGGTGGTGGTGTTGTTAATTTAAATCCTGTGGCGATTTTTTCAGGTGATCACATCAATAATGCCAGTGTTGGTAAAGATGAATGGGGCAAGCCTTTAGTCCAGCTTAGCTTAGACTCTCAAGGTGGCGATGCGATGTCTGCTTTTTCAAAGCACAATATAGGTAAGCCAATGGCCACGGTTTATTCTGAATACTCCCGGAATGCAAATGGCGACGTTGTGAAAAAAAGCGAAGTGATCAATGTGGCAAACATTGCACAGCATTTAAGTTCTCGTTTTAGTATTACGAATATGAAAAGCCCACAAGCAGCTTACGATTTAGCGCTTTTACTTCGTGCTGGGTCGCTAACTGCACCAGTGACAATCGTTCAAGAACAAACCATAGGTCCAAGCTTAGGTAGTGAAAACATTGAACACGGATTAGCTGCTTTAATGCTTGGTATCGGTATTACCCTTGCATTTATGGCGCTTTGGTATCGTCGTTTAGGCCTGATTGCCAACATTGCGTTGTTACTTAATTTAACCGCTTTAGTCGGCTTAATGTCGTTATTACCTGGCGTGGTGTTGACATTACCGGGCATCGCAGGGCTTGTATTAACAATAGGCATGGCAGTTGATACTAATGTAATTATCTTTGAGCGAATAAAAGAGGAAAAACGTAAAGGTCGACCTACCTATCAAGCAATAGAGCAAGGCTATAACCAAGCATTTACGACCATTTTTGATGCCAATGTGACCACCATGATCACAGCTATCATTCTATACGCCATTGGTTATGGACCGGTGAAAGGTTTTGCAATTACATTAGCGCTCGGACTATTAACCAGCGTATTCACCGGTGTTTACATTTCAAAAGCGCTTAGCCAAACACTCTACATTAAACTGACAAATTTATCGGGGGCTAAAGCATGAGTTGGTCAACATTAACTGCAGCGAGTAAATCGCGCGTTTTAGGGTTATTGCTAAGCTGTGTTTTAGTCATCGCGAGCTTAGGTGTTTTATCTGTCAAAGGGCTAAACTTTGGCCTTGATTTTACAGGTGGCTACATCACTGAGATAAACACAACGTCAGTAACAACTATTGCTGATTTAAAGGCAAAGTTAAGTCCTGAAATTGCAAACAAATTAACCATAACTAAAGCGGGTGAATACCACTTTGTTTTAAGAGAAGCGCCAGAGCTTAGTGAAGCCAGCAATTGGCAATCAGAGCTGAATGAGCAAGGTGTAGAATTTACCGTGCTTTCAAGTTCTTTTTTAGGTTCACAAGTCGGTGATGAGCTTTTTGAGCAAGGCTGTTTAGCATTATTTGCAGCACTGATTGCCATTATGGTTTATTTAGCTGTACGTTTTGAATGGCGACTCGCGGTAGGCTCAGTGGTTGCACTGTTACATGATTTAATCTTAGTGCTTGGCTTGTTTTCCTTGTTAGGGCTTGAGTTTAATTTAACCGTGCTGGCGAGTTTACTGGCTATTATTGGCTATTCATTAAATGACTCAATTATTGTTGGCGACAGAGTTAGAGAGCTTTTACGTATTCAGCCAGACAATCAACGCATTAATACCCATGTTGTGATTAATGATGCAATTGGCTCTACGTTAACGCGTACATTGATCACCTCAGGCACAACACTTGCGACCATTGCTTGTATTTGGCTGCTTGCTGGCGCTGCATTAACGGGTTTTGCTATCGCGTTATTTGCAGGCATTGTGGTGGGCACCTTCTCATCGATTTGTATCGCCGCCACCTTACCGCAATTATTAGGGTTAAGTTCAGAAAATTACACCCAAACACTGGATGATAAAACCAAAGCCTATATGGATATGCCATAAGTCAGTTTTATAACTTACTTTCATCAGCCGCTATTTTTCCATAGAATAGCGGCTTTTCTGTTTTAACTGCTTTGATATGAATAAAACACACGTAATTGAACATTTACGCTTTGCGCTAGAGGCACAACTGCAAAACGCCAAAGCAGCGGCAAAAGCGGCTCATGATGCAGCAACCCACGAAGAAAGTGTTGCTGAAACTCAATACGATACCTTGGGTTTAGAAGCCGCTTATTTAGCGCAAGGGCAAGCTGAACGAGTTAATGAGTGCTACCGTGAAATACAAGCATTCAATACAGTGTTTAAAGAAAGCGAATTTAATAAGGTTCGTGAAGGTGCATTAGTGTGTCTTGTCGATGAACAAGATAACTCAAAGTGGTTTTTTATGGGCCCAAGTGCAGGTGGCTTAGTAGTCACCGTAAAAGAACAGCCTATATATGTTGTAACCCGTGAAGCGCCGTTAGGTAAACAGCTGATTGGCAAGCAAATTGATGACGAAGTAACACTGACAATTGCAGGTAACGCACAGTTTTATAGCATTACAGAAATAGTCTGATCAAGAAAATTTATTAATCAGTAAATTTCATCTTCAAGTAAAAAATAACTCGTTGGTCACAAAGTAAAAAAACCTCTATAAATCACATCAAGCTTAATGCTTATAAGCACCCATCTAGTTAAGTGAAGTTTAGCCTCATGCGTTCACTTAATCGGCTGGGTGTTTTCATTTTTTTCATAAGACTTAATTTAGGAAAAGTCGTGTTTAAAACCTTGATTGTGGTTGATAACAATGAGCAACGTATTGCTCAAAATTTCGAAAATGTCATTACCTTTGACACCTACTTACGTGATTACCCAAAACATAATGAGCCAAAAACGCGTATTTTAAACTTGTGTGATACAGGGCAGTATTTAAGTAAAGGCTATTATTGCTCTTTGCTTGCTGAAGCAAGAAAGCATCAGGTATTACCGAGTGTAAAAACAATTAATGCACTACGTAGCGATGAGCATAGCACGCGTCATAAAGAGCTTGCTGGTTGTACTGTATTTTTTGGTCACACAGATCAAGAGCAGCAAAGCAAAGCAACTAAAGCATTATTCTCGCAATATCCTGCGCCTATTTTGGTGTGTGATGAACAAGGTGTTGTGAAGCAAGGTGCGATTGCATCATTAGATGACACGGGCTTTACAGAGTTTGTAAAGCAACTCAATAGCTTTACGATGTCAGTATGGCGCATTCACGATAAAAAACGTCGTTACCGTTGGGATATGGCCATATTGGTTGATCACCAAGAAAAAGTGCCGCCAAGTGATAAAGATGCCATTGCTAAATTTATTAAAGCAGCCGCTAAACATGGTATTTATGCTCAAGCACTTACATTTGATGAAATTACCAATATTGCACAATTTGATGCGTTGTTTATTCGTCAAACAACGGCCATCGACCATCCAACCTATCGTTTAGCGAGTAAAGCACAAAGCTTAGGATTAGTGGTGATTGATGATGCAGAGTCGATACTGCGCTGCTGTAATAAAGTGTATTTGCACGATGCTTTTAATTATCAAAAAGTGCCGAGTTTAAAAACTCACGTTGTGGCTGATACAAGTGAAGAGACAATTGAAAGTTTAGAAGCAAACTTCAGCTACCCACTAGTATTAAAAATGCCAGAAGGCTCTTTCTCAAAAGGCGTATTTAAAGTTGCTAATCGTGATGAGTTAGTTGCTAAATTAACAGAGCTGTTTGAGTTCAGTGCACTTGTGCTTGCACAAGAGTACATGTACACCGAATACGACTGGCGTGTCGGGGTGTTAAATGGCCGTGCAATTTATGCGTGTCGTTATTTAATGGCGCGTAATCACTGGCAAATTTATAACCATGATGCAAAACGTTTCTTTTCTGGTGGCTTTGAAACCTTGCCAACATTTGAATTACCTAAAGTGGTACTCGATGCGGCGTTAAAAGCCTGCAAAACGGTAGGTAAAGGTTTGTATGGTGTTGACGTTAAAGAACATCAAGGTAAAGCATACGTGTTAGAAGTGAATGACAACCCAAGTATCGACCATAAAGTCGAAGATGCCTATTTAGGTGACGAGCTTTATATGATCATTATGGATGAGTTTAAACAACGCTTAGAAGCACGAGGCCGTGGTTAATGAACGCCTCTGTTTGTCAAATCCGTTTTGCTCAGGCAACGGATTTGGCGGCCCTTGTTGCCATTGAAGAACAAAGCTTTAGTCAAGATAGATTAAGTAGTCGTAGTTTAAAACGTTGGATCAGCGCAACGCATGGCTTACTGAT
Source organism: Pseudoalteromonas sp. HF66 (assembly GCF_011806445.1). Classification (NCBI taxonomy): domain Bacteria; kingdom Pseudomonadati; phylum Pseudomonadota; class Gammaproteobacteria; order Alteromonadales; family Pseudoalteromonadaceae; genus Pseudoalteromonas; species Pseudoalteromonas sp. HF66. The sequence continues at coordinate 251,373 of NZ_JAATOU010000003.1, forward strand.
GGTGGCCGAGATCGAGAACCAACTAGTTGGTTATGGTTTGGTTTGGTGTCACAAGGGGACGCGTCTTGCTCGGCTATATTCACTGGCGGTTTTGCAATCTCAGCAAGGCAAAGGCATTGCTTCAAAGTTACTGCTTGCGCTTGAAAACGAAACAGCTAAACGCGGCCGTTTATATATGCGTCTAGAAGTTGCGGTAAACAACCTATCGGCAATTTGCTTATATGAAAAACTGGGTTACCAGGTGTTTGGTCATTACAGTGATTATTATGATGACCATAGTGATGCCCATCGAATGCAAAAAAACATTCGACGTAATATCGAGTTTAATGCCGATAAATACACGCCTTGGTACCAGCAAACAACCGAGTTTACCTGTGGTCCTGCGGCGTTATTAATGGCAATGTCATCATTGAATGATACCGCAATGAGCCAACTGAAAGAGTTGGATATATGGCGTGAAGCCACGACTATTTTTATGACATCAGGGCATGGCGGTTGTCACCCTCTAGGGTTAGCACTTGCGGCAATGAAACGAGGTTTTAAAGCTGATGTAGTTTTAAATACTCGTGAAACTTTGTTTATTGATGGTGTAAGAAGCGAAAAGAAAAAAGCCATCTTGCATACGGTTCATAATCAATTTGTGGCAGAAGCGATAGCTGCAAAGTTGCCAGTACGCTATCAAGAGTTAACCTTGGTTGCTATTGAGGATTGGCTTGCGGAGGGTAAAGCGGTGGTGTTATTGATCAGTACCTATCGATTTGATGGTAAAAAGGCACCGCATTGGGTGTGTGTAACGCATATTGATGAGCATTGCTTGTACGTGCATGACCCGTTTTGTGAAAACGAAAAACAATTGGCGATTGATTGTCAGCATGTCCCAATAACCAAAGCCGATTTTAACAAAATGGCTAGTTTTGGTTCATCAAGACTCAGCACTGCGATGGCCTTTTATTTATAATTTTAATTGTTAGTTTGATTTGGAAGTACAGTGACTCTGAGTAGTTTATTTGATATTGCCCCTTATTCTTGGTCAGCAATTGGTAGCGCCGCATTTTGCGGCGCAATTATTGGTATGGAGCGTCAATTACGCGGTAAGCCTGTTGGTATTCGTACCTCCGCATTGATTGTGTTAGGTACTTATTTATTTCTTGCTACTGCATTTATGTTACATGGCGATGTGATAGACCATTCACGTGTTGTAGGCCAAATTATTACCGGTATCGGCTTTTTAGGTGCGGGTGTGATGCTTGCAAAAGATGGTGCGGTTGTTGGAGTAACTTCCGCAGCAACTATCTGGGTATTAGCCTCTATAGGTGTTGTGATTGCCACTGATAACTTGTTAGCTGCAATTAAACTTTCAGTATTAGTGGTCGTTATTTTATATGGCGTAGATGTACTTGAAGCTAAATTTAAGAGCTTAGGTCGCGGTGTGCATGTTCGTGTAAAACGCTATTCAAAGTTGTATTATCGAAAAGAAAAGTGAAGTTAGATAATAGAAGTTAGATTAGAGTGATTCATGGAGCCTTGTTACACAATAAAGCCGTCCTGTTTAGAAGATTTGTTACTTGTTGATAGTCAAATTCCTGAGTTTGATGGCCGAAATAGCCTCAGTAAATTACAAGCACGGTGTGCAGATGTTGAGCATCTAGCTTTAGTTGCTTATATCGAAAATGAGCCTGTGGCCTACAAACTGGGTTATGAGCTAGATTCAAACACCTTTTATAGCTGGCTTGGTGCAGTTGCGCCAAAATGTAGAGGGCAGGGCATAGCTCAATCATTATTAAACGTGCAAGAAGCTTGGGTTAAGACCAATAATTACCGAGTTATAATGGTTAAGTCTATGAACCGTTTTCCTGCAATGCTGAATATGCTTATCAAAAATGGTTATGCAATAGTGGGTTATGAGGACAGAGGTAGCCCACAAACTAGCAAGATTATGTTTACAAAAGACATTTAAACCAACTTACTTCGGTAAACTAATTAAAAAGTGAGCGCCGTTGTTACTTTCTTGAACACAGATTTCACCTTGTAGTTGTTGAGTAACTATTTTCTTCGCAATGCTGAGGCCAAGCCCAATACCTGATTGGTTGTTTTTCCCTTTATAAAATGGGGTGAAAATGGAGTTTTGTTCACTTATGCTGATACCGGTGCCATTATCGGAGTAGTGAATTTTTAATACCTCATCAAAATCATAAATATCAATTTCTATAGCAGGGTTTTCGATGTTGTTGAACGCATGCTCAATTGAGTTTTGCTGCAAAATAAAAAGTACTTGTTTTAGCAAGTCTATTTCAACTTCGAATTGGCTATGAGGGTTTTGATAATTAATATCTAATTTGATACCACGATGTTTTATTTGCTCTTCTAAATGCTTATACAATGACTCCGAAAGCTGAGTTAACGTCATGATTGTTTTAGTTGATTGTGATTTTGTATAGAGCAAATCCTGTAAAATTCTTATCTTATAGGCGCAAGTAGTTAAATTGCGACTTACTAGTTCATGAGTTTCGAACAAAGTGTTTAGTGTATTTTGCAGTGTTTGCTGACTCAAGCATTTCTGTGTAAGCCTATTTTGAGTTTCTGTCACTGTTTGTTGAGTGAAATCAACGGCTGTTATGCAGTTACCTAAAGGAGTATTGACCTCATGGGCAATGCCACGAATTAAAGTGGCAAGTTCAGTAAATTGGTTTTGTTCAAGCGATTGTTTCTGTTGGTAAAGTAATTTTAGTTGGGTCTCAAAGCTTTGTTTTATTGTTTCGAGTAGTTTTATCACTGGCTCGTTGTATTCATGGGGCTTGCTATCAAGGATACATATTGTACCAAATGGCGTTGTATCGCCAGCAGAAATGGGCAAACCTAAGTAGGAAACCATATTGAGCTTGATATCAGGGTTTTCTTTCCAATCATCATCAATAAGTGCATTAGGTATATTCAGCAGTTTCTGGTTTTTTACAACATGCTCGCAATAAAGGCCTGAATTTTTAAACTTTTCACTGTCGCCTATTTCGTATGGGTTTAATTGGTTTGCATTTTTAGAAAATACACTAATAATATTATTTTCGACCTTCATTACTAAAGCGACGGGCACATCGGCAAACAGTGCTAATACTTCAAGGGTTTTATTCCAACTCTCAACTAATTCATCATAATCAGGCTGATACATTATTTATACTCAATTAAATACAAATACTACTAAGTGATAGCTTAGTAACAAATTCTAATTGAGCAACATAAATGCTCCATATCAGATTTTATTGTTCTTCAATCAGTAATTTCTTATTAATTAACCAAACAGTTTACGCCTAACTACTGTGCGATATTCACTTGGTGTTTGTGAAAGCACTTTCTTAAATACCCTTGTTAAATGACCTTGGTCGTTATATCCGACTTCTAGTGCTACCTCTTGAATAGATAAATTTGATGAGGCTAATAACTCTTTTGCCGTTTGAACACGCAGCTGTTGCCAATATTCAACGGGTGTTTGGCTGGTGGCTTGACGAAAGCGGCGTGTAAAGGTGCGGTAGCTTAAACTAAATTGCGCCGCAATTTCTTGCAGGGTCAGTTCGGAGGTTAAATTGTTTTTCAGCCAAAATTGAATTTGCGCAATAAGTTCATCAGGGTGCTTATCAACCGCACCTTCTAGATAACGTTGATCTTCATAGGGCTTACGAATCTCATGAGAGAAATTACGTTCAACATGTTGCGCTGCTGCTCGACCATAATATTGGCTAATAATATGGACTATAACGTCTGCAAGGGCATTTAAACTGGCAACTGTATACATACGCTCAGATTGAGTAATAAAAAAGTCAGGTTTAAGCTGCACTTTAGGGTAGTCACGTTTAAATTGCTCTGCGTAATGCCAGTGGGTGGTAGCAGGGTGACCATCAAGTAATCCAGCCTCAGCAACTAAACAGTTGCCAGTACCTACACCAATGATATGACTGCCTTGCCGCCAAGAATCGCCAAGCCAGTCAACCAAGCTTTGCTGTTTGCTTACTACAGGTCGCGGGTTGCGCCAAATACCAGGGACAATAATTAACTCACTAGCTGGCGCTGAAGCAGTTTCGCAATCGGGCATTATTGCTAGCCCCGTGCGGTTGGGGATCGCTTTTATGCTAGTTGCTACTAAGTTGATGTTGAGAGGTTTAAATTCGTTATGCTGATGATGGCTTTTGGCAAAGGCCTCGCCGGCTCTAAGCATTTCTATAGGTAAGGTTAAACTAGTTATTAGTAAGTGTGGATAAACCAAAATACTAATTTCTATGGCTTTTTGATGTTGAAGTTTCGTCACTGAAATTGCTCCGACCAGTTGTTTTTGGCCTTTTATGCAGGTTATTTGGCTATTTAAGCACAAAGTGTATTAGTTAATCCATTTAAACTTGGTTTAATTCTCATAACACGTTTTCTCAAGGTTATTTATGACAGCATTACCCGTTATTGTTGGTATGGGTGGTATTAATGCCGCTGGCCGCACTTCTTTTCATCAAGGTTATCGTCGTATCGTGTTAGACAGCTTGGACGCTAAAGCCCGTCAGGAGACATTTTTAGGCTTAGCGACTTTAATGAACTTAGTCACCCTTACTGAAGGTGTACTTAAAGATGCTCAAGGCAATACAGTTGCTGAAAAAGATATCGAAGCTAAGTTCGGTGAACAAATTTTAGCTGGCACACTTATTCGTAAAATTGAAAAAAATCACTTCGATGTTGATGCGACTCCGTGGCAGCAAAAAATGACGTTAACAGCGTCAGATGAACAACAAATAGTTTTTGAAACGCGTCGCCGTGATTTACCAACCCCTGTACCTAGTAGCTGGCACATTGAGGAGTTGAGCGATAAAAAAGTAAAAGTAACTATTAGTGCTGATCTTGCCATTAAACATGACAGTACCCGCGATAATCCAATTAAAGCGGCGGGTCAACTACCGACAGGTTTCGAACCTTCAGCTATGTATAACAGCCGCTACCAGCCTAGAGGTCTGCAAGCAACTATCTTTGCTGCAACTGATGCAATTCGTTCGACTGGTCTGCCGTGGCAGCAGGTAATGAACAGTGTTGAGCCTGATCAAATTGGTACTTACTCAGCCTCTGTTGCTGGGCAAGTTGATGATGAAGGTTTTGGTGGTTTGATTCGTGCGCGTCAACAAGGTGATCGCGTTAGTACAAAACAGCTTGCACTTGGCTTAAACACCATGTCGACCGACTTTATCAATGCTTATGTAACAGGTAACGTGGGTACGACCTTTACCACATCAGGCGCGTGTGCCACGTTTTTATATAACCTACGTGCTGCTGTAAACGATATTCAAGCAGGTCGCACGCGAGTAGCGATTGTGGCATCAGTAGAGTGTGCTATTACGCCAGAAATTGTTGAAGGCTTTGGTAATATGAGCGCACTTGCAAATGAAGAGGGCCTAAAGCGCCTTGATAATTCAGAAGTCGTTGATCATCGCCGTACAAGCCGTCCATTTGGTGAAAACTGTGGCTTTACAATTGGTGAAGGTGCACAGGTTGCTATCTTAATGGATGATGCATTGGCATTAGAGTTAGGTGCTGATGTGTTAGGTAGCGTTGCGGATGTGTTCGTAAATGCTGATGGAATTAAAAAATCAATCACAGCACCGGGCCCTGGTAACTATATTACAATGGCAAAATCTGTTGCACTAGCTAGTGGTATTGTTGGTCAAGAAGCGGTACAAAAACGTAGCTTTATATTGGCTCACGGCTCAAGCACGCCTCAAAACCGCGTAACAGAATCATTAATTTACCATAAGGTAGCACAGACATTTGCTATTGATAATTGGAAGATTGCAGCTCCTAAAGCGTATGTTGGGCATACTATTGCTCCAGCCAGTGGTGATCAATTAGCCATGGCATTAGGCGTGTTTAGTCATAACATTATGCCAGGGATTACTACAATCGATAAAGTGGCTGATGACGTTTATAGCGAGCATTTAGATATTCGCACAGAACATTATCAATGTGATGCAATGGACATTGCATTTATAAATTCAAAAGGGTTTGGTGGTAACAACGCAACGGCGACTGTTTTATCTCCAGCAATTACATTGCAAATGCTAGCAAAGCGTCATGGTGATGTGGTTATGGCGGAATATCAGGATCGTCATACTCAAGTAGCTCAAGCTCAAGCTGATTACCAACAACAGGCTGATTTAGGTCATTATGAGCTTATTTATCGCTTTGGTGACGGCTTAATTGATGAAAATGACATCAAAATTTGCCAAGACTCAATGACAATCCCAGGTTTTGATAAAAAGGTTTTATTATCAAAATCAAACCCTTATTCGGACATGTTTTAAGATCAAGACTTGTTTAAGCACATTCTTGACAGCAAGGCGCTTTTAAAGCGCCTTTTTTAGTGCTATAAATGTTCCTATCAAAGGGAATTGGAGCAATTACTCATGATTAAATTTACTAAACTCGCTGTACTTTGTTCACTTATCGCATTACCAACACAGGCTTTAGCAAGAGACGTCAATGATTTAGGTGTTGATGTTCAAGCAGCAACTTCCGCCTATATCGTAAAAAATACAAATCCGCGTTATCCAGGTAGTTATAATGGCTCTCGTTTAGAGGGCTGGGCTTTAATGTCTTATGTAGTGGACAAACAAGGTAAAGCTAAAGATATCGAAGTGATTATGGCATCTGATACTCGTGGTAGTGAAGAAAACGCAGAGAAATATTTAACGAACTTAGAATTTGCACCCGCGACTAAAAAAGGTGAAACAGTTGAAGGTGGTTATCTGTTTTCTTTTGAAGTAGGTAAGTATTTTAATGGCTACTCAAATGATAATGCTAGCCGTGGTTTTATCAATGAGTACGATGAAATCAATAAAATGCTGCAAGCAAAGGAATTTAAAAAAGCTGAGCAAGCACTAGCCAAGCTATATAAAGATCACACTAAAAACACCTCTGAGCAGGCGTTATTTGCATGGCTAAAAAGCCAGTTTTTTTACCATCAACAACAATGGTTTGGCTTTGATGAGCAGCTGTCTATTGCCTATTTACTACGAAATAAGTTGCCAACAGATATACAGTATTTAGTCGCTAAAAGCGCTTTACAATGGTACAGCTTCAAGGGTGACTTCAATCTTGCTTACAACGCCATTGATGCGCTAGATAATATTGAAGGAAAAGAGTTTTCAGAAGAAAACAAACTTGCCACAATTAAGCAAATTGATGACTTATTAGCTCGTACTCCGCAGATCAATTCACAAATTAATGTCTCAAAGGATAAGCTTTCATATTTGTCGTTATCTCGTGGTTCTATCAAGATAGAGGGCGCACGTGATGTATCTAAATTACAGATCCGTTGTGCTGATCAAGTAATAGACCTTGAAGCAAATGATTCAGTGAGTTATGTGCTTGATGAACAAAGCCGACGCTGCGGTTTATTAGTTAAATCTACAAATTCTGCTGAGATTAAAGTAAAACAAACTGGTTATGCTATTGTTAATTCAAAATATGATGCCAGTTAATTGTTTACTTTAAACGCTTTACATATCTTAGCGTTACGAAGTTAATTAATGCCATTAGAAAGGCGATTTCGTAACGACTAAATGCCACAGCAATGCCAATGAGTCCCATGTTCCAAATACTGGCTGCTGTGGCTGTTCCATAAGTAGAGTTTTTGTTCTTCAAAATGGCGCCACCGCCAATAAAACCAATACCCGTGATAATCCCTTCGAGTACTTTTGACTCAGCCTCTGAGCTAGTTAAAACAGACATTCCAACTAATGCATAGCCACAAGATGCAACAGCAACTAATGGAAAAGTTCGAAGACCTGCGCCATTACTCGTTTTTTCTCGATCAAATGCCATGGGTAGGGCAAGTAAGTAGGCAATCCCCAGGTGCATTAGGTTATCGAGGATCTCGTGCCAATCAAGATTAAAGTCCATAATCAATTCCTTTTTGTTAATAGCCGAGTGTTGCAATTTCAATACCCGATCAGCAAATTAATTAAAATGAGGAAACTAGGGACATGTAGCCGGGTTTTTAAAAGTAGAGCTTGATATAATTTGCGATTTTTACGCACTACTGTGTCATTTTTTCAGTCTTTTGGCTGTTTGAAATTTCAGCATACAGACAGTATGCTAAACACGCTAAATAAATAGGCTTCAGTTTGAAACATACAACCTCATCTCTTGAAAAAACTGCTCTCGCATTGTGTATGTTAGGTGCGCTCATTGCTGTAATCTTGCCTAGTTTTATCACTGAACAAGTACAGCCTTTTGTACAAACGGTTTTAGATTGGATTGGGAGTAGTTTTTTCTTAATGGTGAATTTTTTATTGTTCGCCATCATAATTTTAGCTATTAGTCCATTAGGCAGCCGTAAAGTAGGTGGGCAAGATGCTGTTGTTGAGTATTCTAACTTTGGCTGGTTTGCTATGTTATTTGCTGCGGGAATGGGCTCTGGCCTAGTTTTTTGGGGAGTTGCGGAGCCTGCTTTACATTCGCTTGACCCGCCCCTTAAACAAAGCTTATATCCAGATAGATTAGCCAGTAGCTTGGCGCTAACATTAGTTAATTGGGGGGCTCATGCTTGGGCACTTTATGCGGTATTTGCTTTAGTGCTTGGTGGGTTAACTCAATATAGTGGTAAGTCTGGTGATATTTGTTCGCCTGTTCTTACTGCAGTAGGTAACAGGTTTGATAAATCAACAAAATTTACAGTCTCTTTTATTGTAAAATTAATTGCTGTTCTCGCGATATTTTTTGGTGTAGTTGGCACTATAGCAAATTCAACTCTGTTGATAAGTAAAGGGGTTGAGATAGAGTTGGGAGTTACTTCTACTTTATTAGTTGGCTCATTAATCGTTTGTTTATTAACAGTTATATATTCGCTATCAGTAAAGTTTGGTTTACGTCGCGGCGTACAATCACTAAGCATTTTCAATGTGATTTTGGCATTCAGTTTGTTGGTCTGGTTATTAACAGTGGTGCCGATTGAGCCAATTATAAAAATTGCTCTAGATGGAACTGGCTATTATTTACAGCTACTAGTAACTGGAACTTGGCAATTTGATAGCCAATTAAAAGCGCCGGATTGGGCCACTCATTGGACATATAACTATTACTTTTGGTGGTTAGCCTGGGGTCCATTTGTTGGTGTTTTTTTAGCCAAAATAAGTCAGGGGCGTAAGGTTTGGCAATTTATTTTTGCGGTTGTGTGTATTCCTACTTTAGTGACTATTATTTGGTTTGCGACCTTTTCTGGGGCAGCAATTGAATGGGATAGACTCAATCAAGCGGGTATTTTAGTAGCGATAAAACAAGATTACAGCCAAGGATTATTTGTCTTTTTTAATCAATTAGGTTGGCAAGGAACCGTGTTTATTTGGGCTAGTTTGTTATTACTATTGATATTTGTTGCAACATCAGCTGACTCTGCAATTTTAGTCATAAGGGAACTTGTAGGAGCTGATCCTAGCAATCGAGTGACCCTTTACACTTGGTGTTTGGCATTATTCTTATGCAGCTTGGCTCTTTTACTTTTACAAGATGAGCCATTAAATCGAAGCGTTGCAATTTTAGGCGCTTTACCTTTCTTATTAATATTCCTATTGCAGTTAGTTGGGTTTCTAAAAGAGTTTATTCGCGATATTTGTGATTAATTTACAGTTTTTTACAGTTAAATTATGCATTTGTCATTATGCTTATAAAATAAGCTTAAGTGTATTGGAGGACCGATGCTTAAATTTTTGTATGTGATGCTACCTTTTAGTTTACTTAGTGGCTGTACAGCCGTTGGCCTAGTGGCAGATGGTATTGGCGGGGCCTCTAGCCAAGCACAGCCTGCAAGCGCCTATGCAGATAAAAAAGATAATGACCGAGTTAACTATGGCATGACCATGACAATGCTAGGTTACGAAATCGACAAGGCGATTATTGAAGGTCTAGAGAATGGTAGCAAAGGTAAAGATGTTGAGCTTAAATGTCGTCAAATAAGTCGCGCAGTAAATGAATGTGTTGAGGTTCAAGCTGAGCCGAAAAAAAGACCTACATTAATGGATAGTTTTAATAATGAAGATTAACTTCTCAAAACTTGTTATTTGCTTTGTTAGCTACCAATTAGTGGGGTGTACAGTGGCGGGGTCAATAGTAGATGGCTATGCAAAAAACTCACAACCAACAAACCTTGCAACCACAAATGCAAATCAAACTAACAGCACAGTAACGGACTCTGAGGGCTTTTCATTTGCAAAGTTAGGCTTTGAAATTGATAGCGCTGTAATAGGTTTACTCGAACCAAAAGAGGAACAACCAAAGTTAGTTTGCAGGCAAATCACACGAAGTATTAAAGAGTGTGAGGAAGCTAAGCCCTCACACTAAAAATTAGATATTAATCACAGATACTTTTGATGAAACATTAGGTGTTCGTCAATAAAGCTACTGATAAAGAAGTAACTATGATCATAACCTGCGTGCATGTTAATTTCGGCTGGATAATCTTTCTCATTCACGACAGCAAATATGTTCTCTGTTTTGAGTTGCTCAGTTAAGAAGTTATCGGCCTCACCTTGATCAATGCGAATCGGTAAATAATCATCAGCGACGGCTTTTTTCATTAACTCACAACTGTCGTATTCCAGCCAACTTGCTTTATCATTACCTAGGTAATTGCTAAACGCTTTTTCACCCCAAGGGCAATTAATCGGGTTAACAATCGGGCTAAAAGCACTGGCGCTGACGTATTGTTTCGGGTTTTTGAGTGCAATCATCAATGCGCCGTGACCACCCATAGAATGACCGGCAATGGCTTTTTTAGTCGTCACAGGGAAGTGTGCTTCAATAAGTGCCGGTAATTCAGACACAACATAGTCGTACATGTTGTAATGGACATTGTAAGGTGCTTGAGTAGCATTGACATAAAAGCCTGCACCTTGACCAAAATCGTAGTTTTCATCGTCAGGAACATTATCACCACGCGGGCTAGTATCTGGAGCGACAATCGCAATACCCAGTTCAGCCGCTTTTTTAAATGCCCCGGCTTTTTGCATAAAGTTTTCATCGGTACAGGTTAAACCTGACAACCAGTACATCACTGGCACTTTATTCGTTTCGCTGGCACCGGGTGGTAAAAATATCGCAAAGCGCATAGCACAATGTGTACTGGTAGCTTGGTGGGTATATTGTTTATGCCAGCCACCGCTGACTTTTGTTGAGCTTATGTTTTCTAGCATAACCAAATCCTTGAAACAAAGGCGCTAGGCATTAACCTAACGCCAAATTAAAAGATTAATAATGAATAACTGAGCGGATGCTCTTACCTTCGTGCATTAAGTCGAAAGCTTCATTGATATCTTCAAGTTTCATGGTGTGTGTGATGAAATCATTTAACGCAAACTCACCATTCATATAGCGCTCAACAATCTCTGGTAGTTCAGAGCGACCTTTAACACCACCAAACGCACTACCGCGCCATACTCGACCTGTTACCAGTTGGAATGGGCGTGTCGAGATCTCTTGGCCTGCACCTGCAACACCAATAATCACTGATTCACCCCAACCTTTGTGGCAACACTCAAGGGCAGAGCGCATTACATTAACGTTACCGATACATTCAAATGAGAAATCAACACCACCGTCAGTCATTTCAACGATGACTTCTTGAATTGGTTTGTCGTAGTCATTTGGATTGATTAAATCAGTTGCGCCTAATTTAGTAGCAAGATCAAACTTACTTGTGTTGATATCAACACCAATAATACGGCCTGCGCCAGCCATTTTCGCACCGATAATCGCCGATAAACCAATGCCGCCTAGACCAAAAATAGCAACAGTATCGCCTTTTTGAACTTTTGCAGTTTTAGTTACAGCGCCCATACCAGTTGTTACACCACAACCAAGTAAACAAATTTCTTCAAGCGGGGCTTCTTTGCTTACTTTAGCTAGTGAAATCTCAGGTAATACAGTGTACTCAGAGAAAGTAGAGCAACCCATGTAGTGATAAATTGGTTGACCATCTTTATAGAAACGCGTCGTGCCATCTGGCATTAAACCTTTGCCTTGCGTTTCACGTACCGCAGAGCATAAATTTGTTTTACCAGATTTACACATCTTACACTCGCCACATTCAGCAGTATAAAGAGGAATAACATGATCGCCTACTTCAACATGTGTGACGCCTTCGCCTACAGCTTCAACAATACCGCCGCCTTCATGGCCAAGGATTGCTGGGAAAATACCTTCAGGATCTTCACCAGATAAAGTAAATGCATCTGTGTGACAAACACCTGTAGCAACAATCTTTACAAGCACTTCGCCTTTTTTAGGCATCATTACATCCACTTCTTCAATTGATAGTGGTTGATTTGGACCCCAAGCGATAGCCGCTTTTGATTTAATAAAATCAGTCATAACGTTCCCTTATAGTTGTTGGAAGTAAGTATTAAACCTAGTCTATTTTATTTATTTCTCAATGAATGATAATCTTCGTTTTATTAAAACACTTTTACAGTATGGTAATAATGAATCGTTGGCACGGAATTGATGAATTTTTAGCGGTAGCAGAAACGGGCAGTTTTACCAAAGCAAGTAAACTTCTGGGTATGTCGGTGGCCCATGTAAGCCGTTATGTGAGTCAATTAGAAGAGCGATTAAACACACAATTGCTAACCCGTACGACCCGTAAAGTGGTGCTAACGCAAGAGGGGCAGGTGTTTGCGCATCAAACAAAGCAATTACAGCATGCCATGGATGATGCCACGGCACTGCTTGCAGAGCAGCAACTGACACCAAAAGGCAGTATAAAGCTAACAGCCCCAGTGATGTACGGTGAAAGTTTTATCATGCCTGCAGTACATTCGTTTATGCAAAAACACCCAGATATTGAAGTGATCAGCCATTTAAGTAATGAACAAGTCAATCTATTAGAAGATGGGTATGACCTAGCAATTCGGCTCGGTCATTTAAAGGATTCATCCTTGAAAGCACGGCGTATTAGTCAGCGCAGGCTTGTTATTTGCTGTAGCCCTGAATATATAAATAAATTTGGCCAACCACATAGTGTTAGTGAATTACATCAGCATAATTGCCTGATTGGAAATAACAGTTACTGGCGGGTAAAAGAGCAAGGCCAAGATAAGCATATAAAAGTGGCTGGGCGGTTAGCATGTAACAGCGGTTGGGCATTGGTTGACGCTGCTATGAAAGGGTTGGGTATCGTGCAACTACCGGATTACTATGTTAATGAACACCTAGCCAGTGGCAAGTTGACCGCTGTACTTTCAAATGTTGCACCCGCACCTGAAGGTGTATGGGGTGTTTATCCACCTAGGCAGTTTATAGCAACCAATGTAAAAGCATTACTAGACCATTTGGTTGCTACTGTTCAAGTATCAGATTTATAATTATTTTTTACAATTTCGCGCATCCCATGCTAGCTAAATCTGTGCTAACATGAGCGCATATTTAGCCCTTGGAATATCCATAACTTATTATGTTTCAACCTGTTAGCCTTTTTATAGGGCTGAGATATAGTCGCTCCTCAAAGGGTAATGCCTTTATCTCATTTATTTCATTTTTCTCTATTGCGGGCATTGCTATTGGCTTAATGGCCTTGTTTACAGTCAGTTCAGTAATGAATGGCTTTGAAAATAACCTGAAAACCAACATGCTTGGATTAATTCCCCATATCGAAGTATCAGCTGATGATAACTCGAAAGAAACCATGCTGCAGTTAAAGCAGCAACTAGAAAACTCTCAAGATATTAAACAAGTTAACCTTTATCGTCATGGTGAAGCTATTTTACAAACTAACCAAGATTTGCACGGCGTATTGTTACAAGGGCTCTATGATGAAGGAAGCTCCCTCTATAACGTAAAGGATAAAATTGTTGCCGGTAATTGGTCACAAGTAATGGATAGCAACTACCATATTGCTATTAGCCGCTATTTGAGCCGAAAATTAGGCATTTCGCTCGGGGATAAAGTACGGGTGATTATGCCTAATGCGAGTTCATATACCCCCCTAGGTCGAGTACCTAGCCAGCGCTTGTTTACCGTTGGCGCTCTTTATGAAACGCAATCAGAAATCGATATGTCATTGGCATTTACTAGTGGTTATTCGTTAGGCCGGGTTTTAAAGCTGGCAAAATCAGCGGCACCAAACTTAAGTGTTTCGCTTTATGAACCATTTGCTGTTGAGCAAGTTTTGCAATCTCAGTCAGCTATTTTAAATGATTACACAGTGGCTGATTGGCGAGCTAGCCAAGGGACACTATTTGCTGCTGTGGCGATGGAAAAGCGTATTATGTCGATGTTACTTGGCTTAATCGTGCTCGTTGCGGTGTTTAATATAGTTTCAGCATTAACCATGATGGTCAGTGAGAAGCAAAGTGAAGTAGCTATTTTACAAACACTGGGTTTAACCCCGTTACAAGTGCAGCATGTTTTTATGATCCAAGGCTTATATAACGGTCTGATCGGTACCAGCATTGGTGCGTTACTTGGTGTGCTATTAAGTAGCAACATTAATGAATTATTAAATATGTTAGGCATCAATTTATTAGCGGGTGTGAGTTTACCAGTTAAATTTGATGTTATGAGTTTGAGTCTAATTGCTGCAGGGAGTATTGCGATGAGCTTTTTAGCTACTTTGTATCCTGCCAGAAAAGCTGCAAAAGTGAATCCAGCAGAGGTATTACGTTATGAGTGATTTAGTTATCAATTGTCAGCAGCTGAACAAAGTTTATCAAGATGGCGATAACGAGATTGCGGTATTAAAAGGGGTTGATTTAACACTTAAACAAGGCGAAATGTTAGCTGTTGTAGGTAGCTCTGGCTCAGGCAAAAGTACTTTATTGCATATATTAGGCACCTTGGATAACGAAAGTTCAGGCAAGGTTGAAATTAAAGGTCAGCAGGTTTCTAAATTAAATCGAAAACAACAAGCCAGTTTCCGGAATGAAAATTTAGGCTTTATTTATCAATTCCATCATCTATTAATGGAATTTACTGCGATTGAAAATGTTGCTATGCCACTTTTAATTAAAGGTTTAAGTGCAGTCGATGCAACGGAAAAAGCGCATAACATGCTCGATAAAGTAGGCTTGTCTCATCGCAGCGAACATAAACCATCGGCTTTATCAGGTGGTGAGAGGCAGCGGGTTGCAATCGCACGCGCATTAGTAACAGAGCCTGCTTTGGTGCTTGCCGATGAACCAACGGGTAACCTAGATAAGCAAAACGCTATTAAGATTTACGACTTAATTAAAGAGTTAAATACCAGCTTAAAAACCAGTTTTGTAGTGGTAACTCATGATTTAGAGCTTGCAGATAAACTCGGCAAAATTGCTTATTTAGATGATGGTAAGCTTGCAATTAAAGAGTCTCAGCATGTTGCTTAGTGCCTTTATTTCAAAACGATTCCGCGCTCATAGCGGACAAAAAGACGGACAAAATGGCTTTGTTAGCTTTATAGCTAAAGCTTCGACGATTGGCATACTTTTAGGAGTAGCCGTCTTAATTGTTGCTCTTTCAGTTATTAATGGCTTTGAGCAGCAATTAGTGCATCGGCTTTTATCGGTTGTACCACAGGTTGAATATGTCGCGCCAAATAAACCAATCAATAACTGGCAGTCAAAAATTGCGCTACTTCGCTCTCAAACCGGTGTAACAGGTGCAGCACCATTTATTAGTGTTAATGGTATGGCGCAATATAAAAGTGAGTTAAAAGCGGTTGAAGTGCGCGGTGTTAGCCCTGAATTTGAAAATCAGGTATCGGCATTAAACCAATTTACAGAAGGGCGCTTAGTTAGCCAGTTACAACAAGAAGATGTGCTTTTAGGACAACAAATAGTAAACCGATTAGGTCTTAAAATTGGCGATCCAGTTACCTTATTAATCCCACAGATAAACCAGCAAAGTAACACTTTACTGGCTCCAAAACGCGTGAGCTTGAATCTGGCTGGTATTATTAAAATGGGCGGTCCAATAGATGAAACCGCGGCTTTTATTCGTCTAGACAAAGCGCAAAATGTGCTGAGCTTTAATGAAAACCAAGTAACCGGCTTACGATTACAAGTGGCCGATGTGTTCGCCGCCCATCAAACAGCGATGCGTGTTGGGCAAGTTATTCCAGATTATGTTTATGTCTCTAGTTGGTTTCGAACGCAGGGGAGCTTATATCAAGATATTCAAATGGTTCGTACCATTGTGTATATCGTGGTGTTTTTAATAATTGCGGTAGCGAGTTTCAATATTGTTTCGTCTCTAGTGATGGAAGTACGTGAGAAACAGGCAAATATTGCGATTTTAAAAACCATGGGCGCACAAGATAGTACCATTTTAGCAACCTTTGTTATGCAAGGTTTTACACAAGCCTTAATAGGTGTGATTTTGGGCACGATTATCGGTGTGATGCTAGCATTAAATATTAGTGAACTGTTCACTTGGGTAAGTAACTTATTTGGTGATAACCCGTTACAAGGAGTGTATTTTATCGAGTTTTTACCAAGCAAATTAGTATGGCAAGATATCGTTATCACCGTGATTGTCACCTTTGTCCTCGCAATTTTGGCAACACTTTACCCAGCGTGGCAAGCAACCCGGGTAGACCCTGCAAAAGTACTTGGTAACTAAAGAAATTCAAGCTTGGACAAGCATTAGATTATTGATTTTTGGTTTCATGAATTTGGCCCTGAAGGTTGGTATTAACAATCTGATGAAGTTGATGCATTAATTAAGCGTTAGTTTTCATAATGTCTTTTGCAGGTTAGCTGGCGAGCATGCTGATTAGTGAATATATGCACTAGGCTATTAGCTGAAATCATCGTGTTAGCTCAGTTTTCACGCGGTATTGACCGTGAAACAGCGAAAGCGTTTAGCCAAGATCCGTAAGCACTAAGCTTAGCGCAAAGAGCTATCGAACTAGGTTTTGATATATAACTTGAAAGCTCACAAGTAGCGTTTATTTATATGCTTTTTATGCACAGTGAATCGAAAGTCATTCATCAGCAGGCTGAGCAATTGTTTAAAGGCATGAGTAATTATGAGTTTGAACTAAAGCACAAAGTTATTATTGATAGGTTTGGTCGTTACCCACACCGCAACACAATTTTAGGTCGAGAATCAACAATTGAAGAGCTACAATTTTCAACTGTGCCTAACTCTTCATTCTGAGTTGGCTGAATAATACTCAAGTAAATTAAAATGCCTTTTGATTGCCCGTAAACACTTGCACAGCGCCATTTTAAACCTTAAAGTGTCAGAAATGTTGTAAAAGAGTAACCACCATGGAACAAAAACAAGCAAGACCATTAACACCAGAAGAACAAGCCGAAGCGCAAAAACAAAGTGTTATTTGGCAAAGAGAATGTTTCCAAAATGCACAAAAGCATCTAGCAGAAAAAGGGGTTATCCCGCAAACTGTTGTTGAGAAAGAAAGTCGTTTCATTGCGCCTTTAGTGGCAATTTGGAAATTTAAAGCACAAAACGGTAAAAGCTATTGGGTGATCACGGGTCGCTTACCGACTGATCACGCTGAAGCAAGCGCAGCAACTAATGCACGTGAAGTATTACGTTATTTTTCAATGCAGTGGCAATTGAAGGCTGATCAGCTAATGCAATCAGGGGCCGTAGACAAAACCAAAGTTGATTTTGCGAATTTGCTAATTAATCGTGCTCATGGCTTATATGAGTTGTTTGAAAAAGAAGAAATGTGGCAAAACGAGCCAGCATAACTGACTTTACAAACTTACTAATAAAAAAGCTGAATAATTTTATTCAGCTTTTTTATTTTACCTAAACCTTAATGTACTAAAGTGAATGGCCGCGTATCAAACTGCTTGATAGGGCAGAGCATTCGCTGCCTTGGAATACCAGCTTCCATAAACACTAAACCATCTGCTGAAAAGCCATTTTGTTTAAACCTGTCTACCTCATTTAAAATACAATTAATACTGACACAGTCACAGCCTTGCTTTTCAGCCATACTTACTAGGTAATTCAATAATGATTTGTAAACCGAACGGTTACGGTGTTCAGGCAAAACAGCTATACGACCAATTAGGCCATCATTGCATAAACGCCCAGTAGCAACTGGGCATTTACATTCGTCTGTTACAAGGACGTGATGTGCTGTTTTATCTAAATGGTCAAACTCAATGTGTTTTGGAATATGCAATTCGCAAACAAATACCCGCTCTCGGATCTGTTGTAAAAGTTCCTTGTCGATATTCCATTCAACTTCATCTATTTGATAGCCCATAAACACACGCTCCTAACAAAACCAAATACCCTCATTTAAAAGTGTAGTAAAAGTTTTCAAGAAAATGTGATTATTTTTTGAACTATTTATATCAGCAGCTGTCAGCCAGGTTTGATCTGTGAGCTTTTTAATTAATTCAAGCTCATGTAAAACATGCATGTAATTAATGCCATTAACACTTAAAAGTATTTTATCTCCAATCACTTGATAGATTGCTCGGGTGCCACCTAAGCGCTCAAAAACAACCTCGTCATCACGTAGTAACTCAAGTAAATTATCTAATGTATAAGGTTCTTCTAAAGGTGCTAAATCCATTTCATGTTTTGGCTGACTCATATTGTTACCAAGCCAAGTCTTAAATATTGCATCATCATTTATTGCAGCAATCATCAGCTGTTTAACATTTTCAGCTTCAAATTCCTTAAGTTCGCCTTTTGAGTCACGTAATTTAAGCTCAGCATCACTGTATCGTTGATTGCCAAGTTCAGTATCTATCAAATGGTCTGCAAACTGTGATAATAAATCGCGCTGGTTTGGTGCTCGAAAGCCAACAGAGTAATTTAATGCGTTTTCAACTGCGTAACCCTCATGTGGACAACCCGGTGGAATATAAAGAATATCACCAGGCTCTAGAACACAGTCGATAACAGCAGGAAACTGCTCGACTTGTAGCAGGCTTTTATTTTGCGCAAACTGTCTTAGGTTAGCATCAGGCATACCAACCCGCCAATGGCGTTTGCCTTGGCCTTGAATAATAAACACATCGTATTGGTCTAAATGCGGGCCAACACCACCACCTGGTGTTGAGTAGCTAATCATTAAATCATCGATGCGCCAGTTAGGAATAAAGCGAAATGGCTCTAGTAATTGAGCAGCTTCGTTATGCCAATGGTCAACCGCTTGTACTAGTAATGTAGCGTGCTTTTCAGTCAATAAGCTAAAGTCTTCAAACGGACCATGGTGTGCTTGCCAGTCATTTGAGTGATTGGTCACTATTCGTGATTCAATACTTTCTTCCATGGCAAGACCCGCAAGCTCTTCTGGCTCAATGGGGTCAGTAAAGTCTTTAAAACCTTGTTTGATAAGCAATGGTTTTTTTTGCCAATACTGAGCTAAAAATTGCTCTTGGGTAAGTGAATTGATGGATAATTGATACATAACATGACCTAAGCGAATTGGTATAAAAAAAGCGAAAGGAAGGCCTTTCGCTTTTTCAAGTCTTTGTTTGAATTTAAGCTAAGTTATCGATGAACTCAACCGCACGACCAATGTAATTAGCCGGTGTCAATTTCTTCATTTCTACTTTTGCTTCTTCAGGTAACTCAAGACCGTCGATGAAATCAGCCATGATTTCTTGGTTTACGCGCTTACCACGAGTAAGGTCTTTAAGTTTTTCATATGGCTTTTCGATACCATATTTACGCATAACAGTTTGGATTGGCTCTGCGAGTAATTCCCAGTTTTGATCTAGCTCTTGTAATAAACGTTCTTCATTTACTTCAAGCTTGCTTACACCTTTTAATGTCGCTTGGTAAGCGATAAGAGTGTAGCCCATACCAACACCTAGGTTACGTAACACTGTTGAGTCAGTTAAGTCACGTTGCCAGCGAGATACCGGTAGTTTTTGCGCAAGGTGAGTAAAGATAGCGTTAGCAATACCTAAGTTACCTTCAGAGTTTTCAAAATCAATCGGGTTTACTTTGTGAGGCATTGTTGAAGAACCAATCTCACCTGCGATTGTTTTTTGTTTGAAGTGGTTAAGTGCAATGTAGCCCCAAACGTCACGGTCAAAATCAAGTAATACAGTGTTGAAACGTGCAACTGCATCGAATAACTCGGCAATGTAATCGTGTGGCTCGATTTGTGTTGTGAACGGGTTGAATGTTAAACCTAGGCTCGTTACGAACTGCTCAGCGTGGCTGTGCCAATCGTAATCTGGGTATGCACTTAGGTGAGCGTTGTAGTTACCTACAGCACCGTTGATTTTACCTAACATTTCTACGTTAGCAATTTGGTCACGTTGACGCTTTAAGCGCATGTAGACGTTTGCAAACTCTTTACCCATAGTAGAAGGAGTTGCTGGTTGACCGTGGGTACGTGTCATCATCGCAACTGACTTGTACTCAACTGCTTTTTCTTTTAATGCATTTAGAAGTTGGTCACAGTATGGAAGTAATACTTTGTCACGCGCTTCAGTTAGCATTAAACCATGAGACAAGTTATTGATGTCTTCTGAAGTACATGCAAAGTGAATGAATTCGTTAACTGCGTTAAGCTCCGCGTTGTCAGCCACTTTTTCTTTAAGTAGGTATTCAACTGCTTTAACGTCATGGTTGGTTGTGCGCTCGATCTCTTTAACGCGTGCTGCGTCAGCTTCGCTAAAGTTATCAACAATGGCATTAAGTAAAGCATTAGCCTCGTCGCTAAATGCCGGTACTTCTGTGATTGCGCTAGCTGCAGACAAAGCTTGTAACCAACGAACTTCAACAGTTACACGGTATTTGATTAAACCAAATTCGCTGAAAATACTGCGTAGTTCCGTGGTCTTGCTGCCATAGCGACCATCTACCGGAGAGATAGCGGTTAACGCTGAAAGCTCCATAATGACTCCTAAAT
Organism: Pseudoalteromonas sp. HF66; assembly: GCF_011806445.1. Classification (NCBI taxonomy): domain Bacteria; kingdom Pseudomonadati; phylum Pseudomonadota; class Gammaproteobacteria; order Alteromonadales; family Pseudoalteromonadaceae; genus Pseudoalteromonas; species Pseudoalteromonas sp. HF66. Next base: position 272,224 of record NZ_JAATOU010000003.1, read on the forward strand.
TGTCTAGTTTGAACGATAATTAAATTGATTGTTTAGCAATAGCGAGGATTTTTCTTTTTGCAAAGAAAAAGTGACGGCGTTTACCGCCCATTTGTCGCCATAACACGGCACTACGAATTCCGGCCAATAATAAGGCGCGAATTTTGTTTTGCGTGAGCTGCTGTTTTAATAACTCTGGCTTGCCGTAAACTTGAATACGATGCCCAAGGGGGCTTAGCACCGACGAGTAAATATCAGCAAGCGCTGCTACTACAGTATCATCTGTGATAGCAAAATGGTCGAGGCGACGTTTAACGTCATCAATGCGACGACCTAATTCATTTAAGCTGCTTTGTTTTGCGCTCAAGGCACGTTCTAATTGCATTAAGCCACCTACATATTTTACGATTTCGACGTCTTTATCTGCGCCGGCAGAAAGCTGGGCAATCAAAATACGATAGCCTTCACGTAAATTATGTTTACCCTGATATACATCTTCAGGTGTATCAGGTGATGTTTCGACAATACAGCTTAATAACTTTTCTAATTCGTGATCACTGCCTTGGCCATATTGCGCAACTTTTTGTACTTGTTTGGCAACTTGGCACATGGCAGCTAAAGCCATGACTTGGTGCTCTGTCATTACTTAATCACCGAATCAATAATACCACCACCTAAGCAGACTTCATCAGCGTAGAATACGGCTGATTGACCAGGTGTAACCGCTTTTTGTGGCTCATCAAATAATACGCGAGCCATGCCATCTTCACCAACGAGTAATGTACAGCTGATGTCTTCTTGGCGATAACGAGTTTTAACAGTACAGCGCGTTGTACCTTTAGGGCCAACACGGTCAACCCAGTGTAGTTGATTTGCATTTAAGCCATTGCTGTATAGGCGAGGGTGGTCTTTACCTTGGCCAACAACTAGTACATTGCGTTCAATGTCTTTGTCTACAACATACCAAGGTTCACCCGAACCTTCTTTCATACCACCAATTAAGAGGCCTTTACGTTGACCTAAAGTGTGATACATCAAGCCTTCGTGCTCACCAACTTCATTGCCATCGGTATCTTCGATTTTACCTGGCTGTGCCGGTAAGAATTTTTGTAAGAAATCTTTGAATTTACGCTCACCGATAAAACAAATACCTGTACTGTCCTTTTTATCGTGAGTTATTAAATCTTGCTCTTCGGCAATACGGCGAACTTCAGGTTTAGCAATATCACCTACAGGGAAAAGCGTTTGTGCAATATGTTCATGGCTTAAAGTGTATAAGAAATAACTTTGATCTTTATTGTCATCAAGGCCACGACACATAACAAATTTATCACCCCGTTTTTCACGGCGCACATAGTGACCAGTAGCGATGTAATCAGCGCCGAGTGCTTGAGCTGCAAATTCTAAGAATGCTTTGAATTTAATTTCTTTATTACACATGATGTCTGGGTTAGGCGTACGGCCTGCTTTGTACTCTGCTAAGAAGTACTCAAAAACATTATCCCAGTATTCTGCTGCAAAATTTACAGTATGAAGCTCAATACCTAATTTATCACAGACTGCTTGTGCGTCTTTAAGGTCTTCAGCTGCAGCGCAATATTCATCATTATCATCTTCTTCCCAGTTTTTCATGAACAGGCCTTCAACTTGATAGCCTTGTTGCTTTAATAAATATGCTGATACAGAAGAATCCACACCGCCGGACATACCCACGATGACTTTAATGTGACTATTTTCGCTCATAATATTCGCTGTCATTTTTTAACTGCTATGGAAAGGCCGATATTATATACCCAAACCAGCCAAAATCACAGCCGTTATTGGTAAATCAAACTAAGTGGATAGGCTTTACCAGCTAAATGATCTTCAATGCATTTTAAAACGAGGGGGCTTCTCAGTGGTAGGTTTTTAATTTGTTCAAAACTAAACCAATCTGCGCTGAGAATATCATCATCCTGGGGGGAGGGTGCTATTAGTGTAGGGCAATTAAAAGCAAAACTAAAACGCATATAGTGAACGCCATTTGCGGCATGCAAATTATAAATGCCAACAAGGTGATTGGCATTAAGGCTAATGCCAGTTTCTTCAACAAGTTCGCGATGAGCTGCTTCTGCTAAGGTTTCATTGGCTTCTAAATGACCTGCTGGTTGGTTATAACAAATTTCACCTGTGTGCTTATCGCGCTCTTTAACAAGTAAATACTTGTCTTGACACCTGACGATTGCAGCAACTGTGACATTAGGTTTATGCATCGGGATTGTTCACGACTTTAAACTGGCCACTGTCCAAACCATCAAGAGTATAGTTACCAATGCTATATCTAATTAATCGCAAAGTAGGGAAACCAACATGGGCTGTCATACGGCGAACTTGGCGGTTTCTTCCTTCAGTGATGGATATTTCTAACCAGCTAGTTGGAATATTCTTTCGTTCGCGAACGGGCGGGGTACGCGGCCAAATTGCGGGTTCATTAATTCGCCTAACCTTGGCAGGCTTGGTCATGCCATCTTTAAGCTCTACGCCTTTGTTAAGCGCAAAGATAGCCTCATCAGTAACATCACCTTCTACTTGCACCCAATACGTTTTTGCTGTTTTTTTATTGGGTTCAGTGAGAGTGTGTTGTAATTTACCGCAGTTTGTAAGTAGCAACAGTCCTTCACTATCTCTGTCTAGGCGTCCTGCTGCATAAACGTCTTTAATAGTAATAAAGTCGGCAAGCGTTTTGCGGTTTTGATCATCAGTAAACTGGCAAAGCACATCAAATGGTTTGTTAAACAGTACGACTTTACGTTTCTCTGGGCTAATTGCTTTTTTTACTTCACGTTTTTGTATCGGCCTTGAGTATGTTCGGCCACTACTGCGACGTGGTTTACTTTTAGGTTTGTTTACCATTAAATGCACCTAGCTGGTTTAGGTAAACCTGCAATTTTAGTTGCTTGCTTAGCAGGACCTTTAGGGAAAAGTTTGTACAAGTACATGCTATTACCTTTTTCTTCACCAAGCTTTTGAGCCATGGCTTTGACCAACATACGAATAGCTGGGCTGGTGTTGTATTCAAGATAAAAATCACGCACAAAGTGCACAACTTCCCAGTGCTGTTCACTTAAAGTAATGTTCTCTTGTTCAGCAATGATAGGCGCTAGATCTTCACACCAATCATTTGAATCAAGTAAATAACCTTGTTTGTCTGTTTCTATTTGTTTGTTATTAAATTCAAGCATGGTTTACCAAGTAATTGTGTTCTGTGCATTTAAAGTCATTTCTACAAACTGTGTGTAGTCTATTACGATATCCTCTTTATTGAGTGAAATATCGCGAGCTGTAGTATCTTCTTCAAGTAAATATAGACAGGATGAGAACTGCTTAAATTGCATATTGTTATAACAAGCATCACTGACTAGTAGTACCTTATCCTGTGCAGTAATTAGATTAGCCAACATATTATTGCAATAGTGAGATAAGGGTTTCGAAAAAATATGCAATGTACTCATAACGTCACCACCTGATGCTGCTCTGTAATTAAGTCTCGCTGTTGCTCAAAGTTAGCTACTTTAACATCGATAATCAGACTATCTTCTGAAAGGTTAAAGTCCATTAACGACTTTTCACAGACATAAATGTTTTCAACATCGTATAACTCAAGGGTTTTAATGGTTTTAAAATAGTTTTTAATGCCAAGTTGCTCTGGCTGTTGATTTTTTTTCAGAGCTAATACTGCCTCACCACTAAGAAGCCAACTAATGTTTTGTTCGATAGCAGCAAAAATCAGTGTAGTGTCGAGTGATTCACGAATATGTTGATCATCAAATGGACTGTGTTGACTGATCACAAGAATGTTTTTCATTTAAACTGCACCCATTTATCAGCTTCACTTACTAACATTGCAAACTCAGCTAAGCCAGCAACTGTAAACACGCCTGTGTTATCAATATCTAACCCTCGTTTTTCTGCAGCAGTAACACAAAGAAGCAGAGGAACATCTTGCGAGTTTAATTCTTGCCATAAACGATTAATTGGTAACTCATCACTGGCAAGTTCTAAATGATTACTTGCGTGGAAAACACCTGCTTGATAAAGAAAGATAGCTGTAATTGAGTGACCAGAATCAAGACAAGCTTGCGCAAATTTAATTAGCCGTTGTGTCGTGTCATGATCGGTCGGCGCGGTATGAAGAGAAAGTACAAATTGTGCCAAAACGCATCCAATAAAAAAGCCCCTAGAAAGGGGCTATTTTAGCAGAACTATTTAATTAGTCATCACTTGCACCAAGTAGGTGTAGAAGTGACGTAAATAAATTATACACGTTCAGATATAAAGCAACTGTTGCGCGGATGTAATTTGTCTCACCGCCATTAATAATGCGGCTAGTGTCAAATAATATTAAACCAGACATAATCAATACAACTGCAGCGTTAATTACCATAAAGGTAATAGAGCTACCAATAAATAAATTTACTAAGCTTGCGATAATTACCACAATTAAGCCCACTGTTAAAAAACCACCCATAAATGAGAAATCTTTTTTAGTGGTTAGAGCGTAAGCTGATAAGCCGAAGAAGATTAAGGCTGTCGAACCTAGGGCTTGCATAATAAGCATAGGGCCATTTGGCATTGCAGCGTAGTAGTTAAGCATTGGACCAAGTCCTGCGCCCATCAAACCTGTGAAAACGAATACCCAGGCAACACCTGATGCACTGTCTGCCTTTTTGTTGACAACAAAAAGTACACCAAATGCAATCAAGCTAAATACTAAACCCATAAAATAAGGTAGATTCATTGCCATTGAAATACCCGCTGTTACTGCGCTAAATGCCAGTGTCATAGCTAGTAAGAAATAGGTATTCTTCAAAACTTTATTGGTTTCAATAGTCGACATTACTGGTCTAGCAGTATTGTACGATTGATTAAACGCCATTGTTAGAGCTCCTTTAAATGAACTTATACGTTCGTTAGTTCCAATTATTAAACTGAACTAAGCCTATCAAGAGTTATATATTTGGGCAAACTATTGTGGATCAATAGACAAGATAAATAATAGAAAAGTTCAAATCGATTATATTTTGAGTTTGATTGTGTTAATGCTGAACGATTTAGTTGTTTTTTAATCACTTAAACAGTTTTTTGAAAAAAAAGCTTCACAAACCCGGCTTCCTTATCTATTATGCACGCCGTCGGAGAGATGGCAGAGTGGTCGAATGCACCGGTCTTGAAAACCGGCAGGGGTTTGTAGCCCCTCTAGGGTTCAAAT